>NZ_FLRH01000003.1:1206250-1506875 GCF_900089585.1 Micromonospora sediminicola | reverse complement strand
CTCGCCGGACCCGCGTTGCGCGAGCTCGCCGCGCAGTCGACGCCCGCACCCACCCACCCGGCCGCCTGACCGGGTAGAGTCCCGCACCGGGGGGATGAGGCGTGACTCAACTGACCGGGCAGCCGACGACGGACGACGACGTCGTGCACCTCACCGTGCCCGCCGACGGTGGTTACCTCGGCGTGCTCCGCACCGCGACGGCCGGCCTCGCGGCCCGGCTCCAGTTCGCCCTCGACGAGATCGAGGATCTGCGCATCGCCGTCGACGAGGCGTGCGCCATGCTGCTCGCCATCGCGACCCGCGATGCCGAGCTGGAGTGCCGCTTCGCGGTCACCGAGGACGCGCTCACCGTCGAGGTGACCGTGCCGACCGTGCGCGGGGCCACGCTCCCGTCCGAGTCGTCCTTCGCCTGGAAGGTGCTCACCGCGTTGACCACCTCGGCCGGCGCCCACGCTGCCGACGGCCGGGCCACCATCTCGCTGCTGACCCGTCGCGCCCGCGGCTACTGACCCACCGGGAGCTGCCGCAGGGGGCGGCCGTCAGGGGGTCGGGTCGCCGAAACCGAGCGCCCGGTTGGTCGGGCCGCTGACCAGCAGGCCCACCATGCCGAGCCCGAGCGCGATCAACGGCAGCCCGAGCCAGCCCAGGCCGCCCTCGATCATGAACCAGCCGACCGGCAGCAGCATGAGCTGGAGCACGATGGCCGGCGCGCGGGCACCGGCCCGCCGACGGGACAGCGCGCCGCCGAGAGCCCAGAGCGCGACCGCGCCGCCGACGGCGAACGCGGTCACCAGCAGCGCCGAGGCCAGATCGGTGGTCCGTGCGGTGAGGTCGGACCAGATCAGCCACACCGCGACCAGCCCGAGCGCCACCGCCTCGGCGCGCAGCAGGAGCACCGCCGCGCGGAGCGGACCGGGGGTCGGGTCGGAGTCGATCGTCACGGGCGCCACGATACCGGTGGGTAGTCGCGGTACAGTGCCGCCCATGCGGGCCGTCCTGGTGGTCAATCCGAAGGCCACCACCACCAGCGAACGCAGCCGGGACGTGCTCGTCCGGGCGCTGCGCAGTGAAGTCGACCTGTCGGTGCGGTACACCCGCCGACGGGGCCACGCCATGGATCTGGCCCGGGAGGCCGCCCAGGAGGGCGTCGACCTGGTGGTCACGCTCGGTGGCGACGGCACGGTCAACGAGGTGGTCAACGGGTTGATGGCGGCCGAGCCGCCGACGTTCCGCACCGGGCAGACCTCGGCCGAGCGGTTGCCGGCGCTGGCGACCGTGCCCGGCGGCTCGACCAACGTCTTCGCCCGCGCCCTCGGGTTGCCCCGCGAGTGGCCGGACGGCACCAGCATGATCCTGGAGGGGTTGCGGCTGGGCCGATCCCGCACCATCGGGCTGGGTCGGGCGGACGACCGCTACTTCACGTTCTGCGCCGGCTTCGGCCTCGACGCGGCGGTCATCCGCCGGGTGGAGCAGGCCCGCAAGCGGGGTCGGGTCTCCACCCCGGCGCTCTACTTCCGGTCCACCGCGAGCCAGTACTTCGTCGGCTCGGACCGCCGGCACCCGCCGATCACGCTGGAGCGGCCGGGTGAGGCGCCGGCGACGGAGTTGGCCACCGCCATCATCCAGAACACCGCGCCGTGGACGTACCTCGGCGACCGGGAGATCAACCCGAATCCGGAGGCGTCGTTCGACCTCGGGCTGGACGTGCTCGCCATCCGGCAGCTCAGGGTGGCCAGCACCGCACGGACAGTGACCCAGTTCTTCTCCCGGAAGCCCGACCCGCACGGCAAGCAGGTGCTCCGGCTGCACGACGTGGCGGAGTTCACCCTGCTCGCGGCGCGTCCGCTGCCGTTCCAGCTGGACGGCGACTACCTCGGCGAGCGGGAAAAAGTCAGATTTACCTCCGTGCCGGCCGCACTCAGAGTAATCTGCTAGGTCTCGGGTATCCCAGTCGGTTGACGCGGACCCCCCGCCGCGCGGGCGCGGTGGCCGCCACGCCGAGGAAGGGTGCCGGAAATGTCAGCAACGTCACGCAGACCGTACTATATTGATCCTCGACTGTGGCACGCCGGGTAACGAGAGACTTCGGAAACCCGGACAAATGGGTGGTGAGCCCGCTCACTGTTCGGAGTTTTTCCGAGCGTCACCCTTGACATCGCTGTAGTTCGTGAAAGTATTCACAAGCGAACTCGTGTTACCGGGACATTGCCTGGATATGCTCGGCAGGTTGAGCTGTTCCAGCAGGTCCAGGGGCCCGCAGCCTGCTCACGCAGCGCCGAATTGATGGATGCTGACCGTCACCTATCGGCAATGCGGATGCATATAGGAATAGCAACGAAGCGTTATCTGGCCACCCACTAAGAATGAGGAGTGTTGCCGCCATGGACTGGCGCCACGATTCGGTCTGCCGCGACGAGGACCCGGAGCTGTTCTTCCCGATCGGGACGTCCGGTCCGGCTCTCCTGCAGGTGGAGCAGGCGAAGGCCGTCTGCCGGCGCTGCCCCGTGACCGACCAGTGCCTGCAGTGGGCGCTGGAGTCCGGTCAGGACGCCGGCGTCTGGGGCGGGATGAGCGAGGAGGAGCGCCGCGCGGTGAAGCGCCGCGGCGGTCTCCGGGTGCTGCGCGCTCACTCCGCCTGACCCGCACACGCGAGACGCCCCGGCCGGGATTCCGGCCGGGGCGTTCTGCTGTCCCGGGACGCTCAACGCGCCGCCGCGTCCACCCGCCGGCGCACCAGGTCGGCGAGTTCCGGCAGATCGGTGAGCGGGTCGGCGACCGCCACCGCCCCGGCCGAGCGGGCCGCCGCGCGTACCCCGTCGTGGAACCGGCCCGGGGCGAGGAAGTAGGCCGCCACCGCGACCCGACCGGCCCCCGCCGCGCGCAGCCGTGCCACCGCGTCGCCGACCTCCGGGGGCGCCGCCGAGGCGTAGGAGACACGGCAGGGCACGCCCAGGCCGGCGCCGAGCGCCGCGGCGACCCGACCCACCGACCCCCGCGCGGCCGGGTCCCGGGTCCCGGCCGCGGCCAGCACCACCGCGTCCAGGTCGCCCGGGTCGTCCCCGGCGGCCTCGGCCAGCCGGCGTCGCAGCCCGGCCAGCAGCCGGCCGTCCACCGTGCCGCCGGTCGGTCCCAGCACGTCGGTCACCCGCACGTCGAGGTCCGCGCCGGCCGCCGCCACCGCCGCCGGGATGTCCACCTTCCGGTGGTACGCGGCGGTGAGCAGCAGCGGCACCAGCACCACCCGGGAGTGCCCGTCGGCGGCCAGGCGCCGCAGCACCTCGGTCGGCCCGGGGTCGGTGTGGTCGAGCCAGCTCGGCAGCACCGGGCGGCCGGGACACGCGACCGCCACCGCCCGGGCCAACGCCCGGGTGGCCTCGGCCGCCCGGGGATCGCGGCTGCCGTGCGCCACCAGCACCACCGGTGGCGCGGCCGTCAGGTGTGCAGCCCGCACTCGGTCTTCTCGAACATCGCCCACCGGCCGGCCCGGGGGTCCTCCCCCGCCTTGGTCCGGCGGGTGCACGGCCAGCAGCCGATCGAGCCGTAGCCCCGGGCGAACAGCTCGTTGACCGGGATGTCGTGGCGGGCCACGTACGCGTCCACCTCGCGCTGCGTCCAGGCGGCGATCGGGTTCACCTTGACCTTGCCGCGACGCGGGTCGAAGCCGACCACCGGCGTGTTCGCGCGGGTCGGCGACTCGTCCCGGCGCAGCCCGGCGGCCCAGGCGTCGTACCCGGCGAGCGCCCGCTCCAGCGGTTCCACCTTGCGCAACTGGCAGCAGTCGTCCGGGGACCGGTTGAACAGGCGTGGGCCGTACTGGCCGTCCTGCTGCCCGACGGTCATCCGGGGCCGGATCGAGCGGACCCGCACCGGCATCCGCCGGGCCACCTCGTCGCGGACCCGCAGCGTCTCCGGGAAGTGCAGCCCGGTGTCCAGGAACACCACGTCCACGCCGGGGGCGACCCGCGAGACCAGGTGCGCCAGCACACCGTCGGCCATCGAGCTGGTCACGCAGAACCGCTCGCCGAACGTCTCCACCGCCCAGCGGGCGATCTCCAGCGCGGGCGCGTCCGCCAGCTCCCGCCCGGCCTCCTCGGCCAGCAGACGCAGCTCCTCCGGGTCGCGCCGGGCCGGGTCGGCCGCCCCACCCGCGCCGACCAGGCCCAGGCCCGCGGCGGAGACCAGGCCGCTCACCGGGTCACCGCCCGGCCCAGCAGACCGGTGAACCTCACCGAGAAGACCCGCGCGCAGGCGTGGCACTCCCAGGCGCCGTGCCCGGCCTCGTGCGGTCGCAGGTCCTCCTCCCCGCAGTAGGGGCAGTAGAGAGGCGCGGATCGGGCATCACTCATCGGAGCTCCTCCTCGTCGACTCTGATCACCCAGCGGGCGAAGGTCTCGCCCTCGGTCCGGCCGGCCAGGTAGCGGCGGGCCAGCCGTTCCACGTACTCCGGAAGGTCGTCGGCGGTGGTCTTCAGGCCGCGCAGCTTGCGGCCGAAACCGGCGGTCTGGCCGGCGGCCATGCCGAGGCCGCCGCCGAGGTGCACCTGGAAGCCCTCGACCTGCCGGCCGTCCGGGCCGACCACCAGCTGGCCCTTGAGCCCGATGTCCGCGACCTGGGTGCGGGCGCAGGCGTTCGGGCAGCCGTTGAGGTGGATGGAGATGTCCGCGTCGAAGTCGCGCAGCCGCTCCTCCAGCCGCGCCACCAGCTCCTCGCCGCGCCGCTTGGTCTCCACGATGGCCAGCTTGCAGAACTCGATGCCGGTGCAGGCCATGGTGCCGCGCCGCCAGGCCGACGGCCGGGCCTCCAGGCCGATCCCGCGCAGCGCCGTCACCAGGGACTCGGTCCGCTCCGGCGCCACGTCCAGCACCAGCAACTTCTGGTACGGGGTGAGCCGTACCCGGTCGCTGCCGTGCGCCTCGACCACGTCGGCGAGCTGCGCCAGCTGGGTGCCGGAGACCCGGCCCACCACCGGGGCCGCGCCCACGTAGTTGGCGCCGTCGCGCTGCGGGTGCACGCCGATGTGGTCGACCGGCTTCGCCGGCAGCTCCGCGGCCGGGCCGTCGAGCAGCGCGCGGCCCAGGTATTCCTTCTCCAGCACCTCGCGGAAGCGCTCCACGCCCCAGTCGGCGACCAGGAACTTCAGTCGGGCCCGGTTGCGCAGCCGCCGGTAGCCGTAGTCGCGGAAGATGCCGACCACGCCCGCCCACACGTCCGGCACCTCGTGCAGCGGCACCCAGACGCCGAGCCGCTTGGCCAGCATCGGGTTGGTGGAGAGCCCGCCGCCGACCCAGACGTCGAAGCCGGGGCCGTGCTCGGGGTGGTCGACGCCGAGGAGCGCGATGTCGTTCGCCTCGTACGGGGTGTCGACCAGCCAGGAGATCGAGGTCTTGAACTTGCGGGGCAGGTTGGAGAACGCCTTGTCGCCGACGTACCGGCGGACGATCTCGTCGATGGCCGGCGTGGGGTCGAGCAGCTCGTCGCGGGCCACCCCGGCGACCGGGCTGCCGAGCACGATCCGGGGGCAGTCGCCGCACGCCTCGGTGGTCTGCAGGCCGACCGACTCCAGCCGGCGCCAGATCTCCGGCATGTCCTCGACCCGGATCCAGTGGTACTGGATGTTCTGCCGGTCGGTGATGTCGGCGGTGTCCCGGGCGAACTCGCGGGAGATGTCCGCGACCACGCGCAGCTGGGCCAGGTTGAGCTGGCCACCGTCCACCCGGACCCGGAGCATGAAGAACTCGTCCTCCAGCTCGTGCGGCTCCAGCACGGCGGTGCGCCCGCCGTCGATGCCGGCCTTGCGCTGGGTGTAGAGCCCCCACCAGCGGAACCGGCCACGCAGGTCCTGCGGGTCGATCGAGGCGAAACCGCGGTGGGCGTAGATGTTCTCGATCCGGTCCCGCACGTTGAGCGGGTCGTCGTCCTTCTTGATCCGCTCGTTGGGGTTGAGCGGCTCACGGTGTCCGAGCGCCCACTGCCCCTCGCCGCGTGGCCGGCGGGGCGCACGGGCGGCAGGCGCCGGGGTGTCGGGACGGGTCGGGGTGCTGCTGACCGCCATCGCGGCGTCCTCCATGGTCTGCTGCGGTGCCTGGAGCGCGGACGCGGCGGCCGGCCCTGAGAAGGGCCGTGGACGGCGATGTCGGTGACGGCCGGCGCGAGTACGCGCCCGAGACGGAAGGGTCGGGCGTCGTCAGTGGGCCGGACAGATCGCGCTGCGCACGCGGCCGTAGTCGACGTGGCGACGGGCCACGAAGCGGCGGACGACAGCGGCGGTCATGGGCCTCATGCTGCCACACCACCGCCCCACCGACCACCGCCCGCCCCGGTGATCCCACATCACGGGCGCCCCCGCCCAGATCGACACCCGTCCACCCCCCCACCCCCCGTGACCAGCATCACCCCACCCCGGGATCGTCGATCATGAAGTTGGCGGCGACAAAGGGCACGGCGGGTGCCGCCAACCTCATGATCGACCCGCCTGGGGGCCGGGGGGGGTGGGGGGCCCGTGGGGGTGGAATCGGCGGAGCGGGGTGGCGGGGGTGGGTGGGCGTGTGACGCTGCGGGATGTGAGCGCGTTCGCCGAGCCTGCGCCGTCCCGAGCCCGCCTCGGTTGGCCGGTGTGGGTCGTACCGGGGCTGCTCACGCTGGGGATCACGCTGGTCGGGATCGGACACGCGCAGCTGTGGCGCGACGAGCTGGCCACCTGGAGCGCCGCCACCCGCCCGCTGCCCGACCTGCTCCGGCTGACCCGCGTCATCGACGCCGCCACCGGGCCGTACTACGCGCTCATGCACGGGTGGACGGCGCTGGTCGGCACCTCGCCGACCGCGTTGCGGCTGCCCTCCGCGCTGGCCATGGCCGCCGCCGCCGCGCTGACCGCCCGGCTCGGCGCGCGCCTCGTCGGCGACCGGGCCGGGCTGCTGGCCGGGCTGCTGTTCGCGGTGCTGCCGGCCACCTCGCGCTACGGCCAGGAGGCCCGCCCGTACGCCCTCGCGACGCTGCTCGCCGTGCTCGCCACGCTGCTGCTGGTCGACGCGCTGCGCCGGCCGACCTGGAGGCGTTGGGCCGGGTACGCGCTCGCCGTCGCCGCGCTCGCCCTGGTCCACCTGATCGCGCTCACCCTGCTCGCCGCGCACGCCGTGGTGGTGCTGCTGACCGCCGCACGCGGTCCGGCGACGGTCGTCGACCCGCCCGACCGGTCCCGATCCGAGGGGCTCGACGCACCGTGGCCGAGCCGCACACACCCACAGCGTTCCACCCACCCCCGAGATCGGGCACGGGTGGAACGGCACGGGTCTCACAGCGCTCCGGAGACACCCACAGCGTTCCACCCACCGTCGATACCGACCGGGAGTGGAACGCCACAGGTGTCACCGCACCCCGCGCACGGCACGGAGGCACCCGGCGAGCCGGGAGCGAAGCCGTGGGACGGGGCCGGCGCGGCCCGCGACGCCCGAGGGGCGCCGGTGTCCGGCCGGCGGGTGCTGGCGCGGTGGCTGCTGGCGCTGGTGCCGGCCGTCGTGCTCGTCACCCCACTGGCGCTGGTCGCCCGGGGCCAGCGCGGTCGGCAGCTCGACTGGGTCGACCCGGCCCGCCTGTCCGACCTGGCGGCGCTGCCCGGTGGGCTGGCGCAGAGCGGCGTGGTGGGCGGGTTCCTGCTGGCCCTCGCGGCGCTCGGCGCGGTCCGGCTGGGCCGGCGGGCGCTGCTGCCCGCCACCGCCGTGCTGCTGCCGGTGCTGCTGCTCTTGGCGGCCGGCACGGTGGTGCCGCTCTGGGTGACCCGCTACCTGGTCTTCACCGTGCCGTTCGCCTGCCTGCTCGCCGGCGCGGCCCTGGCCGGGACCACACCGAACGGAGCCACACCGCCAGGGACCACGCCCACCAGGGCCACGCCGGCCGCGGCCACGCCCACCGGGGCCACGCCGGCCGGGACCTCGCCCACCCGGGCCTCGCCCACCCGCGCAGCGGTCAACGGGACGAAGCCGACGGGGACCGCTCCGGCCGGAGCAGGGCTCGGGGCGGCGCTGGCCCTGGTGGCGCTCGCCGGGCTGCTCGGGCTGCCCGACCAGGCGGCGTTGCGCCGTACCCACGAGTGGCCGCGCGGCGCGCCCGTCGACTACGCGGGCGCGGCCCGGGTGATCGCCGCCGGCGAACGGCCGGGTGACGCGATCGTCTACTCGCCCCGGGACAGTTGGCTGTTCCCGGATCTGGGCATGGCGTACCACCTGGGGTCGCGGCTGCCGCGTGACGTGCTGGTGGTCCGCGACCAGCGGCAGGGGGCGGACCTCTGGGCCACCGAGTGCGACGCCCCGGCGCGGTGCCTGGCCGGGGTGGACCGGGTCTGGCTGGTGGTCACCGGGCGTCGGGCGGACCCGTTGGCGGCGGTGCCCGGCGCGAAGGGCGCGGCGCTGCGCGACGGCTTCACGGTGCGTCAGGTCTGGCCGCGCCCGGGCCTCACGGTGGCCCTGCTCGCCCGGTGAGGCGGTCGGTGGTGCCCCGGGCCAGCGGGACGACGAGCGCCGCCTCGGTGCCGCCGCCGGCGCCGTTGCGCAGCTCGATGGTGCCGCGCAGCTCACCGGTGACCAGCGCCCGGACGATCTGGAGGCCGAGGTTGCCGCCCCGCTCGGCGTCGAACTGCCCGGGCAGGCCGCGCCCGTTGTCGGTGACCGAGACGTGCAGCTCCTTGCGGAGCCGGTGCACCGAGACCACCACCTCCGGCTTCGGCCCGTCCGGCGCAGCGGGAGCGCCGTCCTCGTCGGCCGGCGGGAAGCCGTGCTCCACGGCGTTGAGCAGCAGCTCGTTGAGGACCATCACCAGCGAGGTGGCGATCTCGGCGGGCAGCACGCCGAAGGTGCCCCTGCGGCGCATGCCGACGGTCACCTCGGTGGCGGCCACCTCGGTCGCGGCGCTGGCGACCCGGTCGACGATGCCGTCGAACTCCACCGCCTCGTCGCTGGACATGGAGAGCGTCTCGTGGACCAGCGCGATCGAGGCGACCCGGCGTACCGACTCCTCCAGCGCGACCCGGGCCTCGGGCATGGCCACCCGGCGGGCCTGGAGGCGCAGCAGCGCGGCGACGGTCTGCAGGTTGTTCTTCACCCGGTGGTGGATCTCCCGGATGGTGGCGTCCTTGGTGATCAGGGCGCGGTCGCGGCGGCGCACCTCGGTGATGTCGCGGACCAGCACCAGCGCGCCGATCGGCACGCCGGCGGGCATCAGCGGCAACGCCCGGGTCAGCATGGTGGCGCCGCGGGCGTCGATCTCCCGTCGGGGCGGCGCCTCGCCGCGCAACGCGGCGAGCACCGCGTTGCCCGCGTCGGTGCCCTCCAGCGGGTCGCCGGCCAGCCGGCGGTGCAGCTTGGCCAGGTCCTCCCCCACCAGGTGGGAGGCGAAGCCGAGCCGGCGGTACGCGGACTGCGCGTTCGGGCTCGCGTAGGTGACCTTGCCGTTGGCGTCGAGCCGCACCAGCCCGTCGCCGACGCGGGGCGCCGAGGTGGTCTCACCCGGGTGCCGGGGCGGCGGGAACGTGCCGTCGGCGATCATCTGGGCCAGGTCGTCGGCGGTGGTCAGGTAGTTCAGTTCGAGCTGGCTCGGGGTGCGCGCGGTGGAGAGGTTGGTGTCGCGCCCCACCACGGCGATCACCTCGCCGTTCTCGCCGTCGCCGGTGCGCAGCCGCACCGGGATGGCCTCGTGCCGGGCGGGCACGTCGCCGTACCAGACCGGGTCGCCCTCGCGCCAGATCCGACCCTGCCGGTGGGCCACCTCCAGGTGCGCCACCTCGGGCCCGCCGACGATCCGGCCGACCTGGTCGTCCAGGTAGGCGGTCGGCGCGGTGGTCGGGCGGACCTGGGCCACGCAGAGGAAGGTGCCGTCACCGTCCACCGGCACCCAGAGCAGCAGGTCGGCGAAGGAGAGGTCGGACAGCAGCTGCCAGTCGCCGGCGATCCGGTGCAGGTGGTCGATGTCCGCCGGACGGAGCGCGGTGTGCTCCTCGGCGAGGTCACGGAGGGTGGACACGCTCCACAGCGTGCCACGCCGGGCCTCACATCGTCGCGGTGACCTTCTTCAACCCGCGTGGTGCGTCCGGGTCCTCCCCGCGGGCCAGCGCCAGGGCCAGCGCGAGCCGTTGCAGCGGCAGGATGTCGAGCAGCGGCGCGTACCGCTCGTCGACCTCGGGCACCGCCATCCGGGTCTCCCCGACGTCGGCGGAGCCGACCACCACCACGTCGGCGCGGCGCTCGCCGAGCCGGGGCAGCACCTCGCGCATCGACGTGCCGCCGGGGCCGGAGCCGACCACGGCCAGCACCGGCACGTCCGGGTCGGTCATGGCGAGCGGGCCGTGCAGCAGGTCGGCGCCGGAGAAGGCGAGCGCCGGCAGGTAGGACGTCTCCATCAGCTTCAGCGCCGCCTCCCGGGCGGTCGGGTACGCGTAGCCCCGGCCGGTGGTGACGAGCTGGGCGGCGAACCGGTAGCGCGGGGCGAGCCGGGCCGGGGTGTCGTCGGCGAGGGTGCGCGCGGCCAGCTCGGGCAGGCGGGCCAGCGCGTCCCGTTCCTCGGCGGGCAGCACGCCGTCGCCGGCGCGTACCCCCTCGACCAGCATGAGCAGCGCGAGCAGCTCGGCGGTGTAGGTCTTGGTGGCGGCGACGGCCCGCTCGTGGCCGGCGGCGATGTCGACGCTCAGCTCGGCGGTCTCGACCAGCGGCGAGTCGGGGTTGTTGGTGACGGCGAGGGTGAGCGCGCCGGAGGCCCGGGCGACCCGCAGCACCTCGGCCAGGTCGGGCGAGCCGCCGCTCTGGCTGACGCCGACGACCAGCGCGTCGGAGAGGTCGGGCCGGGCGCCGAAGACGGTGATCGCGCTCGGCGAGGCGAGCCCGGCGGGCAGCCCGAGGCGGATCTCGGTGAGGTAGGCGGCGTAGAGCGCGGCGTGGTCGGAGGTGCCCCGGGCGGTGAAGACCACGTGCCGGGGCCGCCGGTCCGCGACGACGGCCGCGACCTCGGCGATCGCGGTGGCGTGCTCGGTGGAGAGCAGGCGCTCGTAGCCGGCCGGCTGCTCGTCGATGTCGGCGGCCATGCCGACCCCTGGACGGGTCACCCCGCACCCCCTTCTGCGCGATTGCCGCGCGATCGATGCTCAGTCTTGCACGTTTGAGCCGCCTCAGGCAACGCAACGAACAGTAGTGCGCAGTGGATCACCAATGCTGGACAAGATCCCCTACGCTTGCCCGGCTGACGACCCGACCGGCGAGAGGACGACGTGCCCGAGGACGACGCCGCGCTCTCCGCGGAGGAGGAACTCGCGCTGGCCCGCCTGGCGCTGGGCGAGGGCGACCTGCGGCACGCGGCCGACCACGTGGCTGCGGCGCTGGTCCGCTCCCCCACCCTGCCCGAGGCGCACGAGACGCTCGCCCGGCTCGCCGCCGCCAGCGGCGGCGACCTGGACCTCTTCCCGCTGGGACAGCACGCGTTCGTCGGCGCCGTGGTGGCCCGGGCACACCTGCTCGCCGCCGCCGGCCGTCCCGCCGAAGGGCTCGACCTGCTGGCCGCCGCCACCGGCTACGCGCCCGGCGCGCCGTGGGCCGCCGTGCCCTGGGTGACCGCCGCCGACCTGCCGGAACGCCTCGACCCGGAGCGCACCGCGCGGATCCTCATGCAGGTCTGCGCGGCCGTGCCGGACCCGGTGCCGCGCCGGCTGCGCGAACCGCTCCAGCCCTACCTGGCGCTGGCCCGCAACGCGATCACCGTGCACCCCGAGCACCCGCTGCTGCTGGGCGCGGCGTCCGCGCTGGCCCGACGCCTGGGCGAGGTCGCCCTGGCGGTCGCCTGGGCCACCCGGGGGGTACGCGCGAAGCAGACCAAGCTCGGCGAGGTCTGGCTCGGGTACGCGTACCGCAGCGCGGGCCGGACCGCCGACGCGCTGGCCGCGCTGGAGCGCGCCGTCGCGCTCGACCCGGACGACCTGGCGGTCTACGCGGACATCGCCGGCACGCTGGCCGACCACGGCCGGCTGGACGCCGCGCTGGACTGGGTGGACCGCGCGCTGGCGAAGGACCCGTCCTTCGACTGCGCCGTACACACCGCGCACCGGCTGCGCTTCCAGCGCGACGGGAACGTCGACCACCTGGTGGCGCTGGCCGACTTCGTCCGCGACCACCCGGACGACTCGCACGAGCACGGCGACCTCGCCGAGTGCTGCCGGGGCCGCCCCTGGCTGGGTCAGGTGACCCCGGTGGGCGCGGACGACCCGCTGGTGCCGGAGAGCCTCGCCGACAGCACGCTCCCGTCGGCCGGCGCGGTACGACGGCTCCAGCAGCTCGCCCAGCCGGCCTGGGCCCATCCCCCGGCGGCGTACGACGCCGCGGTCGGCCTCGCCACCGTCGACCTCGACGACCTGCTCGGCCTGCTGGCGCATCCGCCGGAGACGCCGCCCACCGCGCTGGGGCGGGTGCTCGCCGGCCAGGATCCCGCGCTCTGGGTGCGGTGCGCCCAGGTCTGGGCCTGCCTCGGCCTGCTGCACCACCGCACCGACGAGCCGTGGGCGGAGTCCACCCGCCGCCGGGTGCTGGGGGCACTGGCCGCCGGCGGTCCCGGCCCGGTCGCCGAGGCGGCGCTGTTCGCGCTGGTCACCGCCGCCTGGGTGGAACCCGGGGTACGCACCGACGTGGCCGGCCTGGTGGCCGGGCGGCTCGCCGAGGTGGCGGGCGGGCGGGCCCGCCGGACCCCGGCGGCGGTGTCGCTGGCGCACCTGGCCCGGGCCACCCCGGCCCTGGACCCGGCCACCCGCGCCACCGCCGAGGCGCTGGTCACGGCCGCCGGCGCCGGTCCGCTCCGCCGCCTGTGGCACCGCCTCACCGCGCTGTTCCGCCGCGCCTGACCGCCCCCGTCCCGGATGCGAGACGGCCCCGCCGTACCCCGGGGTGGGGTCGGCGGGGCCGCGGCCGGTGGGTCAGACCGGAGCCTTGCCGAGCGCGATCTCGGCCTCGTCCTCCGGCGTGGCGCCGGCCGGCGGGGCGTCGTTCGTCGCCCGCAGCGGCACCTCCTTGATGAACCAGGCGAGCACCGGGACCGCCACGGTGAAGAAGACGGCCCACAGGAAGACGTGCGAGATGGCGTCGGCGAGCGCGCCCAGCACCACCTCCCGGGTCGCGCCGGTGAGCTGCTTGAGCTTCTCCAGGTCCAGCGCTCCGCCCTCGCCGCCGCCCTTGCCGGCGAACGCCGGGCCGGCCGCCGAGTCGGCCAGCCGGTTGGCGAAGACGGCGCCGAAGAGCGAGACGCCGAACGAGCCGCCGATGGACCGGAAGAAGGTCGCCGCGCCGCTCGCCGCGCCCAGGTCCTTCTGCTCGACGCTGTTCTGGGCGATCAGCATCGAGGTCTGCATGAGGAAGCCCATGCCGACGCCGAGCACGACCATGTAGATCGAGGACTGCGTCTTGCTGGTGTCGAGGTCGAGCAGGCTGAGCAGCCCCATGCCGAGCGCCATCACCACGCCGCCGATGATCGGGAAGGCGCGGTAGCGCCCGGTCTTCGTGATCGTCCGACCCACCACCAGCGAGACCACGAGCATGCCGAACATCAGCGGGAGCAGCAGCAGCCCGCTGTTCGTTGCGGAGGCGCCCTGGACGGTCTGCTGGTAGAGCGGGAGGAAGTTCATCGCGCCGAACATGGCGAAGCCGAGCAGGAACCCGATCACCGAGATGAGCGCGAAGTTGCGGTTGGCGAACAGGCCCAGCGGCAGGATCGGCTCCGGCGCGCGCCGCTCGACCAGGGCGAAGGCGCCGAGCGCGACCACGGCCAGCGCGGCGAGGCCGAGGATCTGCGGCGAACCCCAGTCGTACTCGTTGCCGCCCCACGTGGTGACCAGCACCAGCGCCGTGATGCCGACCGAGAGCAGCGCCGCGCCCAGCCAGTCGATCTTGTGTTCGGTGCGGTACTTCGGCAGGTGCATGGTGGTGGCGAGGACCAGCAGCGCCACGCCGCCCAGCGGCAGGTTGACGTAGAACGCCCAACGCCAGGACAGGTTGTCGGTGATGAAACCGCCGACCAGCGGGCCGGCCACCATGGCGATGGCCATGATGCCGGCGATCATGCCCTGGTAGCGGCCCCGCTCCCGGGGCGGGACCAGGTCACCGATGATCGCCATGACGCCGACCATCAGACCGCCGGCGCCGAGACCCTGGACCGCCCGGAACGCGATCAGCTCGACCATGCCGTTGTCGGTGCCGCCGAAGACGCCGGAGCCGGACATGCCGCAGAGCGCGGAGCCGACCAGGAAGACGACCACCGCGGTGAGGAAGACGGCCTTGCGGCCGTAGAGGTCGCCGAGCTTGCCCCAGATCGGGGTGGAGACCGTCGTTCCGAGCACGTACGCGGTGACCACCCAGGTGAAGTGGTCGGCGCCGCCGAACTCGAACACGATGCGTGGCAGCGCGGTGCTGACGATCATGTTGTCGAGCATCGCGAGCATCATCGCGATCATCAGGCCGAAGAGGACGACGCGGACATTGGGTCTCGCGGTGACCTCGGCTGGTTGACTCATGGGTAGGCTCCCCCGCAGATCGGTGATCGACTTACTTGCCGCCCGGCTAGTTAGCTTACTAGCCGCACGGTAAGCTGGGGTACGGACGAGCGTCAAGCGGATTGGAAGGTGTCGGTCGGTGAGCGAGGGCACAGGCGGCACGCGCCAGCGGATCCAGGCGGTCGCGCTGGAGCTGTTCACCGAGCAGGGCTACGAGAAGACCTCGCTCCGGGAGATCGCCGAGCGCCTCAACGTGACCAAGGCCGCGCTCTACTACCACTTCAAGAGCAAGGACGAGATCGTCACCAGCTTCGTCGACGACCGGCTCCGCCGGATGGACGAACTGATCGCCTGGGCCGCCGAGCAGCCCGCCACGCTGGAGACCCGGCGCGCGCTGATCGGCCGGTACGCCGACGCCATGTTCGCCGGCGAGCTGCCCAAGGTGATGCGCTTCTTCGAGCAGAACCAGACCGTGCTCAAGAGCCTCGCCGCCGGCCAGCAGATGCGCGAGCGGATGATGCGGCTGGCCGGCGAGCTGTGCCGGGGCGACGAGTCACCGGCCGCCCAGCTGCGGGCCGCGCTCACCCTGTTCGCGGTGCACACCAGCTGGTTCGCGGTGCGCGCGCCGGGCATCTCCGACGACGAGCGGAAGAAGATCGCCCTGGAGGTGGCCGACGAGCTGCTGGCGAAGATCGGCGGCTGAGCCGGCTCAGCCCTCGGCGGTCAGCGCCAGACGCAGGCCGAGCAGCTCGACGCCGGGCAGCGGCGACCAGTCCTTCTCCGGCAGCCGGACGAACCCGAGCCCGTCGTAGAGGCGCCGCGCGCTCGCCGCCATGCCGTCGCGTACGCAGATCACCACCGCCGTGCAGCCCAGCTCGACGGCGCGCGCCACGCACGCCCGCGCCAACGCCGCGCCGGCGCCCCGCCCCTGCGCCGCCGGGTCCACCGCGAGCATCCGGAACTCCGCCTCGCCCGGCCCGGCGAGTTCCGCGTACGGCGTCCCGGGCAGCACGAACGTGACCGCGCCGAGTACCGAGCCGGTCGGCTGGTCCACGGCCACCAGCACCTCACCGGTCTCCGCCCGGCCGGCCACGTCGGCGAGCACCACGGCGTACCCGTTCTCGCCCTTGAGCTGGCCGTCCGCCTCGTACGCGGCCACCGTCAGGCGGGCCACCGCCGGGAAGTCCGCCGGTTCCGCGCGGCGGACGAGCAGGCCGCTCAACCGATCACCGCGATCAGGTCACCGTCCTGCACCACGTCGCCCTCGTTGACCGCGAGCTGCTGCACCACGCCGTCGGACTCGGCGACCACCGGGATCTCCATCTTCATCGACTCCAGGATCACCAGCGTGTCGCCCTCGGACACGGTGTCCCCGGCCGACGCGACGACCTTCCAGACGTTCGCCACCATCTCGGCGCGGATCTCCTCGGCCATGTCCGGCCCTCCCTCTGTCCGACAGTCCTGCGACGGTATCCAATCATGACGCCGGTCACGCCGACCCTCGGACCACCCGGGCGCGGACCCGCCCCGCCGCCCACGGGACGGACCGGGCGGCACTAGCATCGTGCGGGTCGGCTCCCGGCGCGCCCGGGGACCACACGCGACCTCCGCCGCGCTTCGCCGCGGACGGACCGTGACCAGCACAAGGAGGCAGAGCATGGCGAAGAAGGCCCGGAAGAAGAAGGCCCGGAAGAAGAGCGGCGCGAACCACGGCAAGCGCCCCAACTCCTGATCGTCCGCGATCAGCGCGCCGGCCCGGGGCCGGACACACCGGTGGCCCGGGTCCGTGCGGACCCGGGCCACCGGTGTACGTGCCCAGTCAGTCAGCCAGCTCGCGCGACTCGGTCGTCTCGAAGACCACCAGCTCGGTCAGCCGCAGCCGCAGCCGCTCGCGCAGCTTCTCCGGCGCGGCCTCGTTGCCGCAGCACCGGGCGACCAGCGCCTTGACCTCCTGCTCGATGCCGTACTCGCGCAGGCACGGGCCGCACTCGTCGAGGTGGTGCCGGATCAGCACCCGGCGCTCCTCGGCACACTCCAGGTCGAGGTAGAGGTAGACCTCGGCGAGCACCTCGCGGCAGTCCGTCTCGTGCGGTTCTCCACAACTCACGGTCACACCTCCCGGCCGGCGGTGGCGGTCGAGCCCTTCGACGACGCGGCGCTGAAACCGCGCTCGGCCGCGTACCCCTCGAGCAGCTTGCGCAGGTTGCGCCGCCCCCGGTGCAGGCGGGACATCACGGTGCCGATCGGCGTGCCCATGATGTCGGCGACCTCCTTGTAGGAGAAGCCCTCCACGTCGGTCAGGTAGACGGCCAGGCGGAACTCCTCCGGCAACTGCTGGAGGGCCTCCTTGACGTCGCTGTCCGGCAGCCGGTCGAGCGCCTCGGTCTCGGCCGAACGCAGACCGCTGGACGTGTGCGACTCCGCCTCGGCGAGCTGCCAGTCGGTGATCTCGTCGGTCGGCGCCTGGATCGGCTGGCGTTGCCGCTTCCGGTAGGAGTTGATGTAGGTGTTGGTCAGGATCCGGTAGAGCCAGGCCTTCAGGTTCGTGCCCTGCTCGAACTGGTGGAAGGCGGCGTACGCCTTCAGGTAGGTCTCCTGGACCAGGTCCTCGGCATCCGCCGGGTTGCGGGTCATCCGCAGCCCGGCAGCGTAGAGCTGATCGACGAAGGGCATCGCGTCCCGCTCGAAGCGGGCCCTGCGCTCGTCCGTCTTCTCGGTGGTCAACCGCACATCCCCTCGCGTCGGATGCTTTCCCGCCGAGGATACGCGTAGCCGGGAGCCGGCAGATTCAGTTCCCGAGTGTGTGCCGGTGCTCACGGCCGACCCCGACGCGGGCCACTCCGGCGCGTCGAGCAGCCGCCGGAGCCGCCGTTCGTCCCGTTCGTCCCGCTCCCGGTTCCGTGTCTCGATCGGCACCGGTCACCCCCCTCGCGCTGACAATGTCATCCAAGGGGCTTCAACGCGAAGCGCGGGCCGTCGCATTCCATCGCACCGGCTCGACCACCCGTCCACCCGTTCCCGGCCCCAGCCTCGGCCGCGACCGACGCTGGGACCAGGAAGGGCCTGGGAGGTGACCCCGGCGCGCCCGAACCGGGCGGCCGGCGCCACCCGGTGCAACGACCACCGCCGGGGAGGGTCACGCCTCCCGGACCGTGGTTCAGCTCAACCAACCGCGAGCGGCGAGCCAGTCGCGGACCGCCGCCGCCGTACCCGTCGGATCGACCCGCAGGTCGTGGCGCTCCCCCGGCCGGACCACCACCTCGACTCCCGGCCCCGCGGCGGGTACACCGAACGGGTCCCGGTCGCCGTTGACCACCAGCGTCGGCAGGCCGGTGTCCAGTTCCGCCGCCCGCGAGCGTTCCGGCCGCCCCGGCGGGTGCAGGGGGAACGCCAGCGCCACCACCCCCGACGCCCCGACCGTCCCGGCGGTCCGGCAGGCCACCCGGGCGCCGCTGGACCGGCCGCCCACCACCCAGCGGCCGGCGTCGGGCAGGCGTCGGCGCAGCTCGGCCAGCACCGCCGTCCAGGCCTCGTCGAGGTGCCCGGCCGGTGCCGGCGCGCGCCGGCCGGCGACCCGGTAGGGCTGGGTCACCAGCACCACTCCCGCCCCGGCGTCGCACACCGCGTCGCGGACCGCGACCAGGTCCGGCGCGTCCACGCTCCCGCCCGCCCCATGGCCCAGCACCAGGACCGTGGAACCGGCCGCCGCCGGCCGGTCGAGCCGGATCCGGGCCGGCCCCCGCGGAGTGTCGATCTCGTCGTCGTGCCGCACCGCTTCATTCTGCGCGGATCTCGTCGTCGTGCCGCACCGCCTCATTCTGCGCGCGACGTCACGCGACGCGACGCACGACGCGGAAGGGAGGGACATCCCACCCAGCCACGGCCTCAGCCGCCTGCGGCCCACGGCTCGTCGCTCACGGCGCACGGCCCCCGCTGGCGGCGCACAGCACACGGCTCACGGCTGACAGCTCGCGGCGCGGCACGCCGCACGCCGCACGCCGCACGCCGCACGCCGCGCGCCGCACGCCGCACGCCGCACGCCGCACGCCGCACGCCGCACGCCGCACGCGAGATCTTGGTACGGAATGGCCCCTATAGGGGCCCTTTCCTACCAAGATCTCCGCCGGTCTCATTCCTTGGAAGCGGAATCCCGCCCAGTGGCAAGTCACCGACCGAAGAGGCCACGGCCACGGCCACGGCCACGGCTGAGCCAAGCACGGGGAACGCGGCCGGGACCGGACCGAGGCGCGCCAGGCACCCCGGGCCGGCCGCGCACGACGACGCCCGTCGACACCGCGTCAGATCGGCATCGTCGCCGACGCTTGATCAGCGCGACCGGACAACCCCGCCGGCACCGATCGGCGCGCGATCGGTAATCCGGCGCCCGCGGACGGCACCAATGATCGCTGCGAGATCGGCAGTGCCGTTACCCGCGGGCCGGCGAACCGGACCGCGGGTAACGGCGCGATCAGCTCAACGGCACCAGCGTGAGCAGACGGTCCCGGACCGGCGGGCCGGCCTCGTCGATCGCGTCCGGATCCGGCTGCACCTCGCTGCGCCAGGCGACGAGCATGGCCCGCCGCTCACGCGGCGTGGTGCCGCCCCAGACGCCGTGACAGTCGCCGACCTCCAGCGCCCAGGCCAGGCAGGAGCCCTGGACGTCGCAGGTGCGGCAGAGTGCCACCGCCGCGTCGGCCGGCTCGTTGGGCGCCGGGAAGAACGTCTCCGGATCGACGCTCTGGCAGGTGCCTCTGGTGCGCCAGGCGTCGTCCTGTCGCCGTTCGCGCAGAGCCCGTAGCAGTCGTGGATCGCGCCGCGCGGCGGCCACCTCGTGCGGGCGGGGCATGCGTGCCCGTGTCAATACACCCACCTCCCCCGTGGGACCGGCGAGGATCTTCGAAGAGATCGATGGGTGTCATCCGCCCCGTGCGAACGGACACCCACCACCGGCGCTGTGTTCTATCGCACTCGCGCACGCGGGGACAAGGGTCTCCGGTAAACCTGGCTGAACGTCCGGGCGACGTTTCAGGCGTAACCCCGGCAAATCAGCACACGACAATGTGCCGAGCGTGATCAGAACAGCGTCAGTTCGGAATCCGCCTCCGCCCCCGCCGGGCCGACCCGTCGGATCAGCTCCGGCCCGTCGTTGCGGACGTCGCCGACGGCCGGTGAGACCGGCCGGATCTCCAACCCGGCGAGCTGCGCGTCGTCGGGCGGGGCGAGCAGCGCGGCGGGCTCGTCGGTCGGGCCGAGCCACGCCGCCCAGCGGTCCGGGGACAGCAGCAGCGGCATCCGGTCGTGCACCTCGGCCAGCTCGCCGAGCGCCGCGGTGGTCAACACGCTGAACGTCAGCCGGGCCTGGCCGGCCGACTCCCAGAGCGACCAGATGCCCGCGAACGCCAGCACCGAGCCGTCCCGTGGGGTCATGAAGTAGGGCTGCCGACCGCCGTCGGGACGACGGACCCACTCGTACCACCCGTCGGCCGGGACCAGGCAGCGCCGGCGGGCGAAGGACGGGGCGTACGCGCGGCTGGTGGCGACCGTCTCGACCCGCGCGTTGATCATGCGGGCGGCGCCGGCGGCACTGCGGGACCAGGGCGGGAGCAGGCCCCAACGCCCGAGGGAGAGCAGCCGGTGCCCCTCGGGCGCGAGCCGGACCAGCGGCACCGGATCGGTCGGGGCGACGTTGAAGTCGGGCCCGACGCCGCCGGTGGAGTCGGCCGACTCGAACAGCGCGCTCAGGTCCCCCGCGCTCCGGGTCGTCGCATACCTCCCGCACATGGCGCCCACGCTAGCCCCACCCCGGGGTTTCGGCTGTCCCGCTCACCGGGAGCAGGGCGCGGGGACGGTTCCACCGGGCCGTCGGGTTGGCAGAATGGAGGCGTGGGGAATCTGACCGCGACGCGTCCGCCGCAGCCGTGGACCGCGCCGACCGCGAGCGACCCGGTCGCCGCGACGCTGCGCCTGCCCGGCTCCAAGTCCATGACCGCCCGGGCCCTGGTGCTCGGCGCGCTGGCCAGCGGGCCGTCGACGCTCGCCCGGCCGCTGCGCGCCCGCGACACCGAGCTGATGGCCGGCGGCCTGCGCGAGCTGGGGGCCCACATGTCGGCCTCCGACGACGACCGCTGGCTGGTCCGGCCGCACCCGCTGGTCGGTCCGGCGCACGTCGACGTCGGGCTGGCCGGCACCGTGATGCGCTTCCTGCCGCCGGTGGCCGGGCTGGCCGCCGGGCGGGTCACGTTCGACGGCGACCCGCACGCGCGCACCCGTCCACTCGGCCCGCTGATCGGCGCGCTGCGCACGCTCGGCGTCCGCATCGACACCCCACCGACCGGCAGCCTGCCCCTGGTGGTCCTCGGCGCCGGCCGGGTGACCGGCGGCGAGGTCGTCATCGACGCCTCCGCGTCCAGTCAGCTGGTCTCCGGGCTGCTGCTGGCCGCCCCCCGCTTCGACCGGGGCGTGGTGGTCCGGCACCAGGGCCCGCCGGTGCCGTCCGCGCCGCACCTGCGGATGACCGTGCAGATGCTGCGGGCCGCCGGGGCGGCGGTGGACGACACCACGCCCGACGTCTGGGTGGTCGAGCCCGGCCCGCTCACCGGGCGCGGCTGGGAGATCGAGCCCGATCTCTCCGGCGCCGCGCCGTTCTTCGCCGCCGCGCTGGTCACCGGCGGTGAGGTCACGCTCCAGGGCTGGCCGCGCAGCAGCCTCCAGCCGGTCGAGCAGCTGCGCGAGCTGCTGCACCGGATGGGCGGCGAGGTCACGCTCGGCACCGACGGGCTGACCGTGCGGGGCACCGGCACGGTCCGGGGGCTGGACGCCGACCTCTCCGACGTGGGTGAGCTGACCCCGGTGCTGACCGCGCTCACCCTGCTGGCCGACGGCCCGTCCCGGCTGACCGGGATCGGTCACATCCGGGGCCACGAGAGCGACCGGGTCACCGCGCTGGCCAAGGAGTTCGCCGGGCTGGGCGCGGACGTCACCGAGACCCACGACGGCCTGGAGATCCGGCCCCGACCGCTGCGCGGCGGCACGTTCCGGACGTACGCCGACCACCGGATGGCGCACGCCGCGGCCGTGGCCGGCCTGGCCGTCCCCGGCATCGAGGTCGACGACGTGACGTGCACCTCGAAGACCATGCCGGAGTTCCCGGCACTATGGTCGGGGATGGCGACCGGCAAGAACTGACAGCGGGGGGACGTCCTGGCGACCAAGCGGCGGGAGTACGACGAGGACGACGTCCGGGTACGCCCCGGCAGGTCGTCGCGGCCCCGTACGCGCACCCGGCCCCGGCACGCCGACGCCGTCGACGGGTTCGTGATCGCCGTGGACCGGGGGCGCTACACCTGCGTGCTGCCCGACGCCGGTCCCGAAACCCCGGTCGTCACCGCCATGCGCGCCCGCGAGCTGGGACGCAAGTCGGTGGTGGTGGGCGACCGGGTGGGGCTGGTCGGCGACACCTCCGGCGCGTCCGGCGCGCTGGCCCGCATCGTCCGCATCGCCGAGCGCCGCTCCGTGCTGCGGCGCACCGCCGACGACGACGAGACCACCGCCGAGGGCCGGCTGGAGCGGGTGGTGGTGGCGAACGCCGACCAGTTGGTGATCGTCAGCGCGCTGGCCGACCCGCCGCCGCGCACCGGGTTCATCGACCGCTGCCTGGTGGCCGCGTACGACGCCGACATCGAGCCGCTGCTCTGCCTCACCAAGGCCGACCTGGCCGGCCCGGAGGCGGTGCTCGGCTACTACACCGAGCTGGAGCTGCCGTACGTGCTGATCCGCCCGGAGTCCGACCTCGCCGAGCTGCGGGCGCTGCTCGCCGGCCGGATCTCGGTGCTGGTGGGCCACTCCGGGGTGGGCAAGTCGACGCTGGTCAACCGTCTGTGCCCGGATGCGGAGCGGGCGGTCGGGACGGTCAGCGCGATCGGCCGCGGCCGGCACACCTCGACCAGCGCGGTGGCGTTGCGCCTGCCGCCGCCGCCCGATCCGGCCGGTGACCCGGGTTGGATCGTCGACACTCCCGGCGTCCGCAGCTTCGGGCTGGCGCACGTCTCGGCGGAGAGCCTGCTGCACGGCTTCCCCGACCTGGTCGAGGCGACCGTCGACTGCCCGGCCAACTGCCCGCACACCGCCGACGAGGCGGACTGCGCGTTGGACGCCTGGGTGGCCGCCGGCAAGGCGGACCCGCGCCGGCTGGCCTCGTACCGGCGGTTGCTGGCCTCGCGCAGCGGCGAGGGCGACCCGCGCGAGCCCGAGCGCAACCCGGGCGACCCGCTCGCCGGGTCCTGACCGGCGGACGGACGCCCCACCCGCCGGTGCCGCCGGCGCGGCCGGCGCTAGCGTGTCGACCATGACCGGGTACGCCGACGACCTCGCCCTCGCCCACCTGCTCGCCGACGCCGCCGACGCCGTCTCCACGGCCCGGTTCCGCGCCCTCGACCTGCGGGTCGAGTCGAAGCCGGACCTGACCCCGGTCTCCGACGCGGACACCGCCGTGGAACGGGAGATCCGGGCCCTGCTGGCCACGCACCGACCGGACGACGGCCTGCTCGGCGAGGAGTACGGGGAGCAGCCCGCCGCCGGCCCGGACGGGCGGCGCTGGGTGGTCGACCCGATCGACGGGACGAAGAACTTCGTCCGGGGCGTACCCGTCTGGGCCACCCTGATCGCGTTGCTGGAGCACGACCGGCCGGTGCTCGGCCTGGTCTCCGCGCCGGCGCTCGGGCGGCGCTGGTGGGGCGCGGTCGGCGCGGGGGCGTTCGCCGGGCCCGGTCCGGCCGAGGCGACGCCGATCCGGGTCTCCGGCGTCACGGCGCTGGCCGACGCCAGCGTCTGCTACTCCTCGCTCACCGGATGGGAGCAGGCCGGTCGGCTGGACGCGATGCTCCAGCTCATGCGGGACACCTGGCGCAGCCGGGCGTACGGCGACTTCTACGGCTACATGCTGCTGGCCGAGGGCGCGCTGGAGGTGATGGTGGAGCCGGAGCTGTCGCTGTGGGACATCGCCGCGCTGGTGCCGATCGTCACCGAGGCCGGCGGCACGTTCACCGACCTGGCCGGGCGGCCCGCGCCGGCCGGCGCGGACTCCGGCGACATCAGCGCGATCGCCAGCAACGGCGCGCTGCACGACGACATCCTGCGCCGGCTCGGCCGGCCGGCCGAGCGCTGACCCGGCGGGAGCTCTATCCTCGCCAGGTGGTCTCCTCCGGCTGGTGCTTCCTCGCGGCGATGATCGTCGCGTACGGCTTCGCCAACCTCCTCCAGTCGGTCGCCGCGGCACGGACCACCGTGCACCACACGTTCGACCCGGGGCTGCTGCTGCGGCTGGCCGGCCACCGGACGTACCTGATCGGGCTGACCTGCCAGGTCGTCGGCTTCGTGCTGGCCTTCCTGGCCCGCCGCGACCTCCCGCTGTTCCTGGTCCAGGCGAGTGTGGCGGCCGGGCTCGGGGTGACCGCCGTGCTCGGTGTGCTGGTGCTGAAGTGGCGTCTGCCGGCCGCCGAGGTGGCCCTGCTGGTGCTGCTCTTCGGTGGGATCACCGCGCTGGTGCTCTCCGCCGAGCCGGCGCCGTCGCGGCAGCTGGGCACCGCCGGGTTGATCAGTCTGGTGGTGGCGCTCGGCGCGATCGCCGTGTCCGGCTTCTTCGCCGCCCGGCTGCACGGCGCGCCCGGGTCGGTGGTGCTCGGCTCGCTGGCCGGGATGGCGTTCTCCGCCGCCGCGGTGGCGGCCCGGCCGCTCGCCTCGGCCGACTCGGCGGAGGCGTTCGTCCGCGACCCCCTGCTCTACCTGCTCATCGCCCACTCGGTGGTCGGCCAGCTGCTGCTCGGCCTGGCGATGCAGCGCGGCTCGACCACGGCCGCGGTGGCCGCGATGGACGCCGCCGGCGCGGTGCCCGCGGCGATCGTCGGCCTGCTGCTGCTCAACGACAAGATCTGGCCGGGGCGGGAGTGGCTGGCCGGGCTCGGCTTCCTGGTCACGCTGGCGGCCGTGGTGGGCCTGACCCGGTACGCCGAGCCGCAGCACCACCACGCGACCGCCCGCGACCGGGGGCCGGCGATGATCGGCGCCGGAGTGGTGCCCGCTCAGGCCGCCTCGACCGGTCCCCGGGCCTCGACGACCACCTCGACCGGCGGGGTCGGCTCCACCGGGGTGGCCGGGCGACGGCGCCCGATCACCCGCTCGTAGAGACGCTCCAGCGCCGCCGCCGTCCGTTCCCAGGTGTAGCTGCACCGCACCCGGTCCACCGCGGCGTGGCCGTACGCGAACCGCCCGGCGTTGTCGGTGAGCATCCGGCGCAGCGTCACCCCGAGGGTGCGGACGTCGCCCGGGGGCACCAGCTTGCCGGTCACCTCGTCCACCACGGCGTCGGCGATGCCGCCCATGGCGTAGCCGACCACCGGCACCCCGCAGGCCATCGCCTCCAGCGAGACGCGGCCGGCGGACGAGTAGTGCGGCGTGCAGGCCACCACGTCGGCGGAGCGGTACCAGGTGGCCATCTGGTCGTGCGGGACCGCGCCGACCAGCTTCACCTGTTCGGCCACCCCGGCCCGCTCGGCCAGCTCGCGCAGCCGGCGCGCCTCGGCGTGGCCGGCCAGCCGTTCGGCCGGCGGTCCGCCGGCGATCACCAGCTCGGCGTCGCCGACCAGTCGCATCGCCCGGATCAGGTCGTCCTGGCCGTGGCCGGCGGAGAGCCCGCCCACGGAGAGGATCCGGGCGCGCTGGTCCCGGGGGGCGGCCTCGCCGTCCGGGTGGAACTGGCCGAGGTCCACGCCGGTCGGCACCATCGCCACCGAGGTGCGCTGGAGGCCCATCCGGGTCAGCTCGTCGACCTCGTCGTTGCACTGGGCGACCGCCACGTCCACGGCCCGGGTCAGTGCCCGCTCCAGCGGGATGCGCTCGCCCGGCCCGCCGTAGCTCCGGCCGAGGTGACGCAGCTGCTCGACGCCGAGCGAGTGGAAGGTCTGCACCACCGGGATGTCGGTGGCCCGGACCGCGTGGGCGGCGGCGAGACCGCCCACCCAGTAGTGACCGTGCACGACCTCGGGGGCCCACTCACCGGCCCACTCCTGCGCCAGCCAGCGGCCGAACTCGGACACGTACGGCACCAGTTCGGCGGTGGGCAGCGGGTCGGCCGGGCCGACCGGCACCCGTTCCAGGCGGTAGCCGTCCAGCTCGGTGAGCGCGGGCTGGGCCGCCGCGTCGCGGCGTTCGTACACCCGGACCTCGTGGCCCCGGGCGGCGAGTTCCGCCGCCACACGCGCAATGTGCTCCTGGGTCCCGACGGTGGGACCGTCGGTGGACGAGCCGGCGTGCGCGCATACAAGGCCGACGCGCATGGTGCACCTCCATGCGTTCTCGCGAGCGGGGTCTCCCGGTCAGAGCGTCCCATTAACCCGGGTCCGGTGCGCCCAAACCTGGCAGATCGCCGGTGGCGACGGAGCGTCGCGCGGGCGGGACACCGTGCCGACCGGTCCCGATCAGGCCGACCCGGGCGGCATGACCGGCCGGCGCGGGGGTACCGGCGAAGGATGCCGCTCACCCGCACCCTCGCCGACGCCACCGTCGTCATCACCGGCGCCTCCAGCGGGATAGGCGCGGCCACCGCCTACGCGCTGGCCCGTCGTGGCGCCGCCGTGGTGCTGGCCGCCCGGACCGAGGCGGCGTTGGAGCGGGTTGCCGCGCACTGCCGGGAGCTGGGCGGGCGCGCGCTGGTGGTGCCCACGGACGTGACCGATCCGGATGCGGTGGAGCGGCTGGCGGCGCGCGCGGCGGCCGAGTTCGGCCGGATCGACGCCTGGGTCAACAACGCGGCCGTCGGCACGGTAGGGCTGTTCGACGAGATCCCGGTGGCCGAGTTCCGCCGGGTGGTCGAGGTGAACCTGCTCGGCACCGTGCACGGGATGCGGGCCGCGCTGCCCTGGCTCGGGGCGGCCGGGGGCGGCGTGCTGGTCAACAACGCGTCCGTGCTGGCCGAGGTGGCCATGCCGTACCAGTCGGCGTACAACGCCGCCAAGCACGCCATCCGGGGACTGGCCGACACGGTCCGGCAGGAGCTGCGGGTGACCGGCCGGGGCGCCATCTCGATCTGCACCGTGCTGCCGGCCACCATCGACACGCCGTTCTTCCGGCACGCGGCGAACCACACCGGCCGGGAGCTGACCCCGCCGCCGCCGGTCTACCCGCCGGAGATGGTGGCGGAGACGATCGTCCGGCTGCTGCGCCGTCCCCGCCGGGAGGCGTACGCGGGGGGCGCGGCCCGGCTGATCGGGCTCCAGTGGCGGCTCGCCCCGGCGGTGGCCGAGCGGGTGCTCGGCTGGTACACCGCGCGCACCCAGTTCGGTCCCGGCGTACGCCTGGACGCCACCGGCAACGTGTTCACCCCCGACGCGGCGGCCGAGCGGACCGACGGCTGGTCGGGTCGGCGCGGCCAACTCCTGCGGCTGACCGCGGCGTTCGGGCTGGCGGCGGCCGGCACGGCGGTCGGCACCGTCGCGGCGATCGGCCGACGGTCCCGGGCCGGTCGCTCATGAGTCCCGTCGACCGGACCGATGCGCGGGGGGAGGCCGACGTGCACAATGGGACGATCATGCCGACGGACGCACGTTGCCTGGTCGAGACCGCCGAATCCTCCGCGACGGTCCGGCTGACCGGTGTGCTCGACCGGGCCGGGGTCGACGCCGTGCGGGGCGCGCTGCTCGGCCGGCTCTGGGCCCGGCCGGGGCCGATGGTGGTCGACCTGTCCGGGGTCCGGATCCCCGACCCGCAGGCGCGCGAGGCGCTCGACGAGGTCGGCCGCGCGGTCGCCGACTGGCCCGCCACCGACCTGCTGTTCGTTTCCGGCGACCGGCCGGTCCCCCGACCGGCGGACGCGCCGCCCGAGCTGCTCGACGTCGAGCTGCTCCCGGTGGTGGAGGCCGCGCGCGAGGCCCGCGCGCTGGTCACCGACGGCTGTGCCCGCTGGGGACTGCCGGAGCTGGCCGAGCCGGCCTGCATCGCGGTCACCGAGATGGTCAACAACGTGGTGGCGCACGCGGCGACGCCGATGACCCTCCGGCTGGCGCCCCGGGGCGGCGCCCTGCACGTGGCGGTACGGGACCACGCCCCCGGGCGTCCGACGTACGCGGGGCCGGCCCCGGTCGACTCGGTGGGCGGCCGGGGGCTGCTGCTCATCGACGTGGTGGCCCGGCGCTGGGGCAGCACCCCGCTGCCCGACGGCAAGGTGGTGTGGTGCGTGCTCCACGCCGAGGACGAGGCGGCCTTCCGCAACTGAGGCGGGGTTTTCGCCCTCTTGCTCCCGATCCACCCGCTCGGTCGCGGTTAATGCGGTCAACGCAGTGGGTAGTTCACCCCCATGCGCGACGACGAGTACCCCACCCCCGTGTCCGACCCCGAGGCGGAGGGCCTGCCCGACACCGCCGACGACGACTCGACCGCCAACGACGACGTCCTGACCGGGCGCGAGGCGGACGGTCCCGAGCCGGCCCAGATCCCGGGTGACCGCACGCCGGTCGCGGTGGACCGGTTCGGCACCACGGCGGAGGAGCAGCTCGACGGCGAGTCGCTGGACTACAAGCTCGACCGCGAGCAGTACGAGCGGCCCGCCGACGACCCGCTCGCCGGCCCGGTCGACCCGGACATCGCCGCCGAGGCGGACAGCGAGGAGGCCGCGGCGCAGGCCCAGCTCGACGCGGACGTGATCGACCCGGGGCCGGTCTCCGACCCGAACTCCCCGGTCTCGATCTACGACCACGGCCAGCTCGGCACCGTCGCCGACCACCAGGTGGGCCGGCTGGTCGAGCCGGACGAGGGCGCGCGCACCGACCAGGAGACCGACAACGTCGCCTACGACGCCGGCGCGGCCGGCGGCGGCGCCACCGCGGAGGAGCTGGCGATCCACGAGACCCGGCCGCCCGAGGCGCGCTGAGCTCTCAGCCGTCCAGGCCCCGCTCGATGGCGTACCGGGTCAGCTCGACCCGGTTGTGCAGCTGGAGCTTGCCCAGGGTGTTCTGCACGTGGTTCTGCACCGTCCGGTGGGACACCCCGAGCCGCTCGGCGATCTGCTTGTAGGACAGCCCCTTGGCGACCAGACGCAGCACCTCGGTCTCCCGTTCGGTGAGCCGGGGTGCGTCGTCGTGCGGGGTCGGCGGCGCGGCCGCGAGCCGCCGGTACTCCCCCAGCACCAGCCCGGCCAGGCCGGGCGTGAACACCGGCTCGCCGGCCGCTGTGCGGCGCACCGCGTCGAGGAACTCGGCCGGGGCGGCCGACTTCACCAGGTAGCCGGTGGCCCCGGCCTTGACCGCGTCCAGCACGCTCTGCGGCTCGCCGCTGGCCGACAGCATGAGCACCCGCACGTCGGGCAGGGCGGCGCGCAGCCCGTGGATCACCTCCACACCGGAGACGTCCGGCAGTTGCAGGTCGAGCACGACCAGGTCGGGCCGGGCCGCCGCGGCCACCCGGACCGCCTGCCGTCCCTCACCGCTGGTCGCCACCACCTGGTGGCCGGCCTCGGTGAGGTCGCGGGCCACCCCTTCCCGCCACATCGGGTGGTCGTCGACCACCATCACCCGGATGCTCACCGCCGGCTCCTCGGCACGATCAGCTCGAACTCGGTCCCGGCGCCCGGCGTGGAGACGATCCGCACCTCACCGCCCAGATCGACCACCCGGCCCCGGATGGACTGGGCCACCCCGAGGCGCCCCTGCGTGGCGGCCTCCGCCAGCCGCCCCTCCGGAATGCCCGGCCCCTCGTCGCGTACCGAGACGGTCACCGTCTCCTCCTCGTCCTCGATCAGCACCCAGGCCCGCCCGCCGGCGTGCCGGGCCACGTTGTCCAGCGCCGCGCCGACCGCCGCGGCCAGTTCCCCGGCCGTCCGCGCCGGCAGCGGCACCGGGGTCGCCGGGGCGGCCACCTGGACCGTGGCCGAGGCGTACCGGTCGAGCAGGTCCCGCAGGTCCCGCTCGTCGGTGTCCCGGTCCGGCGCGACGCCCGCCCGGCCGATCAGCGCCCGCAACGCGGCCTCCTGCTCACCGGCCAGCCGGGCCAGCTCCGCCGCCTCGCCGTCCAGGTCCGCGCCGCGCCGCCGGACCAGCGCGAGCACCTGGAGCACCGAGTCGTGAATGTCCCGGGCCAGCCGTTCCCGCTCGCGGGTCGCCGCCTCCAGCTCCACCGCCCGCTGCAACCGGGCCTCCGCCTCGACGGCCAGCCGGGCCACGTGCCCGACCACGACGCCGGCCAGCAGCATCAGGATCGCGCCGGTCAGCGCGGACGGGCTGATCCGGTCCCGAGTGGCCAGGTCGGCGCCGCCGAGCACCAGCGCGGCCACCGCGCCGCGCCGCCGACCGCCGGAGACCGCCCAGGCCAGCACCGGCCCGGCCAGCCAGGCGACGGTCAGCGTGGGCACGCCGGCGGCGAGCGCCGCGCGGCCCACCACCCAGGGCGTGGCCAGGATGATCGCGAGCACCACGCCGAGGTCGGCCAGGAGCAGCGGCCAGCGCCGTCCGCCCGGGCGTCCGTAGCCGGCCGCCGTGACACCGGTCCAGGCCAGCATCGCCAGCAGGACGGCGCCCGCGGCGACCGGGTGCGCGTACCGGGTGGCGTCGCGCAGCACGAGCAGGCCGACGTACGCCAGCGAGGCGAAGCGGAACACCGCGATGGACCGCCAGAACGGGCCTTCCAGGCCGGAGGACGACGGCATGGGCGTCACCATGCCACAGCCCGTCACCGGCGGGCCGCCTGGTGCGGGCCGATAAACCCTGACGTACGGTGGAAATGCCGCGAAAGTCGTCGAGAAGCAGCGCTGGGACGGGGTCATGACGGACGGAGAATCCCCCGCACAGCGTACGGTTGTGCCCATCGAACCTTCCCTCCTCATCGCCGAGGCCTTCGACCAGGCCCAGGTGACCGAGCTTCGGCACTCGGTCACCTCCTGCGCGCACGCGACGGGGCTGGCCGGCCAGCGACTCGACGACTTCGTGCTGGCGGTCAACGAGCTGATCACCAACGCGGTTCGGCACGGCGGCGGGCAGGGCCGGCTGCGGCTCTGGCGCCGGGGCGGCGACCTGGTCTGCGAGGTGGCCGACCACGGCCAGGGGATCAGCGAGCGACGCTTGCGCGACCGCGACCGGCCGGCGCCGGACACCGCCGGCGGTTGGGGGCTCTGGCTGGCCCGGGAGCTGAGTGACTCGATGGAGGTGGAGACCGGCGACGCCGGCACCGTCGTCCGGATCACCGCGGCCCTGGGCGCCCGGCGGCCCGCCGACCATCCGCTGGACGGCTGACCGGCCACCGGGCCGCCCGCTCAGCCGAAGAGGGCGCTCACCGACTCGCCGTTGTGGATCCGACGCATCGCCTCGGCCAGGGCCGGCGCCACGGAGAGCACCTCCAGCTTCGGCACCCGCTTCTCCACGGGGATCGGCACCGTGTTGGTGCAGACGATCTCCAGCACACCGTCCTGGGCGCTCAGCCGCTCCAGCGCCCCGCTGGAGAACAGACCGTGCGTGCAGGCCAGCCGGATCGACCGGACCTGCCGCTCGCGCAGGTGCGAGATCAACTCGATCACCGTGCTGCCCTTGGCGATCTCGTCGTCGAGCACGATCACGTCCCGGTCCGCCACGTCACCGATGATCGTGCTGATCTGCACCCGGTCGTCGCTGAAGCGCTGCTTGGCGCCGGCCGCGACCGGGGTGCCCAGCATCCGGGCGAACGCGGCGGCCTCCTTGGCGTTGCCGAGGTCGGGCGAGACGACCACCGCGTTGCTCAGGTCGTACCCCTTGAAGTGGGCGGCCAGCTCGCGCAGCGCGTGCAGGTGGTCCACCGGGACGCTGAAGAAACCGTGCACCTGGGGCGAGTGCAGCGTCATGGCCAGCACCCGGTGCGCCCCGGCCGAGGTGAGCAGGTCGGCCACGAGCCGCCCGCCGATGGAGATGCGCGGGGCGTCCTTCTTGTCCGACCGGGCGTACGCGTAGTGCGGCAGCACCACGGTGATCCGGCCGGCCGACGCGCCCCGGGCGGCGTCGATCATGAGCAGCAGCTCGACCAGGTGCTCCTGCACCGGCGGCACCAGTGGCTGGATGAGGAAGACGTCGCGCTCCCGGCAGTTGGCCTGCAACTGCACCTCGAGGCAGTCGTTGGCGAACCGGGACACCCGCACCGGGTGCAGCGGAACGTCGAGGTGGGCACAGATCTCGGCGGCGAGGTCCGGGTGGGCGGTCCCGCTGAACACGGCAATGTCACGCACGTCTGGTGATCGTACGGGTCGATCGAGGGGAGACGGTGGACGCTCCCGGCGGGTACGGTGCTGCGGTGACCGGAGAGTTCGTCGCCGCCATCGACCAGGGCACCACCTCCTCGCGGTGCATCGTCTTCGACGCCGACGGCGAGATCGTCGCGGTGGCCCAACGCGAACACCGGCAGATCTTCCCGCGGCCCGGCTGGGTCGAGCACGACGCGGACGAGATCTGGGCATGCGTCGAGCACGTGGTGCGCGAGGCGCTGGCGAGCGCCGACATCGGTCCGGAGCAGCTGGCCGCGGTGGGCATCACCAACCAGCGCGAGACCACAGTGGTCTGGGACCGGGCCACCGGTCGGCCGGTGGCCAACGCGATCGTCTGGCAGGACACCCGCACCGGCCCGCTGCTGCGCGAGCTGGCCGAGGCGTACGACGAGGAGCGACTGCGCGCCCGCACCGGGCTGACCCTGGCGACCTACTTCGCCGGCCCGAAGCTGCGGTGGCTGCTGGACCACGTCGACGGGCTGCGCGAGCGGGCCGAGCGGGGCGAGGTGCTGTTCGGCACGATGGACAGCTGGATCATCTGGAAGCTGACCGGGCGGCACGTCACCGACGTCACCAACGCCAGCCGCACCCTGCTGATGGACCTGGAGACCCTCGACTGGGCCCCGGAGCTGCTCGACGCGCTCCGCATCCCGGCCGCGATGCTGCCCGAGATCCGCTGCTCGGCCGAGGTCTACGGCACCGCCGACGGAGTCCTCGCCGGGGTGCCGGTGGCCAGCGCGCTCGGCGACCAGCAGGCCGCGCTGTTCGGACAGACCTGCTTCCAGCCCGGCGAGGCCAAGTGCACCTACGGCACCGGCAGTTTCCTGCTGCTCAACACCGGCGCCAGCCCGGTGCCGTCGCGGCACGGCCTGCTCACCACCGTGGCCTACCGGATCGAGGGTCAGCCGGCCGTGTACGCGCTGGAGGGCGCGATCGCGGTCACCGGCTCGCTGGTGCAGTGGCTGCGCGACAACCTCGGCCTGATCTCCACCGCCCCACAGGTCGAGGAGCTGGCCCGCACCGTCGACGACAACGGCGGCTGCTACGTGGTGCCGGCGTTCTCCGGCCTGTTCGCCCCGCACTGGCGCAGCGACGCCCGGGGCGTGATCGCCGGCCTGACCGGCTACATCACCAAGGGGCACCTGGCCCGCGCGGTGCTGGAGGCGTCCGCCTTCCAGACCCGCGAGGTGGTCGACGCGATGAACGCCGACTCCGACGTGGCGCTGCGCCGGCTGCGGGTGGACGGCGGGATGACCGGCAACGCGCTGCTCATGCAGTTCCTCGCCGACGTGCTCGACGTGCCGGTGGTGCGGTCCCGGATCACCGAGACGACCTGCCTCGGCGCCGCGTACGCCGCCGGCCTGGCGGTCGGCTTCTGGCCCGACCTGCCCACGCTGCGGGACAAGTGGCGCTCCGACGCCCAGTGGGAGCCGGCCATGGACCCGACGCACCGCGACCGCGAGCTGCACCAGTGGCACAAGGCCGTCCAATGCACCCTGAACTGGGAAGACTGACCCCTCCCCCGACCTTCGCGATCTTGCACTTGCTGCCCCGACATCCGGGGCGTTCCGGACGGATCACGGGCCGAAAGTGCAAGATCGTGAGCGGCGGGGCGGGGGCAGGGCTCAGCTCGGGGTGAGGACGCAGAACTCGTTGCCCTCGGGGTCGGCCATGACCCGCCAGTGCATCTCGGGGTCGCCCAGGTCGATGGCGGTGGCGCCGAGCGTGCGCAACCGGGCCACCTCGGCCGCCAGGTCGTCCCCGGCATAGGGGCGGACGTCGAGGTGGACGCGGTTCCACCCGGGCTTCGCGTCGGTGCTGCGGACGAACTCCAGGTAGGGGCCGACGCCGGCGGCGGAACGCAGTGACGCGTACCGGTCGGTGACCTCGTGCCGGGTCCAGTCCGTCGCCTCGCCCCAGAACCGCGCCATCTCCCGCGGGTCCGCGCAGTCGACCACCACCGCGGCGATCGGCCCGGTGTCCCGGTAGACCTCGCGCGGCTCCAGCACGCAGAACTCGTTGCCCTCCGGGTCGGCCATGACCGTCCACGGGACGTCACCCTGGCCGATGTCGACGGCTGTCGCGCCGAGGCCCGTCAGCCGCGCGACCAGCTCCGCCTGGTGCTCCGGCGAGGTGGTGGCGAGGTCGACGTGCACCCGGTTCTTCGCCGTCTTGGGTTCCGCGGAGACCACGAGGTCGATGAAGAGGGCGGAGGGATCGGGATACGGGACGCCCGGCGGTTCGAGGTTGATCACCCCGGGCGCCTCGCTGGAGGTCTTCCAGCCAAGGACCCTCGCCCAGAACGCGCCCAGCGCGACCTCGTCGCGGGCCTTGAAGTTGATCTGGACAAGCCGCGTCGTCATGTCAGTCCCAACGGTTTCCGGTGAGCTTCTCGTACACCTCGACGTAGCGGGCCCGGGTCGCCTCGACGACCTCCGCCGGCACCTCCGGCGCCGGCGGCTGCTTGTCCCAGCCGCTGCCGGTGGCCCAGTCCCGCACGTACTGCTTGTCGAAGGAGAACTGCGCCCGGCCCGGCTGGTAGGACTCGGCCGGCCAGAACCGGGACGAGTCGGAGGTGAGCAGCTCGTCGGCGAGCATCAGCGTGCCGTCCGGCGCCCAGCCCAGCTCCAGCTTGGTGTCGGCGATCAGGATGCCCCGGTCCGCGGCGATCTCGGCACCCCGCCGGTAGACGTCCAGGGTGATCTGCCGCAGCCGCTCGGCGGTCTCCGGCCCCACCTTGTCGACCACCTGGTCGTAGGTGATCGGCTCGTCGTGCTCACCCTTGGGCGCCTTGGTCGACGGGGTGAAGATCGGCTCGGGCAGGATCGACGCCTCCACCAGCCCTCGGGGCAGCGCCACGCCGGAGACCGAGCCGGTGCGCTGGTACTCGGCGAAGCCACCGCCGGTCAGGAAGCCCCGGGCCACGCACTCGACCGGCACCATCTCCAGCCGGCGGCACCGGATCGCCCGGCCGGCGAACTCCGCCGGCACGTCGGTGGCGGAGATGACGTGGTTCGGCACCAGGTCCGACAACTGCTCGAACCACCACAGCGAGAGCGCGGTGAGCAGTCTGCCCTTGTCCGGCACCGGGGTCGGCAGCGCCACGTCGTAGATGGAGATGCGGTCGGAGGCGACCAGGATCAGGTCCGCGCCGTCGGCGTAGACGTCCCGGACCTTGCCCGAGTGCAGAAGTTCCACGGCGCTAGTACACCATGGGCGCGACCGCCCGCCCGGCGCGCCCACCGGCCGTCCCGCCCGGCGTTGACACCCCGGCCCGGGGCCGGTGGAATGATCCGTCCACCCCAGTTTCGGAGAGAACCGTGCGCGCTGAACGGTCCGTCCCCCGTCCCGGCCTCGACCGGCGACGGTTCCTCGGCGCGCTCACCGGGCTGCCGCTGCTCGCCGCCGGACTGGCCGGCTGCGCCCCGGAGGAGGAGGCGGCCGCCGAGGACGGCCCGATCGAGCTGTCGGTGTTCTGGTGGGGCGGCAGCCGCCGGGCCCAGGCCACCGAGCAGGCGCTGCGCCTCTACACCCAGCAGAACCCCCGGGTCAGCTTCCGGATCACCTGGCAGGGGCTGGCCGGCTACTACGACCGGCTCGCCACCCAGGGCACCGGCGGCAACGTGCCGGACCTGTTCCAGATCGACGACACGCTGCTCACCGAGTACACCCGCCGCGACATCCTGCTCGACCTCACCGCGTACGCCGACGACGGCCGGCTCGACCTGCGCGACCTGCCGGAGCAGTTGGCCCGCTACGGCCGGGTGGACGAGCGGACCGTGGCGGTGCCCGCCGCCCAGACCAACGCGGCGCTGGTCTACAACCGCGACCTGCTGCGCTCGCTGGACCAGCCCGAGCCGCGCACCGGCATGTCCTGGAAGGAGTACGCCCGCTGGGCCGCCCGGGTCACCCGGTCGTCCGGTAACCGGGTGGCCGGCTCCATGGACGCCTCCGGCGACTACCGGGCGCTCTGGCTCTGGCTGCGCGGCCAGGGCAGCGAGCTGTACCAGGGGCGGCAGCTCGGCTTCAGCTCGGCGGAGCTGCTCTCCTGGTTCGAGTTCTGGGAGGTCGCCCGCTTCGACCGGGTCACCCCGAGCGCCGCGCTCGTGGAGCAGGCGGACACCGGCGAACTGAACCGCCAGCTCGTGGTCACCGGCCACACCGCGGCCTCCTTCGCCTGGTCCCACCAGCTGCCGGAGTTGCAACGCCTCACCGAGGACGAGCTGGGCGCGGTCGCCTTCCCCGGCACGCCGGCCGCGCAGTGGCCCCGGGCGTCGATGTACTGGGCCGGTTTCCGCGGCACCCGGCACCCGGGTGTGGTGGTGGACGTGCTCAACTTCCTCACCAGCAACGTGGCGGCCGGCCGGATCCTCGGCGTGGAGCGGGGAGTGAACCCCAGCACCCAGGTCCGCACGTACGTGGCCGCGGGCGTGACCGACCGGGCCGAGAAGCGGGTGACGAGCCTGGGCGTGGAGCTGGACGAGCTGGCCGGCCCGGCGCCCGCGCCGCCGCCGAAGGGGCACGCCAAGGTGCGGACGTTGCTCATCGAGGCGGCCGAGAGCATCCGGGGCAAGCGGGCCGGCGCCCGATCCGCGACCTCCCGGTTCATGGCCCGGGCGAACGCCGCCCTGGCCGAGTGACCGCCGCCCGCCACGCGTGGGCGCGGCGGGCGGAGCCCCGGGTGGTCGTCAGCGCGGCGGGCGGTTCCGCCGGTTCCGCGTCAACAGCACCACCAGCAGCACGATCCCGCCGACCACCACGAGGCAGCAGAGCAGGCCGAGGAAGCCGAAGCCGCCCCGGGACCGCCGTCGTGCGGCCTCCACCACGAGTTCACCGGTGCCGGTCGACGCCCAGGCCGCGACCGGTACGAAGACCGAGAGCGCGACCGTTCCGAGGACCGCGCCCAGGCGGCCCCACCATCTGTTCCATCCAGCCATGCCCCCATCCTTGCCGAGGTGCGCAACCGGGGCACGCCGGACGCGGCGGAGGAATCCGGAAACGGCGAAGGGCCCCGGAGCGAACTCCGGGGCCCTTCGTCACGAGTAGCGGGGACAGGATTTGAACCTGCGACCTCTGGGTTATGAGCCCAGCGAGCTACCGAGCTGCTCCACCCCGCGTCGGCTCGTACAGCTTATCGCACTGGAATCGTGGAGATCAGCCGGGTCCCCGATCCCGCCGAAGAGGCCCGACGGGGGGAACGGCGAAGGGCCCCGGAACGGATTCCGGGGCCCTTCGTCACGAGTAGCGGGGACAGGATTTGAACCTGCGACCTCTGGGTTATGAGCCCAGCGAGCTACCGAGCTGCTCCACCCCGCGTCGGCTCGACAACCGTAGCGCACCGACCCGGGGAGGCGCAAAACGGGTGCTCAGTCCAGCCACCGCCGGAGCGCGTCGACCGCCCGCCGGCTGTCCGCGTCGAACTGGGCGCGCTCGGTCGAGGTGCTCTCCCAGCCCTGCTCCCACAGCACCGTCACCACGTCACCGGATCGCACCGCGCGCACCAGGTGCACCTCGTCACCGCCGCTCGGCTCGCCGTTGGCGTCCAGGTAGGGCCTGCGCGTCTCGAACAGCACCGACTCGTCGCCGTACCCGGAGTCGGGCAGCAGGCGCTGACGCACGATCGTCGACGGTGCCTCGGGGACCGGCTGCGCGGGGCAGGCCCGGACGGCCACCCGCAGCTCGGCCAGCGCCTCGCCGGCGCGCCCGGCCCGGTAGATCGTGATGCTGTGCCGGTAGCTGCCGGAGGGCACCGCGTCGGCCGGCGCGCCGGCCCGCCGGTACGGCAGCGTCCGGGCCCGCGACGCGACGATCGACTCGGTGCCGGGGCGCGATCCGCAGAGCACCGGCAGCACCGCTCCCGGGCCGAACTGGTTGCCCGTACCGGCGTCATTGGCGGCGGGCAGGGCGAAGAACGCCCGGTCCGGGATCGCGGTCGGAGCCCCCGCCGTCGGACGTCCGGCACTCGACGGCGCGGCCGGGCTCCGGCCCCCCGGGGTACGGGTGCCGGAGGGTGTGGACGGGGCGGGCGAGGGCTTCTCGGCCAACCCGGCGGTGGTGGGCGGCGGGGTGGGCGCCGGCGTACCCGCGGGCGGCGGCGCGACCGGTTCCGGCCCGGCGGCGAGTACCAGTTGGCTGCCGGCCACCGTGGCGGCGACCAGACCGGCGACCGCCAGCGACGCGAGCGCGGCCCGGTGCCGGGCCCGACGGTCCGCGCCGTGACGCAGCCGGTCCGGCGACGGCAGCACCCGCTCGTCGGTGTCGTCGGCCAGGGCGTGGTAGTAGCGGTGCAGTTCACGCGACATCGTTGACCTCCAGCTCCTCGGCGGCGACATCGGGCAGCAACTCGGCCAGCCGGGCCCGTCCGCGGGACAGCCAGGACTTCACGGTGCCGGCGGGGACGCCCGCCTCCCGGGCGATCTCCTCCACCGGCAGGTCGAACAGGTAGTGCAGGGCGAGCGCCTGCCGGTGCCGGGCGGGCAGCCGCCGCAGCGCCGCCACCAGCAGGACGGTGTCCTCGCCCGGTGGTCCGACGTCGTCGGGCGGGCCGGTGCGGCTGACCGCCAGTCGCCAACCGCGCAGCCGCCGGAACCGGTCGGTCGCGAGCCGGCTGATCACCAGCCGCAGCCACGCCTCCGGCGCGGGATGGCCGGCGAGCTTCGCCCACTGCCGCCAGGCCCGGGCGTACGCCTCCTGCACCAGGTCCTGGGCCTCGGCGGGGTCGTCGGCCACCGCGTGGCCGTACCGGAGCGCCCGCCCCGACGTGCTGCGGTAGAAGTCGTCGAAGCTGTTCGCGTCACGCATCTGCCCTCCCGCCTCCCCTCACGTCCACCTGCTCTGTTGACGGTGGAGCGGGGTGCCGGGTTGCGGCCGGGAAGTCCGGTACACGACACGAGCCCGTGCTCCGGTGACCGCTGCGGGTCCCGGAGCACGGGCTCGTGGTGTCGCTCGGCGTCAGCCGTTCGGTGAGGGTGAGGGTGAGGCTGGCGCCGACGGCGAGGCGCTGCCCGAGGGCGCCGGGCCGGCCGACCCGTTGGCCGCCGCCTGGGCCTGCTGGAAGGCGGCCATCGCCTCGTCGAGCGCCTTGAGCGCCCGCCCGTACCGCTCGAAGTCGCCGGACGTCTGCGCGGCCTTGACCTCGGCGATCGCGGCCTGCACCTGGCCGGCGGCCTGGGCCAGCTCACCGGTGAGCGGCGGCGGGGTGTTCGTGCCCCCGGTCGGCGGCGGCGTGTTCTCGTCGTCGCTCGGCGGCGGCGGGGTGCCGTTCTGGGCGCGTTTGCCCTGTTCGACGAGCTGTTTGATGCCGTCGCTGAGGTTGTTGGCGAGCACCACGTACGAGCCGCCGTCGCCGTAGGAGAGCAGCACCTTCTGCAACAGCGGGTACGCGTCCTGGCTGCTGCTCTTCACATAGACCGGCTCGACGTAGAGCATCCCGTCGGCGAACGGCAGCGACAGCAGGTTGCCGTACTGCACCTGGGCCTGGTTGGAGGAGAGCAGGTTGAGCTGCTGGCGGATGTCGCCGTTGTTGGTCATCTGCTGATGCACCTGGGTCGGCCCGGAGACCCGGGTCTGGTCCGGCAACTCCAGCACCTCCAGCTGGGGCTTGCCGTCGACGTACGAGCCGGAGACCAGCGCGGCGAGGTTCTGCCGCCCGTTCGGCGTGACCGCGGAGGTCAACTGGAAGCGGGGCCCGTCCTGCCCGGGGAACTGGGTGAACAGGTAGTAGGGCGGCTGCTTCTGCCCGCTGTCCGGCGCGTCCGGCACGTTCGGCACCTGCCAGAAGTCCTGGCCGGAGTAGAAGTCGCCGGGGTCGGTGACGTGGAACTTGGTGAGCAGGTTGCGCTGCACCTTGAACAGGTCGGCCGGGTAGCGGAAGTGCTCGGCCAGCTCCGGCGGGATGTCACCCTTGGGCAGCACGAGGTCACCGCCGAACGCCTTGTTCCACGCCTTCAGCACCGGGTCGGTGTCGTCGTACGAGTAGAGCTTGACCGTGCCGTCGTACGCGTCGACCGTCGCCTTCACCGAGTTGCGGATGTAGTTGACGTTCTCCCGGGCGAGCTGGAACGTGCCCCGGCCGGTCAGCTCGTCGGCGGTCTCCGCCTGGAGGTTGACCCGCTCGGCGTACGGGTAGGTCGCCGCCGTGGTGTAGCCGTCGACGATCCACAGGACGCGACCGTTCACCACCGCCGGGTACGGGTCGCCGTCGAGGGTGAGGAACGGCGCGACCTTCTCCACCCGGTCGCGCGGGTTGCGCACGTAGAGCAGCTTCGAGTTCTCGTTGACCGCCTCGGAGAGCAGGAAGTTCGACTCCTGCTCCTTGATCGCGTAGAGCAGCCGCCGGGGGAACGAGCCGATCTTGACGCCGCCCTCGCCGGTGTAGGTGTAGTACTGCTCGCCACCGGTGGAGGTGGGCCGGTCGAACTCGACGTTGCGGTCACCGGTCTGCCCGACGATCGCGTAGTCGTCGCCCTCCATCCGCTCGCCGTAGTAGATCCGCGGCTGCTGGGCCGGGATCTCCTCGGTCGGCGAGGAACACGCCTCCTGCGCCTTCTCCCCGAGGAAGCCGGAGACGAAGTACGGCTGGCCGCCGCAGACCACCTGGTTCGCCGGGGCGGCCACCAGGCCGTACCCGTGGGTGTAGACGGTGTGCCGGTTGATCCAGTTGTTCTGCTGGTCGGTCAGCTCGCCGTAGTTGATCTCACGGACGCCGACCACGTAGTCGGAGGTCTTGTCCTTCACCGCGTAGCGGTCGATGTCCAGCTTCGAGCCGAAGTCGTAGAAGCCGCGGACCTGCTGGAGCTGGGTGTAGGTCTCGGAGACCAGCTGCGGGTCGAGCAGCCGGACGTTCGGCACGACCGAGGTGTCGGTGGCCAGGCTGGCGGGTGGCACGAGGTTGCTCGCCGCGTACGGCGTCGTCTTCGTGACCTCGAGACCGAACGCGGACCGGGTCGCCTTGATGCTGCGTTCGATGTACGGCGCCTCCTTGTCACGGGCGCTCGGCTTCACCTCGAACGTCTGCACCGCCCACGGGTAGATGCCGCCGATCGCCACCGCGGAGACCCCGAGCAGGGCCAGCGAGATGCCCGGCCAGACCAGGTTCCGCATCACCGCGTTGGAGAACACGATGATCGCGACGGCCACCAGGACGGAGATCCAGGCGAGGATCTCCTTCGCCGGCAGCAACGCGTTCACGTCGGCGTAGCCGGCGCCGTAGAGCTTCGCGCCCTCGTTGTACTCCAGCAGCATCGCGCGCCGGTCCAGCACGTACGCGACGGCCTTGAGCAGGACGAAGACGGCGACCAGCGAGCTGAGGTGGGCGCGGGCGGCGTTGGTCATCCGGTCGCCGACACCCTGCAGGCGCACCCCGCCGAACACGTAGTGCACGGCCAGCGCGCCGAGCAGGGCCAGCACCACCGCGGTGAAGCCGACGCCGAGCAGGTAGCGCCAGAACGGGAGCTGGAAGACGTAGAAGCCGACGTCGACGCCGAACTCCGGGTCCTTCACGCCGAAGTCGCCACCGTTGCGGAACAGCAGCCACTGGGTCCACCGGCTCTGCGCGGAGAGCCCGGCGAAGAGCCCGATCACGGCGGAGGCCAGCGCGATCCAGGTGCCCAGCCGAGGGCTCAGCAGCATCCGGTAGCGCTCCAGCGTGGCCTGCTCGGCCGAGTGCGGGCGCATCCGGGGCCGCAGCCGGTAGGCCAACCAGAGGTTGCCGGCGACGATCAGCGCCATGCCGACGCCGACCACCAGGAACAACAGCAGCCGGGTGGCGAGCACGCCGGTGAAGACCTGGGTGTAGCGGACCTCGTCGAACCACAGCCAGTCGGTCCAGGCGTTGACCCCCCAACCGAGCAGGGTGAACAGCACGAACACCCCGACCAGGACCCCGATGGTGACGCGTCCGCGCCGGCTCATCCTCGGCAGGGGACTGCTACGCATGACCACTGTTGGCTCCGCACGCTCGATGTGATCGGCTCCGACCAGGCACCCCAGAGTACGGGGTGTTCCTGTACACGTCGGGTCAAGGTCACGTCACGATCGCCCGGGGCCGTCGGCGGCCCGGTTCAGCAGCGGGTCGGCTGACCCCCGGCGCGCAGTTTCTCCAGTGCCGTCAGCGCGTCGTCCACCGTCGCCACCTTCAGCAGCGGCAGGTCGGGCTGCGGGTTGCGGACCGCCTCGGCGCAGTTGTCGGCGGGCACCAGGAAGACCTTCGCGCCGGCGTCCTTGGCGCCGACCAGCTTCTGGGCGATGCCACCGATCGGGCCGACCCGGCCCTCGTCGTCGATGGTGCCGGTGCCCGCGATGACCTGGCCGCCGGTCAGGTCGGCCGGCTCCAGCTTGTCGATGATGCCCAGGGTGAACATCAGCCCGGCGCTCGGGCCGCCGATGTCCCCGAGGTCGATCTTGAGGGTGAACGGGTGCGGCTGCTGCTGGTCGATCTCCACCCCGATGCGCGGGCGGCCGTCCTGCTCGCGACTGGTCACCCTGGCCGTCCCCGGGGCGCCGTCCCGGGTGTAGCCGATCGTCAGCGCGGTGCCGGCCGGCTTGGCCCGGATCAGCTCGGTGAGCTTGGCCGCGCTGGTCACCGGCGCGCCGTCGACCGAGGTCAGCACGTCGTCCGGCCGGAGCACGTCGACCGACGGCCCGCCCGGGGTGACCGCCTTGACCAGCACCTTGATCGGGTAGCCCAGCTCCCGCAGGGCCGCCGTCTCGGCGCTGGTCTGGGAGTTCTGGAAGTCCTCCGCGTTGCGCTTCTCGACCTCCTCCTGCGACTCGCCCGGCGGGTAGACCAGCTCGCGCGGCACCACCGCCTCGTCCGAGGAGAACCAGCCGGCCAGCGCCGACCGGAGCCGCACGGTGGGCTGCACGCCGACCGTGGTGAGCCGGAGCTGGCCGGCGGAGGTCGACGTCGCGCGGCCGCTGACCTGGATGATCTCCTTGCCGTTCTCACTGCCGAGCGTGTTGACCGTCGGACCGGGGCCGAGCACCACGTACGGCAGGGGGACGCTCAGCACGCCGACGCTGAGCAGGGCGGTGAGCAGGGCACCGAGCAGGACGGTCACGCCGCGACGTCTCATGCGCCAGAGCGTACCGATCCGTCCCGCGCCGTCCGGCGCGGTGACCGGTGGACTTCGCCCTCAGCGCAACGCCGACGGGCACGACCTGCGGCGCGGCCCGCGTACCGTAGACGTCGTGCCTGATATTCCGTTCGGTTTCGCGCTCCCGGGTGGTCAACCACCAGACCCCAACGATCCCGCGCAGATGCAGCAGTTCATGTCGCAGTTGCAGCACCTGCTGTCCGCGCCGGGCAGCGGGCCGGTCAACTGGGACCTGGCCCGGCAGGTGGCCGCCAGCCAGCTCGCCGCCGCCGGCGACCCGGCGGTCTCGCCGTTCGAGCGCAACGCGGTGGAGGAGGCGCTGCGGATCGCCGACCTCTGGCTGGAACCGGCGACCTCGTGGCCCTCCGGCATCCGCACCTCGGTCGCCTGGAACCGCAACGAGTGGATCTTCAAGACGCTCGACGTGTGGCGCAAGCTCTGCGACCCGGTGGCCAGCCGGATGGTCGGCGCGATGGGCGACCTGGTGCCGCCGGAGGCGCGGGCGCAGCTCGGCCCGATGCAGTCGATGGTCGCCACGCTCGGCGGCGCCCTCTTCGGCGGTCAGCTCGGCCAGGCGCTCGGCTCGCTCGCCGCCGAGGTGCTCTCCGCCGGTGACATCGGCCTGCCGCTGGGCCCCGCCGGCACCGCCGCGCTCGTCCCGGCCAACATCAAGGCGTACGGCGAGGGCCTGGAGCTGCCCGAGGACGAGGTACGCCTCTACGTGGCCCTGCGCGAGGCCGCCCACCAGCGCCTCTTCCAGCACGTGCCGTGGCTGCGCGGGCACGTGCTGACGGCGGTGGAGAACTACGCCGCCGGCATCCGGGTCAACCGGGAGGCGATCGAGGAGGCGATGGGCCGGGTCGACCCGACCGACCCGGAGTCGATGCAGGCGATCGCGCTGGAGGGCATCTTCACTCCGGAGGACACCCCGGCGCAGAAGGCGTCGCTGGCCCGGCTGGAGACCGTGCTCGCCCTGGTCGAGGGTTGGGTGTGCCACGTCGTGGACAGCGCCGCCGGTGACCGCCTGCCCAACGTCGTACGCCTCGGCGAAGCGTTCCGCCGCCGCCGCGCCGCCGGTGGCCCGGCCGAGCAGACGTTCGCCGCGCTGGTCGGCCTCGAACTGCGGCCGCGCCGGCTGCGCGAGGCGACGGTGCTCTGGGCGGCGCTGACCGAGCACCGCGGCATCGCCGGCCGGGACGCGGTCTGGGGCCACCCCGACCTGCTTCCCTCGGACGACGACTTCGCCGCCCCGGAGGCGTTCGCCAGGACGAGCACCGATCTCGACGACGAGCTGGCAAACTTCGACTTCACCGCGCCGGGCGCGCCCGAGGAGAAGCCCCCCGGCGAGGACGACGACAAGCACTGACACGTACGCGACGGGGCCCGCACGGATCACCGTGCGGGCCCCGTCCGCGTCCCCACCCCGCCGCCCAGCCCAGCCCGCCCCGGCCCCGGCCCCGGCCCCGGCCTATCGATCTTGGAGTTTTGGCGCCCAAGATGCCCGGGTGGCGCCTTTTGTTAGGTGCCACAAGTCCAAGATCGACGTTTTCGGCGGGCGGGACGGCACAGGCGGTGGGTCAGGCCGGGCGGGCGGACAACAGGGCGCGGGTGGCCTCCCAGCCCTCGACGGCCGGGTCGAGCGCGGCCAGGTCCGCCGGTCCGCGCAGCCGGCGCCAACCGGCACCGACCGCCACCTCCCCCGGGCTCGGGGCCGCCCGCCGCACCTCGGCCGGGGCGGTCGTGTCGAGGTGCACCGCCGGCAACCACGCCGGTACGGGCAGCCGCGCCGCCACCCCCAGCAGCCCCGGCCCACCCCCGTCCACCGGGGCCACCGCCACCGGCCGGGAGGAGAGCGGCCGCAGCAGCTTGCCCAGCGTCAGGCCGGGCACGTCCGGGGCGTCGGCGGCCACCACGGCCACCTGGTCGAAGGCCGGTCGGTCGTGGTGGCCGGTGAGGGCCGCGAACACCGCGTTCGGCGTCGGTTCGGGCACCTCGTACACCGGGGTGCCGGGCCACACCACGGCGTCGGCCAGCCAGCGGTCCTCCGGGGTCACCGCCACCGCGGTCTCCACCTCGTTGAGCGTGGCCAGCAGGTCCACCACGTCCTCGGCCAGGGCGGTCCGCCACCGCGCCGGCTCGATCCCCGGCGGCGACCAGCTCACCGGGCCGAGCAACGCCACCACCACACGTCGCACCATCCGCCGACCCTAGCGTCCACCCCACCCCACCCAGCGCCCCGCCGCCCACCCCCCGACCGGCAGCGTCGATCATGAAGTTGGCCGCGACAAATCGGACCGACTGGTGCCGCCAACTTCATGATCGACCACGAAAGGCGGTGGGGGCGGGTCAGGGGACGGCGGCGGTGGCGGCTACGCCCTCCAGGTAGCCGCGGGCGCGCTCGGAGCGCGGATAGCGGGCGACCAGCGACCAGAACTCGGCGTTGTGGCTCGGCACGATCAGGTGCGCCAACTCGTGCAGAAGCACGTAGTCGATCACCCAGTCGGGCATGTCCTGGATGCGGTGGGAGATCCGGATGGTGCGGTCGGCGGGGGTGCAGGAGCCCCATCGGCCGTTCTGGTTGGTCACCCACCGCACGCTCGCCGGCGCGGCGGCCGACATGTGCTCCGGCAGGTAGAGCCCGATCAGGCGGGTGGCGCGGGCGAGCAGTTCGGCGTCCGAGCGGGCCAGCCGGCCCTCGCGGGCGGCGAGCCGGGCCAGCATCCGGTCGACCCACTCGCTCTCCTCGGCCCGGGAGAACTGGTCCGGGATGAGCACGACGACGCGCTCCCCGTCCCGGTACGCGGACACCGTGCGCCGCCGACGCTGGCTGCGCCGCACCTCGACGACGGGCTTCCGCGTCCCGGCCATTACCGACCCGCGCAGCCTCGGTTGACTGTCACGAGGGAAAGCTAATGCGTACTGACCAGGACTCCGCAAGAGTCAACACGACGACACGCGCCCGGAAAATGGCGGTTGATTGTCAGGAGTCCTGAAAAAATTCTTTGCGGGCAAAGTTGACCATCACCTGGCGGCCGTCCACCACGTTAGGTGATCTACCACGGGTCGTCGGCGGTGGGGCCACGCGAAGGGGATCTGAGCGTATTTAACCGGCGTGTCCCCGCGAAACTGACTTATCAGACGTTACCCGGCGTGCACACTCTTGCCGTCGACTTGCTCACAGAGTCGGCGTGCAGCTGACATGGAACTGCCCAGACCTGGGTAGGGTCCGCCAACCAGCGGTCAGGTGACTGACCGCGGAGAACCCCCGGCGCCGGAGCCACAGGTGGCCCCGCCGCAGGGAGACCCGCCGGGCACCTCCGGCGGACGAGACGAGGAGGCTACCGTGGCCGACCAGGCCCAGACCTACAACGGTTACTGCGTGAAGTGCAAGGAGAAGCGGGACTTCGAGGGGCACGTGGAGGTCTCGAAGACCGGCATGAACATGGCCAAGGGCAAGTGCCCGGTGTGCGGCACAACAGTGAACCGCATCCTGGGCAAGGCCAAGGTCTGACCCGTCCGGGTCGCACGGGGGAGGGGCGGCCGTCGGGCCGCCCCTCCCCCGTCGCCTATCCGACACGGTTACCGGCCAGTTGTGGAAAAACGGCAATGTCTTGTGGACAACGCTGGCCACGGCGCGCCGCACCTGTGGACAACGAGCGACGGAGCGCGTGGATGCGGTCACTGTTCGTGGCGTGACCGAACCGAATCCGATCACCCGCCCGACCCTGCTGCCCGGTCTGACCCGCCTCTGGCGGGACCGGCACACGCTCCAGCTCGGCGTGGAGCCCGGCCCGGCGGTGCTGCTGGAGGTGACCACCCCGGCCACCGTGCACCTGCTCGACCTGCTCGACGGCACCCGCAGCGAGCGGGCGGTGCTGGTCGCGGCCACCGCCGCCCGGGTGCCGGCCGGCGAGGCGCGCGCCCTGCTCGACGCGCTGCGGGCCGCCGGGCTCGTCGTACCGGCGCAGAGCCTGCTCCCCCGGGGCCTCTCCGGGCCGGTCCGGGCCCGGCTCGGCACGGAGGCCGACGCCCTCGCCCTGGCCACACCCGACCTGCCCGGCACGCCGGCCGCGCTGCTGCGCCGGCGTCGCGCCGCCCGGGTGCTGGTCACCGGCGCCGGCCGGCTCGGCGCGGCGGTCGCCGTCGCGCTGGCCCAGGCCGGGATCGGGCACGTCGTACCCGATCTGACCGGCCCGGTACGCGCCGGTGACCTGGTCGGGACCGGCCTGACCGCCGAGGAGCTGGGTCGGCCGCTGGCCCCGGCGCTGCGCGCGGCGCTGGGGCGCTGCGCGCCGGGCACCAGCTGCCACCCGTTGCGCTCGGCCCGGGCCGACCTGGTGGTGCAGCTCGGAGTCGACCGCCCGGCCGACGCGCTCGCCACCGGGTACGCCCGCCGTCGCCAACCCCACCTCCTGCTCGACCTGCGCGGCGGCGTACCCGTCGTCGGGCCCCTGGTCCGGCCGCCCGCCGGCCCCTGCCTGCGCTGCCTGGACCTGCACCGCGCCGACCGCGACCCGGACTGGCCGGCGCTCGCCGCCCAGCTCGCGGCCGACCGGGACGAGCGGGCCTGCGCGGCGACCACCCGGCTCGCCGCGGCGGCCGTGGCGGCGGCCGAGGCGCTGACCCAGCTCGACGGGGGCACACCGGAGACGCTCGGCGGCGCGGTGGAGGTCCGGGCCGCCGGCCGCCTCCGACACCGCCGGTGGTCGCCGCACCCCTCCTGCGGCTGCTCCGGGCGTCGCCCGATCCGGTCGGCCGCGTCCGCTCCCGGCCGCACGGCAGCAGCGAGCCCCTCGCGTCGGTAACAATGGCCGGGTGACCGACATCCCGCGCCGGGCCGTGTCCCGCACCGCCAAACTCGCCGCCCTGCCGCTCGGATTCGCCGGTCGAACCGTCCTGGGCATGGGCAAGCGGGTCACCGGGCTCGCGTCCGACGTCATCTCCGCCGAGATCCAGCAGCGCACGGCCGAGCAGTTGTTCAGCGTCCTCGGGCAGCTCAAGGGCGGGGCGATGAAGTTCGGCCAGGCCCTGTCGGTCTTCGAGGCCGCACTGCCCGAGGAGGTCGCCGCCCCCTACCGGCAGGCGCTCACCAAGCTCCAGGAGGCCGCCCCGCCGCTGCCCGTGGCGACCGTGCACAAGGTGCTCGCCGAGCAGCTCGGGCCGGACTGGCGGGACCGGTTCGTCTCCTTCGACGACACCCCGGCCGCCGCGGCCAGCATCGGCCAGGTGCACCGCGCGGTCTGGCGCGACCCGGGGTACGGGCCGAACGGCGGCCCCCGGCACCGGGACGTGGCCGTGAAGATCCAGTACCCGGGTGCCGGTGAGGCCCTGCTCGCCGACCTCAAGCAGCTCTCCCGACTGGGCGGGATGTTCCGGGCGATCCAGCCGGGGCTGGACGTCAAGCCGCTCCTGGCCGAGCTGCGCGAGCGGATCACCGAGGAGCTGGACTACGAGCTGGAGGCCGAGTCGCAGCGCGCCTTCGCCGCCGCGTACGCGGACGACCCGGACATCTACATCCCGGAGGTGCTCGACGCCGCGCCCCGGGTGCTGATCACCGAGTGGGTCGAGGGCATCCCGCTGTCCCACATCATCCGGGAGGGCACCGAGGAGCAGCGCGACGAGGCCGGGCGGCTGATGGCCGAGCTGCACCTCTCCGCGCCGGAGCGGGCCGGGCTGCTGCACGCCGACCCGCACCCGGGCAACTTCCGGCTGCTGCCGGACGGCCGGCTCGGCGTGATCGACTTCGGCGCGGTGGCCCGGATGCCGGAGGGCACGCCCGAGCCGATCGGCCGGATCGCCGCGCTCGCGCTGCGCGGCGACGCCGACGGCGTGGTGGACGGGCTGCGCGCCGAGGGCTTCGTCAGCCGGACCGAGCCGATCGACGCCCAGGGCGTGCTCGACTTCCTCCGTCCGATGCTGGAGCCGATCGCCGCCGACGAGTTCCGCTTCACCCGCGCCTGGCTGCGCGGTGAGGCGACCCGGCTGGCCAGCCCTCGCTCCCCCGCCTACCAGCTCAGTCGGCAGCTCAACCTGCCACCGTCGTACCTGATGATCCACCGGGTCACGCTGGGCTCGATCGGGGTGCTGTGCCAGTTGGAGGCGAAGGCGTCCTACCGGGCGATCCTGGAGCGTTGGCTGCCCGGCTTCGCCCCGGTGGCCTGACGCGGGTACGTCGAAGGGGCGGTGACCATCTGGTCACCGCCCCTTTCGTCATCGTGGTGGTACTAGAGAACGCCCAGGTCGCGGGCCGACTGGCTACGACCCCGCATGGCGACGGTACGGGCGGAACGGGCTGCCTCAGTGCTCGTGGTGGTGCGACCGGCCTGAGGCCGGCGCATTCGAGCCCGGGACAACGCTTCGTGGAGTAGTTGCATCTCGGTTCCGTTCGGCAGGTGCAGCATCGGTTTTCTCTCTCAGGTCGGCCGGTGGAGGGACACCGGCATCGGTCGGTTTCGGAACGCAGGTGTGTCAGGCTGCCAGTCGGACGGCGCTGCGCGACTCGGACAGCCCACTGGCCGCCAGTCGCGCCTCCGCCTCGACCCGGAGCTGGGCGTCACGGGCGAGGTCCTCCTTGCGCGGCCGGCCACGGGGCCGCTTGCGCGGGACGACCGCGCCACGCTCGAAGATCTCGCCGCCCCAGACGCCCCAGGGCTCGGCCCGCTCCACCGCCCCGGCCAGGCACTCGACGCGCAGCGGGCAGTCCCCGCAGAGCGACTTGGCCAGCTCGAGCTCGGCGGGCGAGTCGGAGAACCACAGGTCGGGGTCGAACTTCCGGCAGGGCAGGTTCGCCTCCACCTCGACGCTCACGTCGAGTGGGGCCAACGCCAGACTCATCCTCCGGTCACCTCTCTCTCACTTCGATCTCGTGGATCGCATTTCCGACGTACTTCGACGGGCAAAAAACTGAGGCCGCGGATCCCGGTATGCGGGTTCCGCGGCCTCGAGGTGAGCCGGTGGTCTGTGGATCAGACCGGTCTACCTCGAGGTGGAACGCCGCGGACATCCGTGCGCTTCTTGCCGCCATCGATGCCCATGCCCGTGAAGCCACTGGTCCCCTCGACTCCGGTGATCGGCGCGACGGTCAGGTTCAGCTCGGCCTGAACCCGGACCTGGTGCACCTGCGGAGCCGACGGTCGGGCGGCGAGGGCCACCCGCACGGCCGACAGCGGAACGCCGGCAGCTGGCATCGCCGCCGGACGCTCGTAGGTGTAGATCTCCATTGGTGCCACCTCCCTGACTTTCCTCGTGCCGACCATGGACTCATCCCCCTTGAGCAGCCAGAACGGCGCTGCTCGCGAGGTGTGTCCTGAGGCTATTCCTCGCCCGCGGGCGAGGGCAAACGATTTACGGCTAGATTTCGAAAGTTTTCTGCGGGCAGACGTCGTCGACCGCCGCGCCGGCCACCAGGGCCAGCACCGTATCCCCGTAAAGCCCCACTTTTCGGGGCCCGATCCCGGCGATCGCGACCAGGTCCTCGGTGCGGGCCGGCTTCCGCTCCGCCAACGCGGTGAGCGTGGCGTCGGTGAACACCACGTACGCCGGCACCTTCTGCGCGCCGGCCACCCGCTGCCGCCACTCGCGCAACCGCTCGTACAGCTCCTCGTCCAGGTCGGACGGGCAGGTGGGGCAGCGGCCCAGCTTCCGGTCCGCGCCGGCGAGCAGCGTGGCGCCGCAGATCCGGCACGAGACCACCTGGGGCCGGCGCCGTTCGGGGCGCCGGGCCGGCCCGGCGCCGGCCCGCTCGCCGCCGCCCGAGCGGTCCAGCTGGGGCAGGAAGCGGGACGGGCGCCGCGCCCGGCCGCCGGGCGAGCGCGCCGTCGCGTACGACAGCCAGAGCCACTCCCGGGCTCGGGTGATCCCCACGTAGAGCAGCCGCCGCTCCTCCTCGACCTGCTCCGGGGTCTTCGCGTAGGTGGTGGGCAGCGTGCCCTCGGCGAGCCCGACCAGGAACACCGCGTCCCACTCCAGGCCCTTGGCCGAGTGCAGCGAGGCCAGCGTGACCCCCTCCACGGTGGGCACGTGCTGCTGGGCGGCCCGCCGGGCGAGTTCCTCGGTGAAGTCGGCCAGGCCACGCTGCCGTTCCACCGCCGCGGCCTCGCCGATCGGCAGCAGGTCGGGCGTGGCCGCGAACTCCTCGGCGAGCTGGACCAGCGCGGCGAGCGCCTCCCAGCGCTCGCGCGCCGCGCCGCCGGCCGGGGGCGCGTCCGGCGCCCAGCCGACCGCGGCGAGCCCCTCCACGACGGCCGCCCGCAGCGGCGTCTCGCCGGGGACCGACCGGGTGGCGGCGCGCAGCGCGATCATCGCCTGGCGCACCTCGGGCCGCTCGAAGAACCGCTCCGCGCCCTGGAGCACGTAGGGCACCTCGGCCTCGGTGAGCGCCTTCTCGTACGCCTCGGACTGCGCGTTGGTGCGGAACAGCACCGCGATCTCCCGGGCCGGGGTGCCGCCGGCGACGAGCGCCCGGCAGCGGGCCGCCACCGCGTTGGCCTCGGCCGGCTCGTCGGTGAAGATCCGCAGCTCCGGTTCCGGGCCGGGCGGGCGCTGGCCGTGCAGCTCCAGCCGCAGCCGCGCCTCGGCGCCCCGGGCCTGCGCGATGACCGCGTTGGCCAGCCCCACCACCTGCGGGGTCGAGCGGTAGTCGCGGACCAGCCGGACCACCGTCGCGCCCCGGTGGTGGCGCGGGAAGTCGACCAGGTACGACGAGGTCGCGCCGGTGAACGAGTAGATGGTCTGGCTGGCGTCGCCGACCACGGTCAGGTCGTCGCGACCGCCGAGCCAGGACTCCAGCAGCCGCTGCTGGAGCGGGTTGACGTCCTGGTACTCGTCGACGACGAAGTGCCGGTACTGGTTGCGCACCTGCTCGGCCACGTCGGGGTGCTCCTCGATGCCCCACACCGCGGCGCGCAGCATGTCCTCGAAGTCGATCACCCCGTTGCCGCGCTTGAGCCGCTCGTACGCGTCGAACACCTCGGCCACCCGGGCCGGCTCGTACGGCGTCTCGCGCAGCGCCTTGGCCGCGGCCACCACGTACTCCCCGGGCTCGACCAGGGACGACTTCGCCCACTCGATCTCGCCGGCGAGGTCCCGCGCGGCGGCCCGGTCGGCGCGCAGGCCCACCTTGGCGGCGGCCAGGGTGACCACCCGGACCTTGCTGTCCAGCAGCTCCGGCATGGCCCGGCCGGCGAGCAGCCGGGGCGCGAAGTAGCGGACCTGCCGCAGCGCCGCGGCGTGGAAGGTGCGCGCCTGCACACCCTGCACCCCGAGCACGGTGAGACGGCTGCGCATCTCGGCCGCGGCGCGGGCGGTGAACGTGACCGCCAGCACGTGCCGGCCGGCGATGTCGCCGGTCAGCGCCCGGTGGGCGATCCGTGAGGTCACCGCCCGGGTCTTGCCGGTCCCGGCACCGGCCAGGATGCAGACCGGGCCGGCCGGGGCGGTCACCGCGGACCGCTGCTCCGGATCCAGACCGGCCAGCACCCGTTCCGCCGCTGAGTGAACGCCCACAGCAGGGAATCATCCCAGCATCGTGTGACGTTGCAGCGGTTAGCCTGGCCTGATCGGACCGGGCGCGAGCCATCCCTTGGAGGACCAGACCATGTTGACGATGTATTCCACCCCGTGGTGCGGCTACTGCCACCGGCTGAAGTCGCAGCTCGACCGGGAGGGCATCGCGTACGAGGTGGTCGACATCGAGCAGGACACCGCGGCCGCGGAGTTCGTGATGGGCGTCAACGGCGGCAACCAGACCGTGCCGACCCTGCGCTTCGACGACGGCAGCGCCCTGACCAACCCCTCGATCAACCAGGTCAAGCAGCACCTGGCCAGCCTGCCCGGCTGACCTGCCCGCGCCACGCGAGCGGCCGTACCCGGTTCCGGGTACGGCCGCTCGTCGCCGTTCAGGGGGCCCGGCGTCGGCGGGCGGTGGCCAGCATCTCGTCGTCGAGCGGCCGGCGCGGGGTCGGGACACGCGCCGAGCCCACGGCCGGCGGGGTGAGGCCGCGGCCCCGCCACAGGTAGAGGCCGGCAGCCGTGGTGACCGCCCCCACCAGGGCGAACAGCAGCCGGTAGTCGAACACGCCGACGAGCAGCGCGCCGGTGCCGATGGAGGCCGCCTGCGGCCCGCTGACCAGCGCCTCCGAGGCGGCGGTCACCCGGCCCAGCAGCGCCGGCGGCGTCCGCCGCTGGACCAGCGTGTGCAACCCCACCATGGTCAGCGGCAGCGAGACGCCGGCCAGCAGCAACGCCACCACCCCGAGCCAGAGCCGGGGGTACGCGAGCGCCAGCGCGGCCGGGCCGAAGAACGTCACCCCGGCGGCCAGCGCGCCGACCTCGCCGAACCGGCGCACCACCGCGGCCGAGAACAGGCCGCCGACCAGGCCGCCCACGCCCTGCACCATGACCAGCACGCCGACGAACGCGGCGTCGCGGCCCAGACCCAGGTCGACGTACGCGAAGATCAGCGATTCGGTGAAGCCCATCACCAGCGAGCCCAGCCCGTATCCGAGCAGCGCCCGGCGCAGCGCGGCCTCGCCGGCCAGGTGGCGCAGCCCCGCGCCCAGCTCGGCGGGGCCGCGACGGACCGGTCGCGGCGGCCCGCTCTCCTGCACCCGAAGCCGGCCGACCACCGCCGCGGCGACCAGGAACCCGGTCATCGCCAGGGTGACCAGCAGCCAGCCGCCGACGGCGGCGTACACGCCGGCCCCGGCGAGCGGGCCGATCAACCGCAGCCCCTGCCGGACCGTCTGCAACGCGCCGTTCGCGTCGGGCAGCAACTCGGCCGGCACCAGCTGCCGGATCAGCGCGTTGAGCACGGCGGTCAGGGTGATGTAGGACAGGCCGTAGAGCGCCGCGACCACGTAGATCACCCAGACGTCGGTCCGGTCCCGCACGGTGAGCAGCGGGCCGAGCAGCACGGCGGCGACCAGGTTGGCGGCGATGAAGAACGGCCGCCGGCGGTAGCGGTCGACCACCCAGCCGACCAGCGGGGCCAGCGCCATCGGCGCGATGACGGCGAAGATGGTCGCTCCGGCCATGCTGTCCGAACCGGTCAGGTCCTTCACCCAGACGGCCAGTGCGAGCAGCAGGATCGACTCCGCCGCCATGCTCGCCACCAGCGCGGCGAACAGGAGGCGGAAGTCGGGGCGGCGCAGGACGGTGCGCATCGGTTCCCTCCGGCGGGGGTGCGCCACTCCGGGCGCGTCGGGGGCGGGCGCCGGTGAAGGCGCTCTCCACGGTCCTCTTTTTGTCTCGTGACACGCCCTCGCCGGAACCTCCGACACCGGTCGCGCCGTCCATACTGACCGTGGGGGGCGAATTTCATACAGTTACCGTCGCGTCCTGCGACGGTCCACGGGAAAGAGGACGCCGTGCCTCCTGCCGCACCAGGCCCGATTCTGCGCCGTCGTCGACTCGGCACCGAGCTGCGTCGGCTCCGCGAACAGGCCGGTCTCACCGGTGACCAGGTCATCGAGCGGATCGGCTGGGCTTCCGCATCCAAGTTGTCCCGGCTGGAGAACGGCCGGAGCCGGCCCGACCCGGACGACGTCGACGTCCTGCTGACGCTCTACGGCGCCGACGAGGAGCTGCGGGCGGAGCTGACCGGGATCACCCACGAGGCCGGTGACATGCGGGGCTGGCTGCGCAACTTCCCGGTGATGACCCAGCAGCAACGCGCCTTCGCCGAGCTGGAGGCCGGCTGCGCGGAGATCTCGGAGTACAACCCGGTGCTGGTGCCGGGGCTGTTGCAGACTCCCGGCTACGCCCGGCACCGGATCATGTCCGCGGCCCAGGTGGCCGCCGAGGCCGGCGACCCGGAGACCGAGGACCCGGAGACCGAGGTACGCGCCCGGCAGTCCCGCCAGTCGTTGCTGACCCGCTCCCCCGACGTGCCCCGCTACACCGCGGTGCTGGAGGAGGCCGCGCTCGGCCGGCGGGCGGGGCCGCCCGAGGTGCTGCACGAGCAGCTCGTCCACCTGTGCGAGCTGGCCCTGCTGCCGAACGTGACGCTGCGGCTGCTGCTGCGCGACACGCGGGTGGGCGATTGGTACCTTCCGCCGACCGCCTTCTCGGTCTACCGGTTCGCCGATCCCCTCGATCCGGAGACATTGGCCATCGAAGGTGGGTTCACCGACGTCATGTCGACCGAGGTAAACACCCTAAATCGCTATAAAGTGGTGTTCGAGTGGCTATGCGCGTCGGCACTCTCCGCATCGGACACCCTCTCCTGGTTGATCGAGGCGACGGGACGGCTGACCGGCACGGCAGTCGAGTCCACGGTGGCGTACGGGCCGGCAACGGCGCCGACCCAGCGTCGCCGGGACTCGGGGCGCCTCACCACGGAACGGTGATCCCTCACGGACACCGCCCGCGCTCCGGCGTCGCTCGTTCCCATCGGAGCACCACATCAGGAGCAGGACCATGAACGAGATCCGCACCAGCACGACCTCCCTCTCGGGGCAGCTCGCCGGCGCCGCCTGGCGCAAGAGCACCCGCAGCCAGACCTCGAACTGCGTGGAGGTCGCGCCGCTCGGCACCGGGCCGGCCACCGTGGCGCTGCGGGACAGCAAGGACCCGAGCGGGCCGGTGCTGCTGTTCAACCGGGCCGGTTGGCTCGGCTTCATCGCCGGGGCGAAGAACGGCCGGTTCGACCTGAACTGATCCGGCGAGTGCCCGGGGGCCGTCGGCGTCACGCCGGCGGCCCCTCGCGTGTCCATCCCCGACAACCGGGCTGACCTGGGGTCCCCCGATCGGTCGAGCCGGCCGGTTTCACTTGCTGGGACGACATGCGGGCGTAACATGACGCGGGAGTGACGTGGAAGTTCCAGCGCATCCGTCCGCTCTCCGGGGGACACCATGCGGTTCCTGATCGTCCGCACCGAGATCCGTAGCGCCGCCGACGCCGACATCGCCGCCGCCTGGGCGGGCGGGGGCCGCCTGCGGGACGAGACGAGCGCGCCGGAGGCCCGCCGTCAGGTCGTACACGCGGAGGACCGGGACGCCGCCCTCCTGCTCGCCCGCGCCCTGTCCGCCGTCGGCGCGGTACGCGCCGGCCGGCACCGGGTCAAGGTGCTGCCCGTCGAGGAGACCGCACCCGGCCACCCCTACCGCTGGGACGGCGGATGAGCGGCCGCTGACGTCCGTCGTGGCCGGACCGGCTCCCCCGCCGCACTCCACGCCTCACCCGGCCATGACGGCCCGTGTTCCCGGCCCGCGACCGCCGCGGCAACGACGGTCCGGGCCGGGACCGTGCCCACCCCCGCCCGGCCCGCCCGCCCGGCCCGCCCGCCCGGCCCGCCCGCCCGGCCCGGCCCGGCACCATCGGGCCCGCCCCGCCCCGCCGGAATCCGCCTGGCCCGCCACCTCGCCGAACTGGCGGCAACAACCCGCCGCGGACCACTCCACCACGCCGAGGTTGCGCGACGCGCGCGCCGGACCCCGCGACGCGTGGCCGGCGGATCGTCCTGTCGCGCTCGCCGCCCAGTCACCCTCGACGAGTGCGATATACCGCTCGGTCATATTTATGACCCAGCGGTATATCGCACTCAACCCCACTCTTCGGGTGGGCCGGTCACGGACCGTGCACCTCGGACCGAGCGGGTCAGCAGTGGCCGTCGAGCCAGCGGTGCACCAGGAAGAGCGCGATCGACGACGGCGGGGGCAGGAGCAGGCGGTCCCCGCCGTCCACCGTCACCGGCTCGTCGGCCAACGCCGCGCCGATCTCCCGCCGGGTGAACCAGCGGGCGTGCGCGATCTCGGCCGGGTCGACCCGGATCGGCGCGTTTGCGTCGGCCCGGGCGAGAAAGCCGAGCATCAGCGAGCCGGGGAACGGCCAGGACTGGCTGGCCACGTACGCGATCTCCGCGACCTCGACGCCGACCTCCTCGCGGACCTCGCGCAGGACGGCGGCCTCGGCCGACTCGCCGGGCTCGACGTAGCCGGCCAGGCAGGAGTAGCGGCGCAGCCCGGGCGTGCTCGGCCAGGCCGCGTTGTTGCCGAGCAGGCACCGGCCGTCCGGGCCGTCCACCCCGTCGTGCACCAGCACGATCATGGCCGGATCGGTACGCGGCCAGGCCCGGTCGCCGTCGGGATCGATCCGCGACCAACCCGCCTCGTCGATCCGGGTCGGGTGCCCGGTGCGGGACGAGTATTCGTGCCGGAGGTGCCAGTTGAGCAGGGCCAACGCGGTGGTGAACACACCGGCGTCCCGGTCGCTCATGAGGTGGCCGACCTCGCGCAGGTGCGCCCGGCGGGTGCCCGGCAGCTCCGGCAGCGGCCCGTCCACCGCGAAGACCGGCACCCCGTCCGGCTCGACGCCGAGGAACATCGGCACGGAGCGGGGCACCTCGGGCAGCTCACCGGGGCCGACGAGGACCAGCTCGGGCGGGGCCGCCGCACCCCGGACGAGCGCGCGCCCGTCGTCGGCCGAGTCCAGTACCAGCACCCGTGCCCGTTCCCAGGCCTCGGCCAGCCAGGTCGGGTCGGTCCGCAGGTGGGCGGCCCGGTCCAGCGTGGACCGGGCCAGCGGCGGCGCGGACTCGCCGGTCACCGGCCGCCGCCCGTCACGGGGTTTCCGTCCGCACCGGCCCCAGCACGGCCAGCGAGTCCGCCACCCGGGCGGCGTCACCGAGCACCACGGTGACCGCGCGGGCCGGGGCCAGGTAACGGGCCCCCGCCTCGGCCACGTCGTCCACGGTCGCGGCGGCCAGCCGGGCGGCGTGCTCGGCGAGGAAGTCCAGCCGGAGCCCGTTGCCGGCGTACGCGCTGGTCAGCGACGCGAGGCCGGCCTGGGTGGACATGCCGAGCTGGAGTGTGCCGAGCGCGTACTGGCGGGCCTGCTCCAGCTCCTCCGGTTTCGGCGGCACGGTGGCCAGCCGGCCCAGTTCGTACAGCGTCTCCACCAGTGCCGGCGCGGTCACCTCGGTGGCCACGTCGGCGCCGGCGACCAGTACCGACCCGGCCACCGAGTGCTCGACCAGCGAGTGCGGCCCGTAGGTGTAGCCCTTGTCCTCGCGGATGTTCTCCACCCAGCGGGAGGAGAAGTAGCCGCCGAAGATCAGGTTCGCCAGCTGCAACGCGGCGTGGTCGGGGTGGGTGCGGGGCACCGCGGGCAGCGCGAGGCGCAGCGAGGACTGGACGGAGCCGGGCCGGTCGACCAGCACCAGCGGACCGGGTTCGAGCGGCGGCGCGGGCGGCAGGTCGGCGGTGTGCCCGTCCCCCCGCCAGCCGGCGAGCGCCCGCTCGGCGGCGTCCAGCGCCCGTTCCGGCTGGACGTCGCCGACCAGCACCAGCACCGCGCCCGCCGGGTGGACCCGCTCGGCGTGCAGCCGGCGCAACGCGGCCGGGCGGACCGCCCGGACCTGGTCGGGCTCCGGGGTCTGCACCGCGTACGGGTGGCGGCCGTAGACCCGCTTGAGCAACGCGGTCCGGGCCAGGTGGGACGGCTGGCTCTGGGCGACCTGGATCCGGTCGACCAGGCGGTCCCGTTCGGTCTGGACCCAGTCACCCGGGTAGGTGGCCCCGGTGAGCACCTCGGCGAGCAGCTCCAGCACCCGGTCCAGCCCGGTGACCAGGGCCGCGCCGGAGAGCATCAGCCGGTCCGGGTCCACGCCGGCGGAAAGCCCGCCGCCGACCTTCTGCAGCTCGGCGGCGATCTCGGTGGCGCTGTGCGCCTCGGTGCCGGCGAGCACGGTCTGCGCCAGCATGGCGCCGCGGGCCAGGTGGGCGCGCCCGAACGGCATCCAGAGGCGCAGTTCCACGAGCGGTACGGCGGGCCGCCGTACCGCGATCACGGTGAGGCCGTTGCCGAGCGTGCGCTCGGCCTGCTTCGGCACCTTGAGGCGACGGTTGGGTCCGAGCGCCGGCAGCGGCCGGACGGTGGTCGGCGTACTCATTTCAGACCTCCGGCGACGACCTCGACGGACGCGCGGCGCTCGGGCCGCAGGGTGGCGGCGGCGGCGCGGACCTGTTCCTCGGTCACCTCGCCGACCAGCCGGGGCAGCTCGTTGAGCAGGCCCGGCTCGCCGCGCTGTTGCTCCAGGACGGCCATCCGCAGTGCCCGGCCGAGCACCGCGTCGGTGTCGCGCAGCAGGTGGGTGGCCATCCGGGCCTGGGTCCGGGCCAGCTCTCCCTCGGTCAGCCCGTCGGTGGCCAGCCGGTCCAACTCCTCGTCGACGGTGCGCAGCACCTTGTCCACGTCGCCACCGGGCGGCAGGTGCGCCTGGAGCAGCAGCGCGGTGGGGTCGCGGACGTCGAACGGGTCGCCCATGAAGCCGAGGTAGCCGCCCAGCCCGGTGACCGAGCGGTCCCGCTGCACCATCCGCTCGACCAGCCGGGACGCGTCACCGTCGGTGAGCACCTCGGCCAGCACCACGTAGGGCAGGTAGCCGGTGAAGTCGCTGATCGGGTCGGGCACCCGCCAGGCGCCCGCCACGGCCGGGAGCGGGGCCAGCGCGTCGGTGTACGTGCTGCGCCGCTCGGCGGTCAGGTCCGGCTCGGCGAAGTCGGGTCGCTCCGGGGCGGGGCGGGCCGGCACGTCGCCGAAGTGCCGCTCGATCAGGGTGGTCGCCTCGGCCACGTCGATGTCGCCGCTGACCGCGAGCACGGCGTTGCCGCTGGCGTAGTAGCGGCGGAAGAAGTCGGCCGCGTCGGCCACCGTGGCGGACTCCAGGTCGTCGAAGGACCCGTAGCCGTCGTGCGCGTTGGGGAAGGTGTCGAACATCACCGGGGGCAGCGTGAGCCAGGGAAAGCCGCCGTACGGCCGGTTGAGCACGTTGACCCGGATCTCCTCCTTGACCACGTCGACCTGGTTGCGCAGGTTCTCCTCGGTCAGCCGGGGGCCGCGCATCCGGTCGGCCTCCAGGAACAGCGCCCGTTCCAGGGCGTTGCTCGGCAGCGTCTCGAAGTAGTCGGTGTAGTCGAGGTGGGTGGAGCCGTTGAACGTGCCGCCGGCGCCCTGCACGTGCCGGAAGTGGGCCAGCTTCTCCAGGTTCTCCGAGCCCTGGAACATCAGGTGTTCGAAGAGGTGGGCGAAGCCGGTGCGCCCCTCCGGCTCGGAGCGGATGCCGACGTCGTAGACCACCGCCACCCCGATCACCGGGGCGCTGCGGTCCGGCGTGAGCACCACCCGCAGGCCGTTGTCGAGGACGAACCGCTCGACCGGGTACTTCGTCGCTGGGATCTTCGCTCTGCGCGTCGGCACGAGATCGACACTAGCGCCTCCGTACCGACCGCACCGGCGGTGTGCCCCGGCCGAACGGTGGACTGTCGCGGGACGGGTCTTGACGGCGGCGGCCGCTTGCCCCACTCTTCCTACCAACTAAATAGGAATACTGCGGATTGGACATGTGATGAGACGGCTCCCCCTGCGCCGCCTGGCCACCCTGGCCACCCTGGCCGTGGTCGGCGCGGCCACGCTCGGCGCCACCGCCGCCTGCGGCGACGACAGCGACGCCGCGGGCGACTCCGGCCCGGTGACGCTGCGCCTGGGCTACTTCCCCAACATCACCCACGCGCCCGCCGTGGTCGGCGTGGAGAAGGGGATCTTCAAGGAGAAGCTGGGCGGCGACGTCACGCTGGAGACGAAGACGTTCAACGCCGGCCCGGCGGCCATCGAGGCGGTCTTCTCCGGCGCGCTCGACGCCACGTACATCGGTCCGAACCCGACCGTGAACGCCTTCTCCAAGTCCAAGGGCGAGGCGGTCCGGGTGGTTTCCGGCGCCGCGTCCGGCGGCGTGGCGCTGGTGGTCAAGCCCGGCATCACCTCGGTGGAGCAGCTGCGCGGCAAGAAGATCGCCACCCCGCAGCTCGGCAACACCCAGGACGTCGCGCTGCGCTACTGGCTCAAGGAGAAGGGCCTGGAGACCACCAAGGAGGGCGGCGGCGACGTCAAGGTCGTCCCGCAGGAGAACGCGCAGACCGTCGAGACGTTCGGCAGCGGCGCGATCGACGGCGCCTGGGTGCCGGAGCCGTTCGTCTCCCGCCTGGTCAACGCCGGCGGCAAGGTGCTGGTCGACGAGCGCGACCTCTGGCCGGACAAGAAGTTCGTCATCACCAACCTGCTGGTCAGCACGAAGTTCCTCAAGGCGCACCCGGACGTGGTGAAGAAGCTGGTCGAGGGACAGGTCGCGGCGAACGAGTTCGTCAACACCAAGCCGGACGAGGCGCAGCAGGCGATCTCCGACCACATCGGCAAGATCACCGGCAAGCCGCTGGACACCAAGCTGATCAAGCAGGCCTGGCCGACGCTGGAGTTCACCAACGACCCGATCGCGTCCTCGCTGAAGGCCGGCCTGGACCACGCCGTCGCGGTCGGGCTGACCCAGCCGGTCGACCTGAACGGCCTCTACGACCTGACGTACCTCAACGAGGTGCTCAAGGCGCAGGGCAAGCCCGAGGTCACCCAGCCGTGACGTCGACCACGACGACCCCGCGCAGCGCGACCGGCTCGGTCGCGCTGCGCGGCGTGACCAAGGTGTACGGCCAGGGCGAGCAGGCCGTCCTGGCGCTGGACGGGCTGTCGCTGGACGTGGCGCCCGGCGAGTTCGTCTGTCTGGTCGGCGCGTCCGGCTGCGGCAAGAGCACGCTGCTCAACCTGGTCGCCGGCCTGGACCGGATCAGCGGCGGCACGATCGAGCTGGGCGAGGGCGTCAACCCGGGCCTGATGTTCCAGGAGCCGGCGCTGTTCCCGTGGTCGACCGTCGAGGGCAACGTCGAGGTGCCGCTGAAGCTGCGCGGGCTCCCCCGCGACCAGCGCAGGGCGCGGGTGGCCGAGCTGCTGCGCACGGTCCACCTGTCCGACTTCGGCCGCAAGCGTCCGCACCAGCTCTCCGGCGGCATGCGGCAGCGGGTCGCGCTGGCCCGCACGCTCGCGCTGGACACGCCGGTGCTGCTGATGGACGAGCCGTTCGGCGCGCTCGACGCGATGACCCGGGACATCCTGCACGACGAGTTGGAGCGGATCTGGGGCGAGCGCAAGCTCACCGTCCTGTTCGTCACGCACAACGTGCGCGAGGCGGCCCGGCTCGCCGACCGGATCGTGCTGCTGTCCAGCCGGCCCGGCCGGATCATCTACTCCACCCGGGTCGACGTGCCACGGCCCCGGCGGATCGACTCGCCGGAGGTATCGGCCATCGCCGCCGAGGTCACCGACCGGCTGCGCAAGGAGGTGGGCCGCCATGGCCAGTGACACCCTCGCCGCCTCGGCGCGTACCGACGCGGAGATCTCCGGTCTGGACGCGCTGGAGATCGCCGGCCGGGAGAAGGGCCCGTCCCGGGTCCGCCGCCTGTGGTCGGCCACCTGGCCCAAGTTCGCCGCGCTGGCCCTGGCGATCGCCATCTGGCAGGCCGTGGTCTGGAGCGGCTGGAAGGAGCCGTGGGCGCTACCGGGCCCGGCGGTGGTCTTCGGCGACCTCGGGGACTACCTGCTCAGCTCGGCGCTCTGGGAGGGCTTGGCCACCACCGCCCGGCGCGCGGCGGTCGGGTTCGCCGCGGCGGTCGCGGTCGGTCTGCTGCTCGGTCTCGGGGTGGCCCGGGTCAAGGTGCTCCGCGCCGCGCTCGGCTCGATGATCACCGCGTTGCAGACCATGCCGTCGATCGCCTGGTTCCCCTTGGCCATCCTGTTGTTCCAGCTCAGCGAGCAGGCGATCTTCTTCGTGGTGGTGCTGGGCGCCGCGCCGTCGGTCGCCAACGGCGTCATCCACGGCGTGGACTACGTGCCGCCGCTGCTGGTCCGGGCCGGTCGCAACCTCGGCGCCCGGGGGCTCAACCTCTACCGGTACGTGATCGCGCCGGCCGCGCTGCCCGCCATCGTGGCCGGGCTCAAGCAGGGTTGGGCGTTCGCCTGGCGCAGCCTGATGGCCGGCGAGCTGCTGGTCGTCATCGCCACCCGCACCTCGATCGGCGCGCAGCTCACCTACGCCCGTGAGCTGAGCGAGGCGCCCCGGCTGATGGCCATCATGATCGTCATCCTGGTGGTGGGCCTGCTGGTGGACACCGCGTTCGGCGCGGCCGACAAGGCGATCCGCCGCCGCTGGGGCGTGCTGGACCAGGCCGGCAACTGACGCCGTGTACATCTCCGCGCGCGCCGACTACGCGCTCCGGGCCATGCTCGCCGTCGCCGACGCCGGGTCCACCGGCGACGGGGGTTCCGGCGGCTGGGGTTCCGGCGACGGGGGTTCCGGCGGCGGTGAGCTGGTCAAGGCGGCGAGCCTGGCCGACAGCCAGGACATTCCGCTCAGCTTCCTCCAGGGGATCCTGCTCGACCTGCGGCGGGCCGGGCTGCTGCACAGCCATCGCGGCACCGAGGGCGGATACGCGCTGACCCGGCCGCCGGCGGAGATCAGCGTCGGTGACGTGCTCCGCGCGGTCGGGGGCGCGCTCACCAGCGTCCGGGGGATGCCGGCCGACCGGACCGGCTACCACGGCGTGGCCACCGGCCTGCGGGACGTCTGGCTGGCGGTGGACGGGGCGATCGCGCTGGTGGTGGACCGGACCACGCTCGCGGACCTGCTGGCGGACCGCGCGCCGGCGCCCTGACGCCGGGCGGGGCCCGGTGCCGGGGCCCCGCCCGGCTGCTCACGCCCCCGGGCGGTCGGGTCGGGTGCACCGGTGGCCGGTGGCCGCGCTATCTCGTCGACAGGCGCGGATCGGCCCGGCCGGGATGCTCGACGGTGGTCAGTGCCCCACAGAAGAAGGCATCCCTCCGAGGCGATATACCGCTGAGGCATATTTATGCCTCAGCGGTATATCCGTTTGTACCGAACAGTCGCCGGCGGACGTGACACTGCGTAACAATGCCACGACCTGGCTGGCCGCTGCGGATCACCCTGGGTTGAACGTGCGGGCCGCGCCACGGTCCTGGGGACCGTCCACGGCCGGGTGCCACGGGCCGAACGCGGCCACCACGGCGAGCGCCAGACCGGCGCCCGCGACCGCGAGCACCAGCAGCACCTCCCGGGCACCGCCCGGGCCGGCGTCACCCGCCATGGCCGCCCCTCCACATCCGGCTGGTCCCCCCGGACCGCCCCGGGACCCAGCATCGTCGCCCGGCCGGCATCGGACAGTCGGCCACCCGACTGAACATCCGCTGATCCCCGACTCAGCGGGGCAGCGCGGAGCGACCGGTCCGGGACGCCGGCGAACTACCGGTCGGCGACGCCGGGGAGGGCCACCGGAAAACGGCCGGTCAGCGGCGACGCGGGCGGCGGCGGGGCCGGGTCGCCGGGGCGGGGTGCGCGGCGGCGGGCGGCGTGATGGTCACCGGCACGCCGGAGGGCTCCCGCGCCCCGGTCAGCCGGCCCAGCTCCGCGTCCCCGGCGCGTACCCGGGTGGTCTGCGGGTTGATCCCGGCGGTGCTCATCAGTCGGGCGACGTCCCGACGCTGCTCCGGCAGGACCAGGGTGACCACCGTGCCCGACTCCCCCGCGCGGGCGGTCCGGCCGCCCCGGTGCAGGTAGTCCTTCGCCTCGGTCGGCGGGTCGGCGTTGACCACCAGGTCCAGCCCGTCCACGTGGATGCCCCGGGCGGCCACGTCGGTGGCCACCAGCGCGGTGACCAGTCCGGTGCGGAACTGCTCCAGGATCCGGGTGCGCTGCGGCTGCGACTTGCCGCCGTGCAGCGCCGCCGCGCGTACGCCCTTGGAAAGCAACTGCCGGGCCACCCGGTCGGCGCGGTGCTTGGTGGCGATGAACACGATGGTGCGGCCCTCGCGGGCGGCGATGTGCGCCAGCGCGGTCTGCTTGTCCTCGGCCTCCAGGTGCAGCACGTGGTGGGTCATCGCGGTCACCGTGGCGGTGCCCGGGTCGACCGAGTGCGTCACCGGATCGGTCAGGAAGCGCCGGACCAGCCGGTCCACGCCCCGGTCCAGGGTGGCCGAGAACAGCATCCGCTGCCCGCCCGGCGCGACCTGCTCCAGCAGCTTCGTCACCTGCGGCAGGAAGCCCATGTCGGCCATCTGGTCGGCCTCGTCCAGCACGGTGACGGCCACCTGGTCCAGCCGGGCGTCACCCCGGTCGATCAGGTCGTGCAGCCGGCCGGGCGTCGCCACCAGCACTTCGGCGCCGGCGCGCAATGCGTCCGCCTGGCGGGTCAGGGACAGCCCGCCGACCACGGTGGCGCAGCGCAGCTTGAGCGCGCCCGCGTACGGGGTGAGCGCGGCGGTCACCTGCTGGGCCAGTTCCCGGGTGGGCACCAGGACCAGGGCGAGCGGGCGGCCGGGGCGGGCCCGGTGACCGGCCGTGCGGTGCAGCAGCGGGAGCCCGAACGCCAGCGTCTTGCCGGAGCCGGTGCGACCGCGACCGAGCACGTCCCGGCCGGCCAGCGAGTCGGGCAGCGTGGCGGACTGGATCGGGAACGGCGCGGTGATGCCCTGCCGGGTCAGCTCGGCGACGAGCGCCGGGGCCAGGCCGGTGTCGGCGAAAGTGGGCGCAGTGGTGCTCACGGTCATGCGGAAAGCCTTCCTCGAGGCGGCACGTGTCGAGGAAGGGCGCCGGGAGCCGGCGCGTCACCGGCGTCACCGGTGGTCACAAGCACGAACCGAAAAGGGTACGGGCCGGCCCGCCTCGGCGCGCCACGTCCCGCGTACGGGAGGGCGGCGCGGCGGGCCGGCCCGTGCACCACGCCCGACGGGGCGCGGTGGTGGTGCCGGTTGATCCGAAGATCAGAGCGGACGGATGTTCTCCGCCTGCGGGCCCTTCTGGCCCTGGGTCACCTCGAACTCGACCCGCTGGTTCTCGTCCAGGCTCCGGTAGCCGGAGGTCTGGATCGCCGAGAAGTGGGCGAAGACGTCGGCGCCGCCGTCGTCCGGGGTGATGAAGCCGAAGCCCTTGTCAGCGTTGAACCACTTGACGGTGCCAATTGCCATGTGTTTCGTCTCCTTGACGGAACGGTCGGCCCGCACGTGTTGCGGGCCGGAGAGGAGCCCACCGCGCGATGGTCGCACGGCGTGCCTGTCGCTGCTGGTCGCCCCGCCCGGAGAACTCCGGACACAACAAAGAGCGCCTGGGGCCACAATCCGCCAGGCGCACACAGAGTCTCTGGAAACCAAAACTGCAACCCGGACAACGTATCACGGATCTCGGCCGGTGGGGAGATCACCGGGAAAATTCCGGGACGTCGGCGACCAGCGCGGTCAGACCGGCGGCGTCGAGCAGGTCGGTCGGGCGGACCGTGGCGGAGTCCCGGACGTAGTGGAAGGCGGCGCCGACCCGGTCGACCGGCACCCCGGCCAGTTCGGCCCAGGCCAGCCGGTAGACCGCCAGCTGCACCGCCGCGGCGTCCGCCTCCCGGCCGACGGGCTGCCGGCCGGTCTTCCAGTCGACCACGTCGTAGCGCCCGCCCGGGCGGGCGAAGACGGCGTCCATCCGACCCCGGACCACCACACCGGCGATCACCGTGGCGAACGGCACCTCGACCTCCAGCGGCACCCGGTCGGCCCACTCGCTGGCCAGGAAGCGTTCCTGCAGCTCGGCGAGCGCCTCGTCCGGGGCGGCGTCGTCGTCGGCCGCGCCGGGCAGCTCGTCGACGTCCAGCAGGCGGTCGGCACCGAAGCGCTGCTCCAGCCAGACGTGGAAGGCGGTGCCACGCCGGGCGTACGGGTTGGGCTCGCTCGGCATCGGCCGGCGCAGCGTACGGGCCAGCGCCTCCGGGTCGCGACGCAACGCCACCAGCTGGGTCACCGAGAGCTGGCCGGGCAGCTCGACCTCGACCGCCTCGGCCCGGCGGGCCAGCTCGGCCCGCTCGGCGAGCAGCAGGTCGGCCTCGCGCCGCCAGCGGGCCACCTCCGGATCGTCGCCCGCCGGGTCGGCGGGGGGCGACGCCGGGTCGGGCGGGGCCGCCGGGGTCGCGACCGGACCGACCGTGGCCAGCAGGGCGGCCTCGCGGCGGGCCGCCTCCGGGTCGGCGAGGTGACGGCGGACCAGCGCCGCCGCGTCGGTGAGCGCGGGCCGCCGGGCGCCGAGCGGGTCGGCCGGCCACTCGGCGCGCAGCACCGTCTCCGTGGTCGGGTTGACCGCGTCCCCCGCCGGCTCCGGCGCCCAGGCGTCGACCACGTGCCCGTCGACGCCGGCCAGGCCGACGTCGTAGATCTCGCGGAGGAACACCGACGGGCCACGGAACCGCTTCGTCCCCTCCCCCCACCAGTAGCCGGAACAGAGCAGCAGCCGACGGGGCCGGGTCACCGCCACGTACGCCAGCCGGCGCTCCTCCCGCTCGTCGTGCGCCCGCCAGGCGTCGGTGAAGTCGGTCACCGCCCGGGCCACGCCGCGCTGGTCCGCCGCCTCCGGCAGGCCCAGCTCGGGCAGCCCGTCGGCGTCGCCGCGCAGCGGGAAGGGCAGCACCCCGAGCCCGCCCAGCCAGTGGTCGGAGTTGCGGACCGGTCCCGGCCAGACGCCCCGGGTCATCCCGGCGACCGCCACCACGTCCCACTCCAGGCCCTTCGCCGCGTGCGCGGTGAGCACCTGCACGGCGCCGGCCACCACCTCGACCTCGCCCGGCGCCAGCCCGCGCTCCTCGTCCTCGGCGGCGGTCAGGTAGGCGAGGAAACCGGCGAGCGTGGCGCCGGGCGTCTCACCGCTGAACCGGGCCGCGACGTCGCCCAGCGCGTCCAGGTGGGCCCGGGCCAGCCCGGCGTCGCCGGCGCCGTCCCGGCCGGCCCGGACCGCCACCTCGACGTCCAGCCCGATCGTGCGCTCGATGTCCGCGATCAGCTCCGGCAGCGACTGGTCCAGCCGGTAGCGCAGCAGCGCCAGCTCCATCCCGTACGACCGCAGCCGGGCGAAGCCCTCCGCCGAGTACGCCTGCGCGGGCCCCAGGTCGGCCAGCGCCTCGACCAGCGTCGCCTCGTCCAGCGCGTCCACGGTGATCTCCGGCCCGTCGTCGCCGGTCAGCTCCCGGCGACCCCGGGCGATCGCGCGGGCGCGCCGGTGCAGGGCGACCAGGTCGCGCGGGCCGATCCGCCAGCGCGCGCCGGTGAGCAGGCGCAGCAGCGCCGCCCCGTCGGTCGGGTCGGCGAGCACCCGCAGGGTGCAGACCACGTCCCGTACCTCCGGGGTGTCCAGCAGGCCGCCGAGGCCGACCACGTCGACGGGCAGACCACGGGCCCGCAGCGCCGCCTCGATCGCCGGGATCTGGCTGCGCAGCCGCACCAGCACCGCCGTGGTCGGCCGGCGGTCGGCCGGGATGTGCTCCGGCAGCGCGCCCGGCATCGCGGCCGCACCCCGCCAGGCCGCCAGCACGCTGTCCGCGATCCAGTCGGCCTCGTCGGCGTACGTCTCCAGGAGCGCGCAGTGCACGGTGCCGGCGGCCTGCCCGCCCGGCGTGCGGTGCGGGATCGGGTCGCGGACGCTGAGCGCGGCGTGCAGCTCCGGCACCCGCGCGCCGGCGGCCCGCAACGGCACCGAGAGCGCGTTGGCGACCGCGAGGATCTCCGGCCGGTTGCGCCAGCTCGTGGTGAGGCCGAGCACGGCGGCGGGCGTGCCGTCGGCGCGGGCGAACTCGCCGGGGAACCGGTCGAGCGTGCCGGCGCTGGCCCCGCGCCAGCCGTAGATGGACTGGCAGGGGTCGCCCACCGCGGTCACCGGGTGGCCGCCGCCGAACAGCGCGTTGAGCAGCACCACCTGGGCGTGGCTGGTGTCCTGGTACTCGTCGAGCAGCACCACCCGGAACCGGTCCCGCTCGATCACGCCGACGCCGGGGTGGTCGCGGGCCACCCGGGCCGCCCGGGCCAGCTGGTCGGCGAAGTCCATCGCCTCGAAGTCGTCCTTGCGCCGGGCGTACGCGCGCACCAGCGGCAGCAGCTTCAGCCGGGTCTGCTGGAGCTGGAGCGCCTTGCGCACGTCGGCGTAGACCCGCCCGGGACGCGACTGCACCTCGGCGAAGAACCGGCCGGTCCAGGCCGCCAGCTCGTCCGGGTCGACCAGGTGCTCGTCCAGCTCGCCGGCGAGGGCGAGCACCGCGTCGGTGATGGTGGACGGCATCCGGTCCACCTCGGACATGTCGCCGTCGTAGTTGCGGACCAGCAGGTCGACCAGCTGCCAGCGGGACGCCTCGGTGAGCAGCCGGGTGGTCGGCTCGTACCCGGCCCGCAGCCCGTGCTCGGTGACGATCCGCCCGGCGTACGAGTGGTAGGTGGAGACGGTCGGCTCGCCCGCGAGCGGGTCGTCCTGCGGGTCCCGCCCCTGCCGGCCCAGCCGGCGGACGAGCTGGTCGAGCCGGGTCCGCACCCGGTGCGCCAGCTCGCCGGCCGCCTTGCGGGTGAAGGTGAGCCCGAGGATGTGCTCGGGGCGGACGTAGGAGTTGGCGACCAGCCAGACCACCCGGGCGGCCATCGTCTCGGTCTTGCCCGAACCGGCGCCGGCGACCACCAGCAGCGGTTCCACCGGCGCCGCGATGATCGCCGCCTGCTCCCGGGTGGGCGCCGGCAGCCGGAGCAGCCGGGCCAGCTCGACAGGTGTGTAGCGGGGCCCGGCGTCGGCGGCGCGCGGCGTCGGGGTGGCGGTGGCGCCGAACAGCGTCGGCTGGATCGTCATGAGCTCTCCGGGGGCGGCTCGACCACCTGGCGGCCCTGGCCGGAGACCGGGCAGCTGGTGCGTACCGGGCAGACCCGGCACTTCGAGTTGGCCACGGCGGCGAATGTCGAGGCGGCCATCGTGTCGGCGGTGCGGCGGACCAACGCGGTCGCCCAACCGGCCTCGGGGCCTTCGCCGGCCGCGGCCTGGGCCTGCTCCTTGGCGTCCCGGGCGCCGGTGCCGAGCTGCACCAGCGCGGCTCCGCCGGACTCCCCGCCGAACTCCGCGAACCCGCCCGCCTCCACGGCCGCCTGGTAGGCCCCGAGCTGCGGATGCTCGGCGACCTCCCGCTCGGTGACCGCCGTCGACTTGCCGGTCTTCAGGTCGATCACCACGAGCCGCCCCTCGGCGTCGACCTCCAGCCGGTCCACCCGGCCGGTCAGCTCGACCGGGCGGGACGGGTCGTCGAGGCGGACCGCGAACTCGTGCTCGATGGCGAGCAGCCGGCGCGGGTTGCCGGCCAGCCAGCGCAGCAACTTGTCGACCATCGCCTCGGCGCGCTGCCGTTCCGGCCCGGCCATCCACCGGGCGGCCAGCTCGATCGCGTCGAACCGGGCGGCCACGTACTCCAGCAGAGCCTCCCGGTCGACGCTGGCGTCCTCGGCCAGCATCGCGGCGGCGTGGACCAGGTTGCCGACGCCCTGCGCGGCGCTGGCCGGCCCGCTGCCGCCGTGCCGCTCCAGCAGCCAGCGCAGGCTGCACCGCAACGCGCTCTCCATGGCCGACGGCGTGACCCGCACCGGCTCGCCCTCGTCGACCAGCGGCCGGTCGTCGGAGAGCCCGCGCAGCCCCCACCAGTCCTCCGGGTGCGCGCCGGGCACCCCGGCGGCGGCCAGCCGGGCCAGCTCGCCCGCCGCCGCGTGCCGCCGGCTGATCGGCGCCGCCGGGTCGGTGACCGCGGTACGCAGCTCCGCCACCAACGCGGACAGGGTGAGCCCGCGCGGCGGCAGCGTCACCGGGAGCACGCCGGGCGTCGCGTCCTGCGGATGCTCGTCGCCGTGCGGCACCGGCCCGTCCGGCTGCTGTCCCCTGCCGCGCCCGCCGGCGCCCCTCGGCCCGTCGCCGTTCGGGCCGTCACCGTCCGGTCGCGCGCCGTCCGGGCCGTCGCCGTTCGGGCCGTCACCGTCCGGTCGCGCACCGTTCGGGCCGTCACCATTCGGGCCGTCATCGTTCGGGCCGTCGGTGTTCGGGGCCGGCGGGGTGGTGCCGCCCGCGCCGGTGGCGGGCGGGTCGGTCGCGGCCAGCTCGTGCAGGAACCGGCTGGGCTGCTCCTCGTGGTCGTCGCCGCCGACCGCCGCGGAGGCGACCGCGGTGACCAGCAGCCGGCGCCGGGCCCGGCTGACCGCCACGTGGAACAGCCGCCGCTCCTCGTCCAGCAACGCCGACGTCTGCCCGACCAGGCTGGCCCGCAGGCCGGCCCCGTCGGCGCGGCCGGCGAGCACGTCGACCAGACGCTCCGAGCCGAGCAGGCTGCCGCGCAGCCGCAGGTCCGGCCAGACGCCCTCCTGCACCCCGGCGACGGCCACCAGGTCCCACTCCAGGCCCTTCGCGGCGTGCGCGGTGAGCAGGCGTACCGCCTCGCCCCGGTCGGCCGAGGCGGCCAGCGTGTCCGCCGGCAGCTCCTGCCCGAGCACGTGGTCGAGGAAGACCTCGGTGCGCGCGCCGGGCAGGCGGTCGGTGAACCGGGCCGCCGCGTCGAAGAGCACCAGCACCGCGTCCAGGTCGCGGTCGGCCGCCTCGGCCCGCCAGCGCTGGGCGGTCTCGTGCTCACCGGTGGCCGCCCGCCCCCGGGTGATCTGCCCGGCCCAGCGCTCGGCCAGCCCGCTCTCCCGCCACACCGCCCAGAGCACGTCCTCGGCGGTGGCGCCGGGGGTGCCGGCGGCCTCCCGGGCGGTCGCCAGCAGATGGGCCACGGCCTGCGCGGGCGCCGCCCAGCGCCGCTCGATCGCGGCCAGCTCGGCCGGGTCGCGCAGCGCCTCCACCAGCAGCTCGCCCGAGGGACGGCGGTCGCCCCCGGCCAGCGCCAGCGCCCGCAACCCCTGGCGCAGCCGCCGCTCGGCCAACGGGTCGGCCCCGCCCAGCGGCGAGTGCAGCAACGCGACCGCCGTCTCCTCGTCCAGCCGGTCGGGTTCGAGCGCGCACCGCAGCAGGAGCAGCAGCGGGGCCACCGCCGGCTGGAGGTGCAGCGGCAGGTCCTCGCCGTGCACGACGGTGGGCACGCCGGCGGTGTGCAGGGCCCGGCGCAGCGACGGCAGTTGCCGGCCGGTCGACCGGACCAGCACCGCCATCCGCGACCAGGGCACGCCGTCGAGCAGGTGCGCCTCGCGCAACGCGTGGGCCAGCCAGGCCGACTCGCTGGTGGCCGAGCGGAACGTGCGTACCTCGACCGCGCCGGGCGGGGCGTCCGGGAGCGGGCGCAGCCGCCGGTGCGCCGCCGGGCCGCGCAGCCGGCGGGCCAGCCGGGCGGTGGCCGCCAGCAGCTCCGGCCCGGCCCGGTAGGAGGTGGTCAGCGTGACCTGGGCGGCCGGCGCGCCAGAGGCGGTCCGGAAGCGGTGCGGGAACGTGGTGATCCCGGCCGGGTCCGCGCCCCGGAACGCGTAGGTGGACGAGTCGGGGTCGGCGAAGGCGACCAGGGGCGCGCCGCCGCCGGCCACCACGGCGAGCAGGTCGAGCTGGGCCGGGTCGGTGTCGGCCAGCTCGTCCACGTAGACGTGGGTCAGCCGGCGGCGTTCGGCGGCGAGCAGTTCCGGGTCGTCGAGCAGCATGCCGGTGGCCGCCCGCACCAGCTCCGCCGGGTCGTACGCGACCGAGCCCCGGTTGCTCACGTCGCGCAGCGCGAGGACGGCGACGTACTCCCGCAGGAAGCGCGCGGCGGCCGGCCAGTCGGCGCGGCCCAGCTTCTCGCCCAGCCGGGCCAGCTCGACCGGGCCGACGCCCCGTTCCGCGGCCCGCATCAGCAGGTCGCGGAGCTGCTGGGCGAACGCCCGGGTCCGCAGCGCCGGGCGCAGGTCCTCCGGCCAGCCGACCGGGTCGTCGTCCGGCTCCTCGCCGACCACGTCGAGCAGCTCCCGGATGATCAGATCCTGCTCCGGGCCGGTGAGCAGCCGGGGCGAGGGTTCACCGCGCTCGGCGGCGGCCCGGCGGAGCAGCCCGAAGGCGTACGCCGGGAAGGTCCGGACCAGCGGCTCGCGCAGGACCCGGTGCCCGTCGCCGGCGATCCGCGCCTCGATCCGGTGGCGCAGCTCGGTGGCGGCGCGCCGGCCGAACGTGAGCACCAGGACGCGTTCCGGATCGACGCCCTCGGCCACCCGCGCGGCCACCGCCTCGACCAGGGTGGCGGTCTTCCCGGTGCCGGGACCGCCCACGACCAGCATCGGCCCGCCGGTGTGCGCGACGACCTCGGCCTGCACCGGATCCACCCGCCGGCGAACACCTCCGGCCGACCCCACCTCGGCGTCGGCCCCGGCCCGGGCGTGCGCGGGGTGCGCGGCATCGCCCGTCGACCCCCCGGATCGCGGCTGCGTCACGGCCGGCCCGTCGGACCGGCTCACCCCCTGCCCCGCCCCGGCGTCGTGGGTGACCCCCGCCCCCGCGTCGCCGGGCCGGCGCACCAACCGGTACGCCTGCATCACCCGACATCCCACCACGCCGGTACGACACCCGGAAACCGACGCCACCCCACGCGCCGCAGCTCACCCGGGCATCGGAAACGGTTGGCACACGGGCCGGCAGTGGACGCGGCGTGCCCCGGGCGCCGGTCGCTCCCGGCCTCCCGCACCCCGAACAGTCCCTCGAACCCCGCGCGAAGCCCGCCCGCAGCGGGATCCCGCCCGCCGCAGACACCCATGACGTTCCACCCGCCCGGCCCGCACGCCACGAGTGGGACGGCATGGGTGTCAAACGGGCTCGCAGACACCCATGACGTTCCACCGGCCCGCTTCGCTGCAGGTGAGTGGAACGGTATGGGTGTCAGCGGGGCGGCGCGGGCGCGACGGCGCGGCGTGGGCGGGGCAGGGGCACGCGCCGAGGACGAGGCGGTGCGGGCACGAGCCCGGGACGGCGTAGGGCGGGACGGGCACGAGCCGGGGACGGCGTAGAGCAGGCCGGCGCGAGCCGGGCACGCACACCCACGACGGCGCGGGGAAGGGCGCTAGGTGAGGCGGGCGTCGATCAGGTCGAGGGCGGCGGGCACGCTGTCCGCGACCATCAGCAGGTCCATGCCGGCCGGCTTGAGGAAGTGGCGGTCGGCCAGCGAACCGAGCCAGTCGAGCAGCGGCCGGTAGAACCCGTCGGCGTCGACCAGCACCATCGGCTTGGCGTGCAGGGCGAGGGTGGCGGTGGTCCAGACCTCGAACAACTCGTCGAGCGTGCCCAGGCCGCCGGGCAGCGTGACGAACGCGTCCGACTTGTCGACCATCAGCGTCTTGCGGCTGGCCATCCCGTCGGTGACCAGCAGCTCGTCGGCGGCCAGGTCGGCGACCTCCAGGTCGACCAGGGACTGCGGGATGACGCCGACCGTGCGACCGCCGGCGGCGCGCGCGCCGTCCGTCACGGCGCCCATCATGCCGACGCAGCCGCCGCCACTGACCAGCGTGTGGCCCCGCCGGGCCAGCTCCGCGCCGGTCTCGGTGGCCAGCGCCAGCCAGCGGTCGTCGAGGGTACGGGAGGACGCGCAGAACACGCAGACGTTGGCCATGTCAGGGCTGCCCCGCCGGACCCTCGGGGGCGGCGTCGGCGGCGGCGCGCTGGTCGGCGGCCACCCGGGCCACGGCCTCCTCGCGGACCGCCTCCTGCTCGGCCGAGAGCACCGCCTCGGCCTCGACGATGTGTCGGACCGCCTCGTTGACGTCGTCGGTGACGCAGATCAGGTCCAGGTCGTTCGGGCCGATCTTGCCCTCGGCGGCCATGCTGTCGCGCAGCCAGTCGAGCAGGCCGCGCCAGTAGTCGGCGCCCATCAGCACGACCGGGAACCGGGTCACCTTGCCGGTCTGCACCAGGGTCAGCGCCTCGAACAGCTCGTCCATCGTGCCGAAGCCGCCGGGCAGCACCACGAACGCCTGGGCGTACTTGACGAACATGGTCTTGCGGGCGAAGAAGTAGCGGAAGTCGATGGCCAGGTCGACCCAGTCGTTGAGGCCCTGTTCGAACGGCAGCTCGATGCCGAGCCCGACGGAGAGACCGCCGGCCTCGCCGGCGCCCCGGTTGGCGGCCTCCATCACGCCCGGACCGCCGCCGGTGATCACCGCGTAGCCGGCCCGGGCCAGCGCACCGCCCAGCTCCTCGGCCAGCCGGCACTCCGGGCTGTCCGGCTTGCTCCGCGCCGAGCCGAAGACGCTGACCGCGGGCGGCAGGTCGGCGAGGGTGTCGAACCCCTCGACGAACTCGGACAGGATCCGCAGCGCCCGCCAGGCGTCCTTGGTCTTCCAGTCGCTGCGCCCCCGGGAGTCGAGCAGCCGCTGGTCCGCGGTGCTGGTCGGGATCGCCCGGTTGCGCAACGTGACCGCTCCCCGGTGCCGCTCCCCTCGCGGCCCCCGCTCAGCCGGCCTCCCGCTGCTCTCGCTCATGGGGCCACCGTAGTGGAGCGCCGCCGACGCGGCGCGGAGGCCGGCGAGCCCGAGAAATTCTTTGCGATCACGGGCAACTAATTCGGTCGCCCGTACGTCTTACTATTCACATACCCGGTATGCCCGGGCGACGCGACTTCGGGGGAGGAGCCAGCGTTGATCAGCAACAGCGAGATGATCCGGATCCGCCGACAGATGCAGCGACGGATCCGGGACGTGGTGGCCGAGCGCCGCCGCACCCGGATGATGGAGGCCCACCGCTCCGATCTCGCCGGTGACGCCGGCGAGGCGGACGCGCCGCTGACCACGACCGTCTGACGGTCCGGGGCCCGCGCCCACGCGCGGGCCCCGGATCGCGTACGTCAGGCCGGGGCGAGCCAGCGGTGCAGGGTGGCCGCGCCGTCCCGGATCTTGGTCAGCTCGACGTGCTCGTCCTTGTGGTGGGCCAGGTTGGGGTCGCCGGGACCGAAGTTCAGCGCCGGGATGCCCATGGCCGCGAAGCGGGCCACGTCCGTCCAGCCCAGCTTGCCGATCGGCGCGGCGCCGACCGCCGCCAGGAACTCCTGCGCCGCCGGGCTCTCCAGCCCGGGGGCGGCTCCGGTCGCCGCGTCGGTGACCGCCAGGTCGAAACCGACGAAGACCTCGCGCAGGTGCGCCTCGGCCGCCGCCGGGTCGCGGTCCGGCGCGTACCGGTAGTTGATCTCGATCTCGCAGTGGTCGGGGATGACGTTGCCGGCCACGCCACCGGTGATCCGCACCGCGTTGAGCCCCTCGCGGTAGTCGCAGCCCTCGATGGTCACCCGGCGACCCTCGTACGCGGTCAGCCGGCGCAGCACCTCCCCGGCGCCGTGGATGGCGTTCACCCCGTGCCAGGACCGTGCCGCGTGGGCCCGCTCGCCGTGCGTGGTGACGATCGCCCGCATCGTGCCCTGGCAGCCCGCCTCGACGATGCCGTACGTGGGCTCCAGCAGCACCGCGAAGTCGGCCTGCAGCCACTCGGGGTGGGTCTGCCCGACCAGGGTGAGGCCGTTGTAGCGCGACTCGATCTCCTCGGCCTCGTAGAAGAAGTAGGTGACGTCGTAGCGCGGGTCGGGCAGCGTCACCGCCAGGTGCAGCGCGAACGCCACCCCGGACTTCATGTCGGAGGTGCCGCAGCCGTACATCAGGTCGCCGCGCATGGTCGACGGGAAGTTGCCGTTGAGCGGGACGGTGTCCAGGTGGCCGGCGAGCACCACGCGCTGGGCCCGGCCCAGGTCGGTGCGGGCCATGACGGTGTTCGAGTGCCGGTAGGTGGTCAGGTGCGGTACGCCCCGCAGCACCTCCTCGACGCAGTCGGCGATCGCCTTCTCGTTGAGGGAGACCGACTCGATGTCGACCAGGGCACGGGTGAGCGCCACCGGATCGGCCAGGACCTCGGGGGTCAACGGGTTCTGCATGTCTCGCACGGTACCGTCATCCTCGGTGGGCGCGAGGCACACGTTCCGCGCCCGCGGCCGCGAGCAGCGGCGGACGCCGCCGCCTTGACGAGAGGGTGACATCGTGACGTCCGCACCATCCGCGTGGGGCATCGGCCTGGCCACCGTGACAGCCGACGACCAGGTGCTCGACACCTGGTACCCGACCGGCAAGCTGGGCCTCGGCGAGCTTCCGCTGGTGCCCGGGGAGGACCAGGCCGACGTGCTCGACCTGCCTCCGGGCGCGATCGGCGAGCGGGCGCTGCCCGGGCTGCGCACGGTCGAGGTGACCACGGTGATCGGCTCGCTGGACGACCCGATCAAGGACGCCGCCGACGCGTACCTGCGGTTGCACCTGCTCTCCCACCGCCTGGTGCGGCCCAACGAGCTGAACCTCGACGGCATCTTCGGCAAGCTGGCCAACGTGGCCTGGACCTCGGCGGGGCCGTGCCCGCCGGAGCGGGTGGACGAGCTGCGCGTGATCGAGCGCGCCGCCGGCCGCCACCTGGCCGTCCACGGGGTGGACAAGTTCCCCCGGATGACCGACTACGTGGTGCCCGCCGGGGTGCGGATCGCCGACGCGGACCGGGTCCGGCTCGGCGCGCACCTGGCCGCCGGCACCACCGTCATGCACGAGGGCTTCGTCAACTTCAACGCCGGCACGCTGGGCACCTCGATGGTGGAGGGTCGGATCGTGCAGGGCGTGGTGGTCGGCGACGGCTCGGACATCGGCGGTGGCGCCTCGATCATGGGGACGCTCTCCGGCGGCGGCACGGAGAAGGTGCGCATCGGCGAGCGCAGCCTGGTCGGCGCGAACGCCGGCGTCGGCATCACGCTCGGCGACGACTGCGTGGTGGAGGCGGGTTGCTACATCACCGCCGCCTCGAAGATCACCCTGCCGGACGGGCGGGTGGTCAAGGCCCGCGAGCTGTCCGGCCTCGACGGGCTGCTGTTCTGGCGCAACTCGGTGACCGGTGCGCTGGAGGCGAAGCCGCGCACCGGCCGGGGCATCGAACTGAACGCCGCCCTGCACGCCAACGACTGAGGTCCCGTCCGGGTCCGCGACGGCACCACCGCGGACCCGGACGGTCCGGTTCATCGCATACCGGGTATGCACCGATGTCGGCAATCCGGCCGAACCGGTACCGCACCGCCGGGCGGACCGGGCATGATCCACCGATGACCGCCATGAGGGACCGGATGCTCGCCGGCGAGCCGTACGTCGCCGACGACCCCGCGATCATCGCCGACCTGGACCGCGCCGCACGCCTCACCGAACGCTTCAATCGCAGCTCCGCGGAGGACCCGGAGGGCCGACTCGCCGCCCTGCGCGACCTGCTCGGCTCGCTGGGCGAGGACGCCTGGGTGCGACCGCCGTTCCACTGCGACTACGGCTTCCAGACCCACATCGGGCCGCGCAGCTTCGTCAACTTCAACGCGGTCTTCCTCGACGTCGCCCGGATCACCATCGGCGCCGACGTCCAGATCGGACCGAACGTGCAACTGCTCACCGCCACCCACCCGGTGGAGCCGGAGGCCCGGCGGGCCAAGTGGGAAGCCGCCGAACCCATCACCATCGGTGACAACGTCTGGCTCGGCGGCGGGGTGATCGTGTTGGCCGGGGTGACCGTCGGCGAGAACACCGTGGTGGGCGCCGGAGCGGTGGTGACCCGGGACCTGCCGGCGAACGTGGTGGCGGTGGGTAACCCCGCCCGTCCGATCAGGAGCGTCAACAAAACGGCCTGAGCTGCAAAAACAACCGCTCCTGCGGATGCGGATTCCGGAATGAGCATGCACCCTGGGTAGTGAGGAGTTCACTCCGGGGAGGCGCGATGGAACGGGTGCTGGAGCTGCGGGTGCACGGGGTGTCCAACACCCCGCCCGATCAGCTGCTCGGCCTCCGGGCCACGCCCGGCGGTGACGGTCCGCAACCGGAACAGGTCGCCGGCGGGCCGGTGACCGGCTTCTTCCGGTCCAGCGCCGCCCAGCGGGACGACCCGGTCACGGTCGAGGCGTACAGCTGGGGGCGGCTGACCTCGGGCGCGCGGACCCGGCGGGACGTCGAGCGGGCCCTGTGGACGCTCCTGCTGCCGTTCGCGCTGGCCAACGTCGCCCTGCACGCCCGCGCCGGCATCCCGCCGGACCCGGACCAGGAACGCTGGGCCAGCCGCTCCGGCATCACCGCCTGGCTCATCCGGCTGTTCTGCCTGAGCCTGACCTGCACCCTGGTGATCGCGGTGACCGGGGTCGGGGTGGACCTCATCGGCTGGCAGTGCGTGGGACGGGACTGCCTCGGCCAGATCCCCGGGGCGTGGGAGTTCCTCGGCGACCCGTGGTGGCGCCAGGGCACCCGGGCGCTCGCCCTCGGGCTGTTGCTGCCGCTGCTCGTGGTCGGCGCGATCGGGCTGGTCGCCTGGCGCACCTACCAGTACGAGGCGCAGATGCCGGCGGAGCCCCGCCACCGCCCGGTCGCGCCGGAGGACGGCGGTCAGCCGGTCGAGCGACCGGAACCGCCGGAACTCCCGGAGAACCCGTTGCAGGACCCGACGTTCTGGAACGGGGAGGGCCAGCTGCGCCGGGCCGCCGTGCTGCACCTGTGCACCGGGGCGGTGGTGGCCGCCGCCGTACCGGTGGCCGCCGTAATGATCATGGACCCGCCGCGCGGCGTACGGGCCGCGGTCGCCTGGTCGACGGTGGCGCTGCTGGTCGCCGTGGTGGCGATCGCGGTGGTCGCGGTGGGTCGCCCCTGGCTCAGCCGACGCCAGGGCGCGACCCCGCTCGGCCGGTGGAGCGCGGCGGTGGCCGGGCTCACCCTGCTCGGTCTGGCCGGCACGTTCGCCCTGCTGTTGCTCCCGGACGGTCCGGCCGGTCAGCCGCTGTCGACCTACCGCCCGCCGCTCGGGTGCGTCGCGCAACCCGACCTGACCGGGTGCCGCACCGATCGGTCGCTGCCCGGGTACGACACCGCGGTCGCCTGGCTCGTCACCTACCAGGTGCTGCTGCTGGTGGCCATCGCCGCGACGAACCGTTCCGGTCGGCGCGCGCTGCTCGGACCGGTGCTCGGCGCCGTGCTGCTGCCCGTCGGGACGGCCTGGATCGAGCGCGGCCTGCCCGGTCTGCCCGCCGCGCCGTACGGAGCGCGCACCTGGATGCTCGTCGGCCCGGTGGTCGCGCTGGCCGTCGCCGGCCTGGTGCTGCCCCGCCTCCGGCCCGCCGTGCCGACCCAGCCGCTCGGGGCGTACACCGATCTCGCCTGGCGCGGCTGCGCGCCGGCGGTCATCGCGGGTTTCGGCTGGATGATGGCCGTGGCGTACTGCGCCGGGCTGCTCTACTGGGTCAGCGACCGGCTCGACGGGCGGGCCGAGCCGAGCGGGCCGAGCCGGGTGGTGCCCCCGCTCGCCGTCTTCTGGGCCGGGCTGGCCTGCGTGATCGGCCTGCTCGCACTGCTCGCGCTGCTGGTGCGGGTCGCGGTCCTGCTGCACCGCCTGCGCCGCGCCGAGTACGCCCGGCTGACCGCCGCCGGCGGCCTCTCCGCCCACGACCTGCGCCGGTGCCGTGACGTCAGCACCTACCGGGCGCTGCACCGGCTCGTCGGCGAGCACGCGGTCCGGCTGGTGGGCTGCTACGCCACCGTCTCCGCGGTGCTGGTCACCCTCTGCTGCGCCGCGGCGCTCTCCGGCCACCGGCCCAGCCCGCTCTCCCCCGCCGGCTGGCAGACCGCGATCCACTGGGCCGCCGAGCGGGGCGACGCCCTGCTCGGCTGGCTGCCGGTGATCACGGGCGCGCTCGGGCTGCTGGTCTACCGCACCGACTCGGTGCGCCGCTCGGTCGGCGTGGTCTGGGACGTGTGCACGTTCTGGCCCCGGGCCGCGCACCCGCTCGCCCCGCCGAGCTACGCCGAGCGCGCCGTGCCGGAACTCCAGACCCGGGTGGCCGGGCTGCTGGCACTGCCGCCGCACCACCCCGACCGGATGGACGGCGTGATCCTCTCCGGTCACAGCCAGGGCACCGTCATCTGCGCCGCGGTGCTGCTCCAACTGCCCCGCCGGTGGCGGCGACGAACCTGGTTCTTCTCCTACGGCTGCCAGCTCACCCGGCTCTACGGTCGGGTCTTCCCGGCCTACTTCGGGCCCGAGCGCCTGCGCACGCTGGCCCGGGCGGTCACCTGGCCCGGCGGGCACGTCGCCTGGACGAACTTCTGGCGGAACACCGACCCGCTCGGCTGGCCGGTCAGTGCCGGACAGCGGGACGTGCCGGTGACCGACCCGGAAGCGCTGCACCCCTCCGGCGGCGAGGTGGCCGACCCGCCGATCCGCAGCCACAGCGGATATCCCGAGGCGGTCGAGTTCGCCCGCGAGCGGGCCGTGGTGGCCCGGCTGCTGCGCCGGACCGTGCCGTCACCCCGGCAACGGATCGGCTAGCCGGACCACCAGGTCGGCCTGCCCCGCCGTGCCGGCCACCAGCCGGGCGTTCTCCTCGTCGCTGCCGAGCGCCCAGGCGCGTGCCTGCTCCGGCGACTTCCCGTACGCCTCGTGGCGGGCGGTGAGCCGGCGCAGCCGCAGCTCGGCGTCCAGGTCGAGGAACCACGCCTGGTGCAGCAGCGAACGCACCTCCTCCCACGGGTCGTCGCGCAGCAGCAGATAGTTGCCCTCGGTGACCACCAGGCGCACCTCGGGCGGCACCTCGATCGCACCGGCGACCGGCTCCTCCAGGTCGCGGCGGAACTCCGGCGCCCACACCGACGTCGGCTCCAGCCGGCGCAACCGGCGCAGCGTGGCCACGAAACCGTTGACGTCGAACGTGTCCGGCGCGCCCTTGCGCGCCGCGCGCCCGAGCCGGGCCAGTGCCGACCCGGCCAGGTGGAAGCCGTCCATCGGCACCAGTCGGGCGGTCGGACCGACCTCGGCCACGATCCGTTCCGCCAGCGTGGACTTCCCTACCCCGGGCGCGCCGGCGATGCCGAGCAACTGCCGGGGGCCGTCCTCGGCCAGCGCCCGGGCGCGGGCGACCAGCTCGCGGAGCGGGAGCACCTGGGCCGGCGGCATCAGTCGAGCACCGGCTCGCTGATGGTGAACCGCGCCTCGACCGCCGCCTGCACCGGCTGTGGGGCCGGGTCCAGCTCCAGCTCCGGAGCGGAGTCGCCGGACCGGGCGAACGCGGCCTTCGCCAGCATCGGCGGCGCGGCGGTCAGACCGGTGTCGGCCAGCTCCCGCAGGGCGGTCACCCGGGCGCCGAGCGCCTCCGCGTACTCCCGGGCGCGGACCAGCGCGTCGGCGATCGCGGCGTGCCGCGCCTCCCGGTGGGCCGGGCTGTCCGGCCGCAGGGACCACACCGGACCGGCCACCTCGACCTGCTCCTGGTCGGCCAGGCGCAGCATCAGCTCGCCCAGCGCGGTGAAGTCGGTGACCGTGACCGTGGTGCTCACGCTGCCCTGGTAGGCCACCACCCGCTCGCCGGAGCGCTTCGTCACCGGCCAGACCCGGACCTGGCCGGTCTCCCGCCGTTCCACGGTCGGCCCGGCGGCGTCGAGCAGCGCGCGCACCGCGGCGGCCCGTTCGGCGAGACGGGTCAGCGTGGTCTCCCGGTCGCGGTCCCGCGCGACCGCGGTCACCGTGAACCGGGCCAGCTCGGGGGCCACCTCCCGGTACGCCTCGCCGCGTACCGCCACGACCGGTGCGTCCGCCATGCCGCTCAGCCTAACGGCGGGGTGGCCGGCAGGTGCGCCGTGTAGCCGACCGCGCCGGCCGTCACCCGGCACCCGGTCAGGTGACCGCCCGCCGCGCCCAGCTCACGCAGGTAGGCCAGCTCGCCGGCGTGGTCCGCGCCGGCCGGGAACTCCCGCCGGTGCGCGGTGAACCCCCGCGCGCACAGCGTGGCCCGGGCCGCCCGCGCCTCGGCCAGCCGGCCGGTCAGCGCGTCGGCGTCGCCGGCCCGCAACGCCGCGGCCACCTCGTCCAGGAACGCGCCGACGGCGGTCAGCTCGACCAGTACCCGGTCCCGGTTGGCGAGCAGCATGTTCGCGGTCCGCTCGGGCGGGCCACCGGCGACCCGGGTGCCGTCGGCGAAACTGCCGGCGGCCAGCGCCAGCACCGCGTCCCGCAGCGCCGAGCGCTGCACCGTGCCGGCCAACGCGCCGGCCAGCACGTGCGGCACGTGCGAGGCGAGCGCGGCGGCGGCGTCGTGCTCCGGCGCCGACATCGGCACCACCCGCGCGTGGAAGACGTCGACGAGCAGCGCGGTGAGCCGACGGAACGCGTCCATGCCGGTCGGCCCCGGGCAGAGCACCCAGGCGGCACCGTCGAGCAGGTCCGCGCCGGCCGCACCGAGACCGGCCCGGTCGGCGCCGGCCATCGGGTGCCCGGGCACGAACCGGCGCCCGAGCCCCTGCGCGGTGGCCGCCGTGGCCACCTCCGCCTTGGTGCTGCCCACGTCGGTGAGCACGCACCGGTCGTCGGTGGCGGCGGCCACCCGGGCCAGCATGGCGGGCAACGTGGGCAGCGGCCCGCAGACGAACACCACGTCCCGGCCGGCGACCGCCTGCTCGACCGTGTCGGACACCGCGACGCCCCGATCCCGCAGCCGACGCCGTACCGCCGGCTGCGGATCCCAGCCGGCCACGTCGAGGCCCGCGTCGCGCAGCCGGAGCAGCACCGAGCCGCCGATCAACCCGGTGCCGACCACCGCCGCGCGCGCCAGCCCGCCGGCCTCGCCCACCATCGGCCCACCTCGGCGTCCGCGTCGTCCCGGAGCCGGGCGGCCCCGCGGGGAAGTCCCGCCGAGGATATCGCCCGCCGCCCCGCCCGGGATCACGGTCGGGTCCTCGGGGGAGATCGATTCGGACGGACGGGGGTTGTCCCGGTCGGACCCGCGTCGTACGGTCCCCCGGCGGCTCGACCGGATCGACCGGTCGGGCCCTCGTCAACGGGGGAAGGAAGACGCATGTCCGCGACGTACCGGGCGCTCGCCTCGGTGGTCATGTTGATCGGTTTCTACGTCGTCGCGCTGCTCCAGCTCGCCGCCGTGGTCGCGCTCGGGGTCTGGCTGTTCGGCCACACCAGCGGCGTGATCACCGGCAAGCTGCTGCTGCCGCTGGTGGTCGCGCTCGGCGCGGTCGGCGTGGGGATGTGGAAGGCGATCCGTACGAAGAACGAGCCGGCGCCCGGCCTGATCCTGGACGAGCGCGCGGCGCCCCAGCTCTGGGCCACCGTGCGTGAGCTGGCGACGGCGGTCGGCACCCGGGCGCCGGACGAGATCCGGCTGGTGCCGGAGGTGAACGCGGCGGTCGGCGAGCAGAGCAGGCTGCTCGGCCTGATCGCCGGACGGCGCACCCTCTACCTCGGGTTGCCGCTTCTCCAGGCCATGCGGATCGACCAGCTCCGGTCGGTCCTGGCGCACGAGCTGGGCCACTACTCCGGCCGGCACACCCGGTTGGGCGGCGTCGCCTACCGGGGCCGGGTGGCGATCGGGGAGACCATCGAGCGGATCAGCCCGCGCAACCCGATCGGCTGGGTGTTCAAGGGTTACGCGATGCTCTACCTGATGGTCGACAACGCCGCGTCGCGCCGTCAGGAGCTGGAGGCGGACCGCGCCTCCGTCGCGCTCGCCGGCACCGAGGCGGCCACCTCGGCGCTGCGCACGCTGCCGGCGCTGGACGCCGCCTGGGGCTTCTACATGCGCCGCTACGTCGAGCCGGGCTGGTCGGCCGGGCTCGCGCCGGACGACCTCTTCGGCGGCTTCGCGCACCTGCTCCAGGCGCGCCGTGACGAGATCGACGAGCTGCGGGAGAACGCCCCGGAGGGCACTCCGTCCCGGTGGGACACCCACCCGCCGATCGGCGTCCGCGTCGCCGCGATGACGTCCGTGCCGCCGACGGCGGCGGGTGCGGACGACCGACCGGCCTGGATCCTGCTCGCCGACGTGGCCGGGGCCGGCCGCGCGCTCCAGTCACTGGTGGTCGAGCACGGCTCCCGGCGGCTGCTGCCCTGGCCGCAGTTCGTCGCCGAGTCGGTGGCTGCCGGCGTGCAGCGGCAGGCGGACGGCATCTACCGGGCGGCCGGCCGGTTCACCGGCAACGCCGGGCCGGGACTGCCGACCGTGCTGGAGCTGGTCCGCGCCGGTCGGCTCGGCGAGTTCGCCGAGCGGTTCTTCGGCGGCGCCACCCGCGAGGAGGCCGCCGCCGCCTTCGCCGGCCCGATGGAGACCCTGCTGGACAACGCGGCGGTCCGCGCCGGGCGGGCCCGGTGGCAGCTCTCCTGGTCCGGACCGGCGCAGCTGGTCGGTCCGGCGGGTGAGCCGTGGGACCTGGCCGAGGTGGCCAAGCTGGCGGTCGCGCCGGAGAGCCTGGACGAGGCGCTGGCCCGGCTGGCCGCGCTGGGGATCGACGTCGGCGCCGCCACGGTGGTGCAGGCCCGCGCGTCGGCCCGGGACGCCGACCTGATCGGCGGGCTGGCCAACATCAAGATCGACGGCCGGGAGCACGACGTGCTGGTGCTCGACAACGGCCTGGTGCTGATCCCCGACCCGGGCAAGGCCGGCGAGGGCGAGAAGCGGCTGACCGCGCTGGTCGGCTCGGTGCCGGTCGCCGAGCTGGCCGGCCGGCACCCGTACCTGCCGTACGAGGAGATCACCTCGGTGGAGGTGCGGCGGGAGGTGCCGTTGAAGGCCACGCTGACCCTGTTCGACGGCCGCACCGTGCAGATGCAGGAGCTGATGGCCAGCGAGTTCCTGGAGAAGCGCAGCCGGGACACGCTGCTGACGGTGTTCCGGCGGATCAACGGCTGACCCGTTCCGGCCGCCGGCCCCGGTCGGGGGCCGGCGGCCGGGTGGTCAGGACCCGGCCAGCCGACCGGCCACCGCGTCGACGCGCTCGTCGGACTCGGTCAGCGCCACCCGGACGTGCCGGGCGCCGGCCGGGCCGTAGAAGACCCCGGCGGCGACCAGGATGCCCCGCCGGGCCAGCCAGTCGACCGTGTCCCAGCAGTCCTCGTCGCGGGTCAGCCACAGGTAGAGCCCGGCCTCGGAGTGCTCGACGGTGAAGCCGGCACCGGTGAACGCGGCCCGCAGCTTCTCCCGCCGGGCCCGGTAGCGCTCCCGCTGGGCGTCGGCGTGGGCCTGGTCGCCGAGCGCGGCCACCATGGCGGCCTGCACCGGGGCCGGCACGATCATGCCGGCGTGCTTACGGATCTTGAGCAGCTCGGCCACCAGCGCCGGGTCGCCGGCGACGAAGCCGGCCCGGTAGCCGGCCAGGTTGGAGCGCTTGGAGAGCGAGTGCACCGCCAGCACGCCCGCGTACGACCCGCCGCAGACCTCGGGCGAGAGGACCGAGACGGGCTGCGCGTCCCACCCCAACGGCAGGTAGCACTCGTCGCTGGCGACCACCGCCCCGCGCTCCCGCGCCCACTCGACCACCTTGCGCAGGTGGGCGGCGGGCAGCACCCGGCCGGTCGGGTTGCCGGGCGAGTTGACCCAGACCAGGCGCACCCGGGGATCCGGGCCGAGGGCGGTCAGCGAGTCGCTGCGCACCGTGGTCGCGCCGGCCAGCCGCGCCCCGTCCTCGTAGGTCGGGTAGGCGACCGACGGCACCACGACCACGTCACCGGGGCCGAGCCCGAGCAGCGTGGGCAGCCAGGCCACCAGCTCCTTGGAGCCGATCGTCGGCAGCACACCCAGCCCGTCGACGCCCGCGCCGCAGGCCCGGGCCACCCAGGCCGCGATCGCGTCCCGCAGGGTGGCCGTGCCCGCCGTCAACGGGTAGCCCGGCGCGTCCGACGCGTCGGCCAGCGCCTGCCGGATCAACGGTGGCACCGGGTCGACCGGCGTGCCCATGGAGAGGTTGACGAGACCACCCGGGTGCGCCGCGGCCGTGGCGGCCGCGGCGTCCAGCGTGTCCCAGGTGAACTCGGGCAGCCGTGCCGAGACCGGCGTGGGCCGGCTCAGTGGCCCTCGCCGCGCGGCGGCTGCGCGGCGACGAAGGTGGCGTCCTTCTCCACCTTGCCGATCTTGGAGGCGCCCCCGGGCGAGCCCAGGTCCTCGAAGAACTCGTAGTTCGCGCCGGTGTAGTCCTTCCACTGCTCCGGCACGTCGTCCTCGTAGAAGATCGCCTCGACCGGGCAGACCGGCTCACAGGCACCACAGTCGACGCACTCGTCGGGGTGGATGTAGAGCATCCGGTTGCCCTCGTAGATGCAGTCGACCGGGCACTCCTCGATGCATGCCTTGTCGAGCACGTCCACGCACGGCTCGGCGATGATGTAGGTCACCGGTCTTCTCCTCCGCAAGACTCGTCGCGATCATCCGCAACGGTAAGAGCCTAGTATCTCGCCGGGGAGGGGGTCGATCGTGCTCCGACAGCAGGACGTGGGACACCGGATCGTGGTCCGCCGGATTGTGGGGATTCGGGGAGGCCGGCCGCTGTTCTCCGACGCGCTCGGCGAGCTGGTGGAGCTGAGCGAGACGCACATCACGCTCGCCACCGACGCCGGTCCGCTGCGCGTACCGGTCGGCGAGGTGCACCGGGCCAAGCGGGTGCCGCCGGCCCGCCGGCCCACCGCCGCCGCCGTGGTCGACCTGGAGGTGGCCGCCGACGAGGCCTGGCCCGCCCCGGTACGCGGACGGCTCGGCGACTGGCGCCTGCGCTCGGCCGCCGGCTGGACCGGCCGGGCGAACAGCGCGCTGCCGATCGGCGACCCGGACCGCCCGCTGCCCGCCGCGCTGGACGCCGTGCAGCGCTGGTACGCCGACCGGGGCCAACCGGCGCTGGTGAACACCCCGCTGCCGCTGGCCGCCCCGGTCGGCGCGGAACTGGACGCGCGCGGCTGGACGTCCCGCCCGCCGGTGCTGGTCCAGACCGTCCCGCTGGCCACCCTGACCGCACCGGACGCCGACGCCGCGCCGGAGCGGCGGGTGACGCTGGCCGACGCGCCCGCCGACGACTGGCTGGCGGTCGCCGCCGACCGCAAGGGCGGACTGCCGGCGGAGGCGCGGCACGTGCTCACCGCCGTGGCGCGGGTCCGCTTCGCCGAGCTGCGGGTCGACGGGCGGCTGCTCGCGGTGGGCCGGGGCACCGTCACCGGCGAGGGCCGCTGGTTCGGCGTCAGCCTGCTGGAGGTGCTGCCGGAGGCCCGCCGGCAGGGGTTCGCCGCGGCGGTCGTGCGCGCCCTGGCCGGGTGGGCCGCGGCGGAGGGAGCGTCCCGCGCGTTTCTCCAGGTGGAGCAGCGCAACGTGGGCGCGGTGGCGCTCTACCGTCGGCTCGGCTTCACCACCCACCACACCTACCTGACCCGGGTCGCCCCCTGAGGTCAGCGGCGGACGATCTTGCGGGGCCGGGACGCCTTCATCTCGGCGTACCGCTTGAGCTGGCGGGACCGGTGGTCCCGGCCGAGCGCGGTGAGGATCAGGTAGCCCACCAGCACGCCGGCCAGGGTGGCCGCGAGGTAGAGCCAGATCTGGGCGAAGAAGAGACCCGCGCCCCCGCCGAACGGGTTCTCCCCGACCAGCAGCGGGCCGACGAACACGGTCAGCGCCAGCGCCACGACCACGCCGACGGCCAGGTCACCCGCCCAGTGCCCGAGCGGCCGGTCGGCGCCCCAGCGGAACGAGGTGACGGCCAGGACCAGCCCGATCACCAGGAACATCGCCAGGGAGACCCGGCCGGAGGCGGTGTCGTCGTCCGGGAACGCGAACCGGATGACCAGCCGGGCCGCCACGTTCACCGCGAACAACGCGGCCGCCAGCACGCCGACCGCACGCCACCTCTGAGCCATCGCACGCCTCCCGCCGTACCACCCGCCCCCGCGGCGGGCCTCTGGCAGGAATGTCTACCACCGCCACCTGTGCGGCGTCAGCACCTCACCGGGAGACCGGCGGCGGCACCACGATCTGCCGGAAGCCGAGCACCGCGAAGGTGACCGCACCGGCGACGATCAGCGCCAGGCCGAGCACGTTGTCACCGGCCAGCGCCAGGTCCCCCTCGGTGGTGCGGAAGCCGCCCACGACGATCACCAGGAACCAGGGCAACGCGGCCAGCGCCACCGCCCACCGGGTGCCGGTCGACCGGTGCGCGAACGAGCCCAGCAGCACCGTCGACGCGACCACGGCCGCGATCCCGGCGAGCACCAGACCGATCCCGACCAGCGCCTGGGCGCCGCCGGAGCGGCCCTGCACCGTCTCCCACGCCCAAGTCGCGAAGATCAGGTCGAGCAGCGCGGCCAGGACACCGGCCCAGACCGTCACCACGCCACCGGCCACGCGTACCACGCGGTCGAGCGCCCGCTCGGCGCGCGACGGCGACGCGGGTGGCTGCGGCTCGGGAAGGATCGACACGGGTGCGGCGGGCAGCGTCACCGGAGACCGGCCGCCGCGACCGGGGTGCGGTCCGGCCCGTCCAGGCCCAACCCGGCGAAGAGGTCGTCCTCCCAGCCGTACGGGCCGACGCCCGGGCCCCTGCCGCCGACCGCGAGCGTGAAGTATTCGACCCCCATGAACTCGGCGCCGAAGTTGCCGGCGATCGAGTAGAGCCACGAGTTGGCCGGGATCTGGGTGGCGTGGGCGCGCATCGCCGCCTCCTTCGCGGCGTGCTGCTCGGTGGCGTCGATCCGCGCCGCGATCTGCGCGTCCGGCGTGCCGAAGGGCAGCTCGTCGACGTCGTCGATGCCGGCGAAGGGATTGTCCGACGACTCGGTGAACGCCTCCAGGCCGGCGTCCAGCACGCTGCGCGGCATGGCCGTCCAGTAGACCTTGGCCGGGGCGATCCCCTCGGCGGCGGCCAGCTCCACGCCCCGCATCGCCACCCGGTGCGCCTGGATGTGGTCGGGGTGCCCGTAGAAGCCGTTCGGGTCGTACGTGATCACGACCTGCGGGCGGACCTCGCGGATGACCTCCAGCAGGTGCCCGGCGGCCTCGTCGAGGTCGGCGCGCCAGAACGCCCGCGGGTGGTCGTTGGTGGCCAGCCCCATCATCCCGGAGTCGCGGTAGCGGCCGGCGCCGCCGAGGAACCGGTGGTCGGTGACGCCGAGCGCGGCGCACGCCGCGGCCAGCTCGCCGATGCGGTAGCCGCCGAGCTGGTCCGCCTCGGCGGCGCAGAGCTGGGCCAGCTCGGGCACGTGGATCTCGCCCTCCTCGCCCAGCGTGCAGGTCACCAGCGTGACGTGGGCGCCGGCCGCGGCGTAGTGCGCCATCGTCGCGCCGGTGCCGATCGACTCGTCGTCGGGATGCGCGTGGACCAGCAGGAGGCGTCGGTCGGGCAGGGTCGTCACGCCCGTCACTCTAACCGGCGGTCCTGCCCGCTCGGCGCTCATGCGTCCGCCCAGGTCGGCCACATCACGCCCGGCACCCGCCTACGATCTGCAGGCGTGGACTTTCCCGAGCTGGCCGCCCGTACCCGTCGGTTCAGCCACGGGGCGCCGCGCGCCGTCTCCGTCGCGGGGGACGGCTCCCGGGTGCTCTTCCTGCGGTCCGCGGGACCGGAGGACCCGGCCGACGCGCTCTGGCTGCTCGACGTCGACAGCGGTGAGGAACGCCTGGTCGCGGACCCGGCGGTGCTGCTGGGCACGGACGCCGAGCCGACCCGGCTCGCTCCCGGAGAGCGGGCGCTGCGCGAGCGGCTGCGACTCAGCTCCGGCGGCATCGGCTCGTACGCGCTGGACGCGACCGGCCGGGTGGCCGCGTTCGCGCTGGCCGGGCGGCTGTTCCGGGCCGACCTGGTGCACGGTGACGTGGTCGAGGTCGCCGCCGTGGGGCCGGTGATCGACCCGCGACCCGACCCGGCCGGCGAACGGCTGGCCTACGTCACCGACGCGGCCGAGGGCGTCCGCCGGGGCCAGCTGCGGGTCGTCGAGCCGGACGGTACGGACAACCTGCTCGCCGGTGAGGACAGCGGGGTGACCTGGGGGCTGGCCGAGCACATCGCGGCCGAGGAGTTCCACCGTTACCGGGGCTACTGGTGGGCCCCGGACGGGCGCAGCGTGCTGGCCGCGCGGGTCGACGAGTCCCGCCTGGAGCGCTGGTACCTGCACGACCCGGCCGAGCCGGCGAGCCCGCCGACGTCGCTGGCGTACCCGGTCGCCGGCGGCCCGAACGCGGAGGTCAGCCTGCACCTGCTCGACCTCGACGGCGGCTGGGTCGACGTGCACTGGGACCGCGAGACCTACCCCTATCTCAGCTCGGTGGACTGGGCGGACGGCGGGCCGTTGATCACCGTGCTGCGCCGCTCGCAGCAGCACGGCCTGGTGCTCGCGGTGGACCCGCGCACCGGGGAGACGCAGGTGCACGCGGAGCTGGCCGACCCGCGCTGGGTGGAGCCGATCCCCGGCACCCCGGCGCACCTGCCGGACGGGCGGGTGCTGGTCGGCGGCGAGCTGGCCCACGACGGGTACGACGCCCGCTGCCTCTTCGCCGACGGGACGCTGCTCACCCCACCCTCGCTGTACGTGCGGCGGGTGGTGGGGCGGTTGCCGGCCGGCGCCAACCAGGCGGCCGACCTGCTGGTGGAGGCGAGCGAGGGCGAGCCGAGCCAACGCCACCTCTACCGGGTGCGGACCACCATCGGCGGTGGGATGGACGCCCGCCGGATGGGCAGCGACCCGGGCTGGCACACCGCCGCGATCGGCGGGGCCACGCTGGTCGTGGGCATCGCCTCGCTGGAGCACCCGGGCGTGCGGTGGCGGGTGTGGCACGGCGACCGCGAGGTGGGCGAGCTGCGCTCACTGGCCGCCACCTGCTCGTACGCGCCGCGGCCGACGATGGTCCGGGTGACCGACCGGCGGCTGCCCAGCGCGGTGCTCTACCCGGTCGAGCACGTCAAGGGCACCCGGTTGCCGGTGCTGCTGGACATCTACGGCGGCCCCGGCCACCAGGAGGTGATCGCGGCCCGCGGCGCCTGGCTGGAACGGCAGTGGTGGGCCGAGCAGGGCTTCGCGGTGGTGACCATCGACAACCGGGGCACCCCGGGCATCGCGCCGTCGTTCGAGAAGGCGATCCACCGCCGGGTCGCCGACGTGATCCTGAGCGACCAGGTGGACGCGCTCACCGCGCTCGCCGGCAAGCACCCCGACCTGGACCTGGAGCGGGTGGCGGTGCGCGGCTGGTCGTTCGGCGGCTGGCTGGCCGGGCTGGCGGTGCTGCGCCACCCCGAACTGTTCAAGTGCGCGATCGTCGGGGCGCCGGTCACCGACTGGGCGCTGTACGACACCGCCTACAGCGAGCGCTACCTCGGCATGCCGGACGACGGGATGGACGTCTACGCGCACCACTCGCTGGTCGAGCTGGCCGCCGAGCCGCTCGGCGACCCGGCGCAGGCCCGGCCGATGCTGCTGGTGCACGGGCTGGTGGACGACAACGTGCTGGCCGCGCACACGCTGCGGCTCTCCGCCGCGCTGCTGGCCACCGGCCGCCCGCACGCGGTGCTGCCGCTCACCGGCGCGAGCCACCTGGCCGCCGGCGGGGTGTCCGAGCGCCTGCTCCGCCTGGAACTGGACTTCCTCCGCCGCTACCTGGCGTAAGGAAGGGCCCCTTGTTAACGCCTGCGGTAGAGGAAGGGCCCCTTCTTAACGTCGCGCGTTAAGAAGGGGCCCTTCCTTCAACCACAGGTACGGCTACTGCTTGACGAAGGCGTTGACGAAGTTCGGGTAGCCGAACACGGAGGAGATGAAGACCCCGCCGGCCTTGGAGCCGTGCACGTTGTAGGCCACGTTCACGTAGAGCGGCACCACCGGCGCGTGCTCCTTCATGATCCGCTCGTCCAGCTTGCCCCACTCCGGGCCCTGGTCGGCCGGGGGCAGCGCCAGGATCCGGTCCATCTCGGCGTTGATCGCGTCGTCGTTGAAGTACGACTGGTTGCTGTTGCCCTCGGCCTTGATGGTGCGGCCGTCGTAGAGCACCGGCAGGATCGAGGCACCGCTCGGCCAGTCCGCGGCCCAGTTACCGATGTACAGGTCCCACGGGTTGTCCTTCTTCTTGACCTCGTCCAGCTTCGCGTCGTCCGGGATGTTCCGGACGGTGATCTTGAAGCCGGCGCGCTCCAGGTTGCCCTTGAGCTGGACCGCCTCCTGCTGCTCGGTCGTGTTGTCCGCAACGCCGAGGACCAGCTCCACGGTCTGGCCGCCGAGCAGCTCCTTCGCCTTCTCCGGGTTGCCGTTGGCACCCGCCGGGTAGGCGTCGTACGCCTTGTAACCGATGGTCGACGGCGGCATCAGGGTGGTGATCGGCTGGGCCACGGTCTGGCCGCCGAGCGCCTTGACCAGGCCCTCGCGGTCGATCGCGTAGTTGAGCGCCTGGCGGACCTTCAGGTCCTTGACCCGCTGGGTGTTGATCACGAGCTGGTTGGCGCTCGGGGTCGGGGACAGCAGGGTGCGGGCCTTCAGGGCCGGGTCACCGGCCACCTTGGCGACCAGCGAGGCCGGCACGGCGTTGAAGGCGATCGCGCTCTGGTCGGCGCCGTTGTCGGCGATCACCCGGTTGTTGGCGGCGTCCGCGGTCGGGCCGAAGCTCCACACGAACTGGTCCGGGTACTGGTGGCGCACCGGGTCGGTCTTCGCGTCCCAGTTCGGGTTGCGGTCCAGCGTGAGCTGGACGCCCACCTGGTTCTTGGCGATCTTGTACGGGCCGGACGAGAACGGCTTCTGGTCCAGGTTGACCCCGGTGTCCTTCTCCGGCTTCAGCGGCGCCGTGGTGGGCAGCGAAACCGCGAACGGCAGGTCGCAGCGGGGCTTGGCGAACTCGAAGCGCAGCGTCTTGTCGTCCGGCGTGGTCAGGCCGGGCGGCAGCGACGTCTTGTTCTTCTTGAAGTCCCACTTGGTGTCGTACTGCGGGGTGTCGGCCAGCCACTCCTGGATGTAGGTGGGGCCGCCGGTGAGGTCCGGGTCGAAGGACCGGGCGATGCCGTACGCGATCTCCTTCGAGGTGATCGGGCTGCCGTCCTCGAACTTCACCCCGTCCTTGATCGTGAATTCCCAGACCTTGCAGTCGTTGTTGACGTTCTTGCCCGGGGTCTCGGCCAGGTCGCCCACCAGGACCAGGCCGCCCTTGCCGTCGTCCTTCCACGTGGTCAGGTAGCGGCTGAAGAGCGGGTTGGCCATCAGACCGGCGAACGAGTACGTCCGCTGCGGGTCCAGGTGGGAGATGGGGGTCTCCCGGATGATGGTGAACGTGCCGCCCTTGGCCGCGCCCTCCACCTCGGCCGCCGGCCCCTGCGAGTCCTTGGGGTCGGTCGCGATGACCCCGGTCTGCTGCCGGTTGCCGTCCACCTTGGTGCCCTCGCCCGTGTTCTCCGAGCAGGCGCCCAGCCCCACAACCAGTGCGATGGCGCCGCCGACGGCGGCCGCTGCGCGTGGTCGCATGTCCTACCTCCTCCACCCGTACGCCGGGCGCATCCGCCGACGTCCCGAGGATCGTAAAGAAGAAAAACTACGAGTTGTGTAACAGTTTTCGATAAATTTCGTCGGACCGGCTGGTCAGCCGAGCCGGACCCGGGGGTCGATCACCGCGTAGAGCAGGTCCACCACCACGTTGGCGAGCACCACGAAGACCGCCGCGATCAGCACGGTCGCCATGATGGTCGGCAGGTCACCGGAGCGGACCGCGTCCACCGCGGTCCGACCCATCCCGTTCAGGCCGAATGTCGTCTCGGTGATCACGGTGCCGCCGAGCGCCCCGCCCACGTCCAGGCCGGCGATGGTCACCACCGGCGTGATCGCGGCCCGCAGCGCATGTCGGCCGTACACCTTGCGTTTGGCCAGGCCCTTGGCGCGGGCGGTGCGGACGAAGTCCTCCGACAGCGTCTCCAACATCTGTGCCCGGGACAGCCGGGCATAGATGGCGGAGAAGAGGAAGGCCAGCGCCAACCAGGCCAGCACCAGCCCGCTGCTCCATTTCAGGGGGTCGTCGAAGAACGAGGTGTAGCTGGGCACCGGAAGCAGGCGCAGGTTGTAGACGAACACGATGAGCAGCACCGCGCCGACGAAGTACAGCTGCAGCGAGGCGCCGGTCAGCGAGAAACCGATCGCCGCCCGGTCCAGCCAGCTCCCCCGGCGCAGCGCGGACAGCATGCCCAGGCCGACCCCGAGCAGCAGCCACAGGATGGCCGCCGGGATGACGATGCTCAGCGTCACCGGCAGCACCCGGGCGATGGTGTCCGAGACCGCCTCGTTGGAGACGTACGACCAGCCGAGGCAGGGCGCGTCGCACTGGCCGCCCTGGGCGCTGCCCAGGTCCCGCCCGGTGACGATGCCCTTCATGTAGCCGGCGTACTGGCTGATCAGCGGGTCGTTCAGGCCCAGCTCCTGGCGGACCCGTTCCAGCCGCTCGGGGTTGCAGTTCTTCGGGCACATGCCGCTGACCGGGTCGCGCGGCAGCGCGAAGAACATCAGGAAGCTCAGCACGCTGACCGCGAAGAGCGTGAGCGCGGCCGAGAGCAGCCGGCGGACGAGGAAACGCGTCATGGGTCGGCCTCCTACCGGGACGACTTCGGGTCGAGCGCGTCGCGCAGCGCGTCGCCGAAGAGGTTGAAGGCGAACACGAGCGCGAAGATCGTGATGCCGGGGAAGAAGACGTACGCCGGGTCGGTCTGCAGGTAGTCGAGACTGCGGTAGATCATCCGGCCGAAGCTCGGCGTCGCGTCGGTGAGGCCGACGCCGATGAACGACAGCGCCGCCTCGCTGGTGATGTACTGCGGCACCGCCAGCGAGAAGGCGACCAGGATCGGTGCCCACACGTTCGGCAGCAGCTGGCGGAACAGCATGTGCCCGAGCCCGGCCCCGCTGGCCCGGGCCGCCTCCACGAACTCGCGCTCGCGCAGCGCGATGATCTGGCCCCGGACCAGGCGGGCGGTGCTGGTCCAGCCGAACAACGCGAAGATCGAGATGAGCACGCCGATCTGGAAGGACGCCGGGACGGCCTCCCGCTGGCCGTAGAAGCGCAGCGCGACGGTCGGCATCAGCGCCAGCGCGATGATCAGGAACGGCATCGCTAGGGTCAGGTCGGTGATCCAGTTGATCACCGAGTCCAGCCAGCCGCCGAGGTAGCCGGCGAGCGTACCCAGCGTCACGCCGATGACGGCGGTCAGCACGGCGGCGGCGAACGCGATGAACAGCGACGTCCGCAGCCCGTGCACCATGCGGATGAAGATGTCCCGACCCAGGCCGGGCTCCAGCCCGAACCAGTGGTCGCCGGTGACGCCGCCGGCGTAACCCAGCGGCATGCCGTAGCCGTCGAGACGGCTCTGGAACTGCTCCTTCGGCCCCACCCCGTACAGCGCCTCGATCAGCGGCACGGCCAGCGCGACCAGGACGAAGAAGACGAGCAGGGAGCCGCTGACCAGGGCGGTGCGGTCCCGCCGGAGCCGCGCCAGCGCGAGTTGGCCGGGTGAGCGGCCGACGAACTCCTTGTCCCGGCGCTCGTCGCCGTCACCGGGCGACTCGATCTCCGCGAGCGCCACGCCCTCGACCGGGGACAGGCTCATTCCGCCACCTCCTTCAGTTTCGGGGCGTCGCCGCCGCCGACCGCCGCGGGCGCGACAGTGCCACCGCCGACCGCCGCCGGTCCGGCAGTGCCAGTGCCGCCGCCGACCGTCGCCGGCTCGGTGGCGTCCACCGGTCCGCTCTCCGGGTAGTGGCAGGCGGTGAGCTGGGTGCCGCCGTCGCGGGTGGTCAGGGCGGGTGTTTCGGTGGCGCAGCGGTCGGTGGCTTTCCAGCAGCGGGTGCGGAAGCGGCAGCCGCTGGGTGGGGCCAGGGGGGTGGGGACGTCGCCGGTGAGGCGGATGCGGCCGGCGGGGCCGAGGGTGGTGACGTCGGGGATGGCCGAGAGCAGGGCGCGGGTGTAGGGGTGTTGGGGGCGGGTGTAGATGGTGTCGCGGTCGCCGATCTCGACGATGGTGCCGAGGTACATGACGGCGACGCGGTGGCAGAAGTGCCGGACCACGGCCAGGTCGTGGGCGATGAACACGAACGCCAGGTCGAGGTCGCGTTGCAGGTCGCGCAGGAGGTTGATGACCTGGGCCTGGATGGACACGTCGAGGGCGCTCACGGGTTCGTCGGCGACGATGAGTTTGGGTTTGAGGGCCAGGGCGCGGGCGATGCCGATGCGTTGGCGTTGTCCGCCGGAGAACTCGTGCGGGTAGCGGTTGTAGTGCTCGGGGTTGAGTCCGACCAGTTCCAGCAGTTCCTGCACGCGTTTCTTGACGCCGCCGGGTGGGGTGATGTTGTTGACCTGCAGGGGCATGGCCACGATCCGCCCGACGGTGTGGCGGGGGTTCAACGACGCGTACGGGTCCTGGAAGATGATCTGCAGGTCCTGGCGCAGCGGCCGCAACGCGCCCCGGCGGGCGTGGGTGATGTCCCGCCCGGCGAAGGTGATGCTGCCGGCGGTGGGTTCCAGCAGTCGCACCAGCATCCGCCCGGTCGTGGTCTTCCCACACCCCGACTCCCCGACCAGACCCAACGTCTCGCCCGGGCGGACGTCGAAGTCCAGACCGTCGACCGCCCGCACCGCCGCCTTACCCCGTAGGCCCTGCCGCACCGGGAAGTGCTTGGTCAGCCCTCGCACCGACAGCAACGGCTCAGCCGCGATCCGGGCGGCGCCGCCCGGTTCGCGGCCCGCCTCCGACGTGCCGGCCACCGGCGTGTGTCCGTTCGGCACAACGTTCATCGGGCCACCCCCACCTGGGCTACCTCGTCGCGGTAGATCCGCTCCCGCGCGGCGACCGGCAGATGACACGCCACCAGATGCCCTGCCACCCCCGCCGAACCCAGCTCCGGTACCTCGGTGCGGGACCGGTCGCCGTTGACGTCGGCATAGCGGCAACGGGGATGGAACGCACAGCCCGGCGGCAGGTTGATCAACGACGGCGGGTTGCCGGGGATCGGCACCAGGTCCGCGTCCGCGTCACCGTGCAACGACGGCACGCTCGACAACAACCCCCACGTGTACGGGTGCTGCGGCCGCCGCAACACCTGCTCCACACTGCCGTGCTCCACCGCCCGACCGCCGTACATGACAAGCACGTCGTCGGCCACCTGACCGACCACACCCAGGTCGTGGGTGATCAGGATGATCGCCGAACGGAACTCCTCCTGAAGATCATTGAGCAGGTCCAGGATCTGCGCCTGCACCGTCACGTCCAACGCCGTCGTCGGCTCGTCGGCGATCACCAGATCCGGGTCGTTGACCAGGGCCATCGCGATCATCGCCCGCTGCCGCATCCCGCCGGAGAACTCGTGCGGATACTGCTCGAACCGCCGCGCCGGCTGCGGAATCCCCACCCGGCCCAGCATGTCCACCGCCCGCGCACGCGCCTCCCGTTTGCCGGCCTTCGGGTGGTGCACCCGGTACGCCTCGGCGATCTGCTTGCCGACCGTGTAGTAGGGGTGCAACGCGGAGAGCGGATCCTGGAAGATCATCGCCATGTCCCGGCCCCGCAGCCGCCGCACCTCCTCCTCCGGCAGACCCACCAACTGACGCCCACCCACCGAGATCTCCCCGGTGATGGACGCCCGCTTGGAGTTGTGCAGACCCAGAATCGCCAACGACGTGACGCTCTTACCGGAACCGGACTCGCCCACGATCCCGAGCGTGCGACCCCGCTCCACGGCGAACGACACCCCGTCCACAGCCCGGACCACACCGTCCTCGGTGTCGAACCGCACCCGCAGGTCCCGAACCTGGAGATAGGGGCCCTCGCCGGAGCGCTGCTCCGGCACCTCCGGGCGGTCCGGCTCCCCGGACGGCACCGCCTCCGACCTGCCCATGACCGCCTCCCCCTCCTGATGAAGAGAACCTACAGGAAACCTCTGGAGGCGAAAATAAGCTACAAAGGCCGGGCTGTCAGCGGTCAGAGCGTAACGACTCGGTTTCCGACCTGAACAGCCCTCACCAGGGACATTCACCGACGCGAGTGGGCATCGTCGTCTCGTCGGCGCACCTGAGGTGCGACCATGGTCCCGGCGACGAAGGGAAGATTCCCGCGACACGAGGTGGAGGTGACCATGACCGCGGCGGTGTTCGGCCACGACGGCCCGTGGACCGAAGAGGAGTACCTCGCCCTCAGTGAGACGCAGCAACGCGTCGAACTCTTCGACGGGAGCCTCCACGTGACCCCAGCGCCCACCCCGCGGCACCAGCGGATCCAGCGGAACCTCGGCAACCTGCTCGAAACCGCGGCGCGGCGCGTGGGCCTGGAGCTGCTGGATACGGTCAACGTCCGGCTCAAGCCGGGCCGGATACCGATTCCCGACCTGGTCGTCACCGAGCCGATCGACTTCGACGAACCGATGATCGAGGCGCGGGACGTCCGGCTCGTCTGCGAGGTCATCTCACCGAGCAACGCGGCGACGGACAAGGTGCTCAAGATGCACTACTACGCCGCCGCCGGCATCGAGTGGTACCTGCTGGTCGAGCAGGAGACCGGCACGTTGCACCTCTACCGCCGCCAGGGCCGGCACTACCGGGAGGTGTCGGTGACCAAGCCCGCCGACGTGCTGGAGCTGACGGACCCCGTCCGGGCGACGATCCGCCCGGAGGATCTCGTCCCCTGACGGATGTCGGTGCGCTCGCCTAGGGTCGGCCCATGAGCGAGCGCCATCGAGCGAATCGTCACCGCGGCGCCGCCGTGCCTCCTGGCGGCGCGGAGCGAAGCGGAGTGCCGTCATGAGCGAGTTCGCCGCGGCCACCGCCGCCGTGCAGGCCGCCCTCGACGCCGGGGCCCGCTATGCCGACGCCCGGGTGATGCACCGCCGCTACGAGTCGATGTCGGCGCGCAACGGTGACGTCGAGGAGCTGACCCAGCACGAGAGCATCGGCCTGGGGGTGCGCGCCCTGGTCGGCTCCGGGTGGGGTTTCCAGGCCGTACCCGAGCTGTCCGACGCCTCGGCCCGCGACGCCGGCCGGCGCGCCGCGGCGATCGCCACCGCGAGCGCGCGGGTCTCCGGCCCGCCGATCGACCTCGTGCCGGTCGGGGCGGCGGTGGCGAGCTGGGCCTCGACCTGCGCGGTCGATCCGCTCGGGGTGCCGCTCTCCGACAAGGGCGACCTGCTGGTCGGCGCCACCGCGACCATGCGGGAGCACGGGGCCGACCTGGCCGAGGGGCTCTACCAGATCTGGGACACCACAAAGTGGTTCGTCTCCAGCGAGGGCCACCGGATCGACCAGCACATCCGGGAGTGCGGCGGGGGCATCTCGGCCACCTCGATCGGCGACGGCGAGACCCAGCGCCGGTCCTATCCGAGCTACCGGGGGCAGTACGGCACCACGGGGTGGGAGCTGGTCACCTCACTCGACCTGGCCGCGCACGCCGCCCGGATCGCCGAGGAGTCCCGCGAGCTGCTCACCGCCCCGGAGTGCCCGGCGGGCGAGACCGACCTGATCCTCGGCGGCGAGCAGCTCGCGTTGCAGATCCACGAGTCGGTCGGGCACGCCATCGAGCTGGACCGCATCCTCGGCTGGGAGGCCGCCTTCGCCGGCACCTCCTGGCTCGACCTGGCCCGCCTCGGCTCGCTGCGCTACGGCTCCGAGCTGATGAACGTGACCATCGACCCGACCATCCCGGGCGCGCTGGGCAGCTTCGGCTTCGACGACGAGGGCTCCCCGGCGGTGTCGCGGGACGCGGTCCGCGAGGGGCGGTGGGTCGGGGTGCTCGCCGGCCGGGACTCGGCCGCCGTCGCCGGTCTGGGCTACGGCGGCAGCGTACGCGCTGACGGCTGGGCCCGGCTGCCGATGGTGCGGATGACGAACGTGGGCCTGGAACCCGGCCCGCACACGCTCGACGAGATCGTCGCGGCCACCGACGACGGGGTGTTGATGGACATCAACCGGTCCTGGTCTATCGACGACAAGCGGCTCAACTTCCAGTTCGGCTGCGAGGTCGGCTGGGAGGTGAAGAAGGGCCGCCGGGGGCGGATGCTGCGCAATCCCACCTACACCGGCATCGGGCCGGTCTTCTGGCGGTCGATGGACATGCTCTCCTCGGAGATCGTCCCGTGGGGCACGCCCAACTGCGGCAAGGGGCAGCCCGGCCAGGTCGGGCACACCGGCCATCCGGCCGCCCCGGCCCGCTTCCGCGGCGTCCGGGTGGGGGTGCGCGCGTGAGCGCCGAACAGGATCTCGCCGCCCGGGTGGTGGAGCTGGTCCGGCGCGTGGCCGGGCCGGGCGCGGAGGCCGAGGTGCTGGTGACCCGCACCGACCTCGCGCTCACCCGCTTCGCCAACTCCTCGATCCACCAGAACGTCGCCGAGACGGGCACCGCGATCCAGCTGCGGCTGCACGCCGACGGGCGGACCGCCGCGGGTGGCGGCAACCGGGTCGACGCCGACGGGCTGGCCGCGCTGGTCGAGCGGACCCGGGCCGCGGCCCGGCTCGCCCCGGCCGACCCGGCCTGGCCCGGGCTCACCGCGCCGACGCCCACGCCGTCCGGCCCGGGCGTCGACGAGGCCACCGCGTACGCCTCACCCGACGAGCGGGCCGCCCGGGTACGCGCCTTCGTGGACGCTGTCGAAGGGCTGGAGGCGGCGGGCTACTGCCGCACGGCGTACCGGTCCGGCGCGTTCGCCAGCTCCGCCGGGCACTCGGCGCAGGGGCGGGCGGCGGAGGCGGCCATGGACGGCATCGCCCGCACCGGGAGCGCCGACGGCGTGGCCCGGCACTGCGCCGACCGCCTCGCCGACCTCGACGGCGCAGCGCTCGGCGCTCGCGCGGCGGCCAAGGCACGGGCCGCGGCCGACCCGGTGGAACTGCCGCCCGGGCGCTACGAGGTGGTGCTCGAACCGGCGGCGGTGGCCGACCTGTTGCAGAACCTCGCCTGGTTCGGCTTCAACGGCAAGCGGTACGCCGAACGGCAGTCCTTCGCCGAGCCGGGCGCCGCCCAGTTCGACCCGGCGGTGACGCTGGTGGACGACCCGCTGCACGCCTCGACGCTGCCGTTCGACCTGGAGGGCACGCCCCGGCGGGCGCTGCCGCTGGTGGAGGCCGGCACCACCCGGGCGGTGGCGTACGACAGGCGCAGCGGCGCGGAGGCGGGCGTCGCGTCCACCGGGCACGGCATGGCCGGCGGGTCGACGTTCGGGCCGATCCCGCACAACCTCCGCCTGCTGGCGGGCGCGCCGGACACGGTCGACGCCGGGGTCGCGGCCGGACCGGTGAGCGCCGGGGTGACGGGGGCGGTGGGCGACCCGGACACCGCGGCCCTGGTGGCCGGCGTGCGGCGCGGACTGCTGGTCAGCGACTTCTGGTACACCCGGGTGCTGGACCCGAAGCAGCTGGTCGTCACCGGGCTGACCCGCAACGGGGTCTGGCTGGTCGAGGACGGCGTGCCGGTGCGGGCGGTGCGGGACCTCCGGTTCACCGAGTCGTACCCACGGGCGTTGGGGCCGGGCCGGGTGCTCGGCCTGGGCCGGTCGCCGCTCCGCCAGCCGGACCGGATGGACGGGTCCTGGTGGGAGGGACCCGCCCTGCGGCTGTCGTCGTGGAACTTCACCGGCGGCGCGTCCGGCTGATCCGGAACACCGACGCGGCCACGCCGTCCGGATATTGATCATGATCCGGGTCTTTCCAACCAGCGGGACACACGGGACACTGCGTTGCGCGGCCGGGCCGTGAAGATCGGCGTAACGTGTGTCACTTAGCCGCGCTGGTTCACCGGCGTGGTCCCGCGCGTGCGCAGGACGTGACAGTGACGTCAGGGAGATGACTCGAATGACATCAACGGCAACGAGACCGCGGGGAGCGCGGGCACGTGCCGCCATCGCGGCGAAGACGTTGCGGACCGACCGCTGGTGGTTCGCGCCATTGATCACCGTCGTCGGGCTGAGCGCGTGGGTCATCTACGCGACCGTCCGGGTCTTCATGCACAAGTGGTACTGGGTGGACCAGTACCACTACCTGACGCCGTTCTACTCCCCCTGCGTGACCGAGCGCTGCGTCGAGGGTTCCTCGCACTTCGGCAGCTTCCTGCCCGGCTGGTGGATCATCCCGGACGCGGCGCTGACCCTGCCGTTCCTGCTGCTGTTCCGGCTCACCTGCTACTACTACCGCAAGGCCTACTACCGGTCGTTCTGGCTGTCACCGCCGGCGTGCGCGGTGCCGGACGGGCACCAGTCCTACAGCGGTGAGACCCGGTTCCCGCTGCTCGGTCAGAACCTGCACCGCTACTTCTTCTACGCCGCCGCGATCATCTCGCTGATCAACACCTGGGACGCGATCTACGCCTTCCACTCCCCCGAGGGCTTCGGCTTCGGCCTGGGCAACGTCATCCTGCTGATCAACGTGGTGATGCTCTGGGCGTACACGATCTCCTGCCACTCCTGCCGGCACATCATCGGCGGCCGGCTCAAGCACTTCTCGAAGCACCCGGTGCGCTACAAGGCGTGGACCGGCGTGTCCTGGTTGAACGTCCGGCACATGCAGCTCGCCTGGATCACCCTGGGCACGCTGGCGCTGACCGACTTCTACGTGATGGCGGTGGCCGCCAAGTGGATCACCGACCTCCGGTTCATCAACTGAGGGCCCCTGAGATGACTGAGACGCGAATCGAACGACACCACTACGACGTCGTCGTGATCGGGGCCGGCGGCGCCGGCCTGCGCGCGGCGATCGAGGCCCGGCTGGCCGGCAAGAAGACCGCGATCATCTCGAAGTCGCTGTTCGGCAAGGCGCACACGGTGATGGCCGAGGGCGGCGCGGCGGCCGCGATGGGCAACGTCAACTCGCGCGACAACTGGCAGGTGCACTTCCGGGACACCATGCGCGGCGGCAAGTTCCTCAACAACTTCCGGATGGCCGAGCTGCACGCCAAGGAGTCGCCGCAGCGGATCTGGGAGCTGGAGACGTACGGCGCGCTCTTCGACCGCACCTCCGACGGCAAGATCTCGCAGCGCAACTTCGGCGGCCACGAGTACCCGCGCCTGGCGCACGTCGGCGACCGGACCGGCCTGGAGCTGATCCGCACGCTCCAGCAGAAGATCGTGTCGCTCCAGCAGGAGGACAAGCGGGAGTTCGGCAGCTACGACGCCCGGATCCGGGTGTTCGCCGAGACCACGGTCACCGAGCTTCTGCTCGACGGCGACCGGGTGGCCGGCGCGTTCGGCTACTACCGCGAGTCCGGTGAGTTCGTCCTCTTCGAGGCGCCGGCCGTGGTGCTGGCGACCGGCGGGGTCGGGCGGTCCTACAAGGTCACCTCGAACTCCTGGGAGTACACCGGGGACGGTCACGCGCTCGCGCTGCGCGCCGGGGCCACGCTGATCAACATGGAGTTCCTCCAGTTCCACCCGACCGGCATGGTCTGGCCTCCCTCGGTGAAGGGCATCCTGGTCACCGAGTCGGTGCGCGGCGACGGCGGCGTGCTGAAGAACTCCGACGGCAAGCGGTTCATGTTCGACTACGTCCCCGACGTCTTCCGCAAGCAGTACGCGGAGACGGAGGAGGAGGCGGACCGCTGGTACACCGACCCGGACAACAACCGGCGTCCGCCGGAGCTGCTCCCCCGCGACGAGGTCGCCCGCGCGATCAACAGCGAGGTCAAGGCCGGTCGGGGTACGCCAGCCGGCGGCGTCTACCTGGACATCGCCTCGCGCAAGTCGGCGGAGGAGATCCGTCGCCGGCTGCCCTCGATGTACCACCAGTTCAAGGAGCTGGCCGACGTCGACATCACCAAGGAGCCGATGGAGGTCGGACCGACCTGTCACTACGTGATGGGCGGCGTCGAGGTGGACCCCGACTCCGGCGCGGCGGCGGGCACCGTACGCGGGCTCTTCGCCGCCGGCGAGGTCTCCGGCGGGATGCACGGTTCCAACCGGCTGGGCGGCAACTCCCTGTCCGACCTGCTGGTCTTCGGCAAGCGGGCGGGCGGCCACGCCGCCACGTACACCGACCAGCTCACCGCGCGCCCGGCGGTGTCGGTGGCGGCGGTGGAGGCCGCGGTGGAGACGGCCCTGGCGCCGTTGCAGCGGGACACCGGCGAGAGTCCGTACCAGCTCCAGCAGGACCTCCAGGTGGTCATGGGCGACCTGGTCGGCATCATCCGGCGGGAGGGCGAGCTGGCCGACGCGCTGGGCCGGCTGTCCGAGCTGCGGGAGCGGGTCGCGAAGGTGAGCGCGGTCGGCGGCCGGCGCTACAACCCGGGCTGGCACCTGGCGCTCGACCTGCGCAACATGCTCGTGGTCTCGGAGTGCACCGCGAAGGCGGCGCTGGAGCGGCAGGAGTCGCGCGGCGGGCACACCCGGGAGGACTACCCGGCGATGGACCCGAAGTGGCGGCGGGTCAACCTGGTCTGCTCGCTCGACGGCGACACGGTCCGGCTGACCCACAAGCCGCTGCCGAAGATGCGGCCGGAGCTGATCGGGCTGTTCGACCGGGCGGAGCTGTCCAAGTACCTGACCGACTCCGAACTCGCCGAGTTCGACGCCCTCACCGAGGAGGCGAACACTGATGGGAAGTAAGCGCCAGTTCCGCATCTGGCGGGGCGACGAGACCGGCGGCGACCTGAAGGACTACTCGGTCGAGGTCAACGAGGGTGAGGTCGTCCTCGACGTGATCCACCGGCTCCAGGCGACCGAGGCGCCGGACCTGGCGTGCCGGTGGAACTGCAAGGCCGGCAAGTGCGGCTCCTGCTCGATGGAGATCAACGGCAAGCCGCGGCTGGGCTGCATGACGCGGATGTCGACGTTCGAGGAGACCGAGACCGTCACGGTCACCCCGCTGCGCACGTTCCCGGTGATCCGGGACCTGGTCACGGACGTCTCGTTCAACTACGAGAAGGCCCGGGAGACGCCGGCGTTCGCGCCGCCGGCCGACGTGGCGCCCGGTGACTACCGGATGCAGCAGGTCGACGTCGAGCGCTCGCAGGAGTTCCGCAAGTGCATCGAGTGCTTCCTGTGCCAGAACGTCTGCCACGTGATCCGCGACCACGACGAGAACAAGCAGGCCTTCTCCGGGCCCCGGTTCTTCATCCGGGCCTCCGAGCTGGACATGCACCCGCTGGACGCGAAGACCGACCGCAAGGAGTACGCGCAGTCCGAGATGGGGCTCGGTTTCTGCAACATCACCAAGTGCTGCACCGAGGTCTGCCCCGAGCACATCAAGATCACCGACAACGGGATCATCCCCATGAAGGAACGCGTCGTCGACCGCAGGTACGATCCCCTTGTGTGGCTCGGTAACAAGATCTTCCGGAGGGGTCAGGTGCCTCAGACCAGCGCGACCAGCGGGCATGTCAGCGGTGCGGTGACCGCCGGCGCGGCACACGGCGGGGTGCACTCCCACGCCGGCGGCTCGCACGACAGCGGCGCCGAGCGCCAGGCCCAGCAGGGTGTCAACTGGCAGCGCGAGGTGCCGCACCCGACCGCCCCGGCCGTCGACTCGAGCGGCAAGCTGCCGCTGACCGAGTTGACCTTCGACCGGGCCGCCGCGCCGTCGCCGTTCGGCGACGACGTGGAGTTCCCGCTGCCGCCGGAGCACCTCAACTTCGCCCACCCGCAGCAGGACGAGCCGAAGCACTGAGCAGCGCGACGATGACGGGGGCCAGCGGCACACGCCGCCGGTCCCCGTCTCGTTTCCGACCCGTTGTCCGGTTCGTGGTCTCAGGCGGACGCGGCGAGCAGCGGGCGCAGCGCGGGCACGATCGGCACGTCGGCCGGCAGCCAGTCGACGCTGTCCAGCTCGGCGGCCGAGAGCCAGCGCAGCTCGGCGTGCTCCAGCGCCTCCGGCTGGTCGCCGTGAAGCAGACGGGCGGCGTAGACGCGCAGGACGGAGCGACCGTGGGCCATCCGCACGTCCCGTCCCACCCGCGCGCCGACCGCGACCCGGACGCCCAGTTCCTCGGCGCACTCCCGGGCCAACGCCTCGGTCTCGGTCTCCCCCGGCTCGACCTTGCCGCCGGGGAACTCCCACCGCCCCGCCACCTCGGGGGGCGCGGAACGCTCGCAGGCGAGGACCCGGCCGGCCACGATGATCGCCGCCCCGACGACCACCCTCGGCTCCCGCCGGTCGGCCTGCCCGTTCCCGGTAACCCGTTCGGTCCGCACGAGCCACCAGCGTGCCAGATCAATCGGCGGTTTGGGTAGCTGAGTCGACCGTCAGGCCAACAGAACACGGAAGTGTGGGCGTGGACACACCATCTGTGCGGCGACAAACTAGAGGGCGTCGACTGGGACACGGGATGGCGACGATTTGGCCACAAGCCGGCAACGACGCCTGGGAGGTGCGGTGATGCGCGTGCTGTTCAGCGGCCGGGCGAAGCACGACTACCTCAGCGACGCGCTCGCCCTGCTGTCCGGATGGACCCGGGAGGGCGAGCAGATCCGCCGCACGCTCGTCCTCGACGACACCCAGCACGCCGCGCTCACCGAGCGGGTGGCAGTGGTGGCCGACGCGTTGCGGCTGCGCCCCGAGATCAGCCGCCGGGCCGACCGCACCCAGATCAAGGTGGGGCACGGCGACGACGAACCACTCACCGAGGGTGAGGTCCTGCTGGCCGCGCGCATCGAGGACGCCGTCCGGGCGGTCACCGAGCGCTGAGCGCTGGCGCGCCTGCCCTACCGTCGAGGACATGTCTGGCCCGACGTACGACCGCAAGGAACAGTTCCAGCAGATCCAGAGCGGGCTGCTGCCCGGTGAGCAGATCATCGCCGTCTACGACGCGATCGGCACCGGCACCGGCTTCATCGGCCTGACCGACCGGCGGGTGATCATCCAGGACCGCTCCTTCGTCGGCAAGCGGTACGCCATCACCAGCATCCCCTACTCGAAGATCACCAGCGTGAGCGTGGTGAGCAACAAGCACTGGGGCGGCTCGTTCTTCTCCACCGGCGCGATCGCCGTGCACGTCGGCACGCACACCTACGAGGTCGAGTTCCGTGGCTCGGAGAAGAGCCACCACGTACACAACGTGATCCTGCACCACATCTCCTGATCGGACGGTGACACAATCGCCGCCATGGGGGGACGAGTCGCGCGGTGGCGCGCCTGGTGGGCCACCGACCGGCGGGTCGTACGCCTGATCCGCCGGCTCCTCCTGGTCGGCGCCGCCGGCGCGGTGCTGTCGGCCGCCGTGACCGCCGGCAGCGTGGTCTGGGTCCGCGACGGCGCCGAGGGGCACGTGTTCACCGCCGCCGACGTGCCGGAGGCGCCGGTGGCGCTGGTGCTCGGCGCGAAGGTCGAGCCCGACGGGACGCCGTCGCCGTTCCTGGCCGGCCGGTTGGAGATCGCGCGGCAACTCTTCGCGGCCGGCAAGGTCCGGGTGGTGCTGGTCTCCGGCGACCACATGAACTGGGACTACGACGAGCCGGACGCGATGCGGCGCTGGCTGGTCGAGCGCGGTGTGCCGGCGGACAGGGTGGTGCTGGACCACGCCGGTTTCGACACCTACGACTCGTGCGCCCGGGCCCGACGCGTCTTCGGGGTGCGGCAGGCCACCGTGGTCACCCAGTCGTTCCACCTGCCCCGCGCGGTGACGCTCTGCCGGCGCCTCGGCATCGACACCAACGGCGTCGGCGACGACACCGCCCGCCGGTACGCCGACCAGTGGCGGATCAGCACGACCCGGGAGTACGGCGCCGCCGTGAAGGCCGCGGCGGACGTGCTCTCCGGCCGCGACCCGGTGCACCTGGGTCGCCGGGAGACCGCTGTCGACGACGCCCTGCGGGCCGGCTGAGGCGCGGTAATCCGGTTGTCGCGGGTGGCGGAGGGCTGGTCTGCTGCCGTGATGTCCGTCTTCGACGATCCCGGCCTGTTCGGCCGGCTCTGGGCCGCCACCTACGACGGCCCGGGCAATCCCGACCCCGCTCCCGCTGTCGACTTCCTCGCCCCGCTGGCCGACGGCGGCCCGGTGCTCGAACTGGCCGTCGGCACCGGCCGGGTGGCGCTGCCGCTGGCCGCCCGCGGCCTCACCGTGGAGGGCGTCGAGGCGTCCCCGGAGATGGTGGCGCAGCTGCGCGCCAAGCCGGGCGGCGAGCACATGCCGGTCACCATCGGCGACATGGCGGACGTCCCGGTGGCCGGGCCGTACCGTCTGGTCTTCCTGGTGTTCAACACGCTGTTCAACCTGGTCGACGCCGAGCGCCAGGCGGCCTGCTTCCGCAACGTCGCCCGGGTGCTGACCCCCGGCGGGGCGTTCGTGGTCGAGACCTACGTGCCCGACCCGGCCGACTTCGACCGGGACGAGCAGGTCCAGGTCCGGGAGGTGACCGAGGACTCGGCCACCATCCGACTGCACCGGTACGACCGGGCGGCGCAGACGTTCGTGCGGCAGACCGTCACGTTCGACGCCGACGGTGTGCACCTCAGGCCGTTCGCCATGCGCTACGCCTGGCCGGAGCAGATCGACGAGATGGCGGAACGCGCCGGGCTGCGCCTCGCCGAGCGGTACGCGGACTGGGACCGGACCCCGTTCGACGCCGACAGCCGGGCGCACATCTCGGTCTACCGGAACCGGTAGCGGCCACGCCGAGGGCCGGGACCGTTCCTCCCGGCCCTCGGTCGTGCCGGTTACGCTGGCGCGGCCGGGCCTCGGCCGCCACAGGGTCAGGAGGGGTCGATGACCGTCACCGTCGCCGCGATGGACGACACGCACGCCGACGCCGTGCTGGAGATCTACCGCCTCGGCATCGCCGAGGGGGACGCCACGTTCGAGACCGAGCCGCCCGACTGGTCCCGGTTCACCGCCACCCGGCTGCCCGGGCACCGGTGGGTGGCGCTCGACCCGGCCGGGCAGGTGCTCGGCTGGGTGGCCTGCTCGGCGGTCTCGGACCGCTGCGTCTACGCCGGCGTGGTCGAGCACTCCGTCTACGTGCACCCCGGGGCGCGGGGGCGGGGCGTCGGCCGGGCCCTGCTGGACGCGTTGGCGGCCTCCACCGAGGCGGCCGGCATCTGGACCATCCAGTCCGGTGTGTTCCCGGAGAACACCGCGAGCCTCGCCCTGCACGAGCGCTGCGGGTTCCGGGTGGTCGGCACCCGGCAGCGGATCGGCCGGCACCACGGCGTGTGGCGGGACGTCACGCTGATCGAACGGCGCAGCCCGCGGATCGACTGACCGGGGCGTCAGGCGACGCGGAACTCGGTGCCCTCCGGGTAGTACGCGGGGCAACGTCGACAATCAGGAGCCGCATCGATCTCACATGCCGGCCAACGTCAGCACGTGGTGGAATCCGCGAAGCTGGGCCGGCGAACTCGTCATCGGTAGCACCAGGGCCGGTATGCCGGCGGCCACGGAACCACCGTCGCCGCTGGGATGGTCGCCGACCATCAGCGTCCGATCCGGCTGTGCCCCCAGGGCGTCGAGTGCGGTGCGCCAGATCTGCACGTCGGGCTTGATGAAGCCGACCTCGTAGGAAAGCACGTATGCGTCGATGTAGCGGTCCAGTCCGTGCCGGGCAAAGCATTCGCGAATGTCCCAGCCGGTGTTGCTCACCACGCCAAGACGAATACCGCGGGCGCTGAGGGCAGCGAGAGTGGAGGACGTGTCCGCGTACGGCTCGAGTGCTTCGGCGTGCGTTTCGTGCAGGGCTCGCGCGAACGGCAGGTCCACCCCACGGATCTGCTGCAGGACGGCCAGAATCGCCCGGTCCCACACCTGCGGGTCCAGGTCGCGGGCAACATGAGCGGGGTCCGCAGCCGTTGCCCGCAACATCTCGGCGAAATCCGCGGTGATGCGCTGAGCGTCACCGGCGGCCACCTCCCGGCCGATCAGTGCCGCGGCGCTGCCGACCCAGCGGTCCGGGTCTCTGGCGAACAGGGTCCACGCGAAGTCGAACAGGACGGTCGTCACGGGTTTCGAAGCCACCGGACCAAGCTAGATCAGCGGGACGACTCCCGTGGGACCATGATGCTCCTGACCGCACCCGACCGCTACCGCACCTCGTCGCCGTGGCGACTCCGCCCCTCGACCCGGTCCTGGACGATGCGCGTGCTCTGGTCGGGAGCCAGCTCCGAGAACACCCGCAGGTGCGTCTGGTCCACCCACGTCACCTGGGTGCCGTCCCCGAAACCGTCGTAGCTGTCGACGCTCTTGCGGGTCAGGTTGTTCATCCGTCGGCCGTCGAGGTCGCAAGCGAACATGTCGGTCGCCAGCCCGTTCGGCTGCGGCGACTCGAACGCCACCCGGGCGCGTTCCGGGTCCGGACCCGACAGGAGCGGACGACCGGTCGCCGGTGACAGCCAGACGTCCTCGGGGTAGCGGATTCCGGCACGGACGACGAGAAGGTAGGGCGTGCGTGACACCGGCCGGCCACCGACGCACTCGACCGCGACGACCAGCCCCGGTGTACCAGTCGATCGCGCCACCTCGACGTGCCCGCTGTGCAGGGCCACTCCGTCGACGTAGGGCAGTATGCCGCCGCGGTCGAGCAGGCCGACCGCGGCGAAGCGTCGCTGCGGGGGCCGCCCGGACACAGCTTGCAGGTAGGCGAGGTCGGTGATGATGTGCAGGACGACGGTGGCTGCCGCGCGACACGTGCCGCGCACCACGAACCGGTGTGGCAGCGGCGTGGCGCGGGCGAGGTCCGTCCCGGTCAGGGCGGTGTGCAGGTCGAGCCGGCCAGCGTTCGCCGCCCCCGCGGCGGCCAGCGACCAGTCGGCCGGTAGGACGCACAGGTCCCGGCCCGGGACCAGCACCCGTTTCTGCGGGCCCTCGCCGTATTCGACCGCGCTGATCCGGACGTTGGACGCGACAGGAATCGCGTCCAGTTCGAGAGCGGGACGCAGGTGACGTCGCCGCACCCGCGGGCTGACCTGTCCCAGTTCCGCCGGATCGACGGCGGGCCGGAACTCCAGCACCAGGTAACCGACGACGCACAGGACGGTCAGCGTCCACGCGATCCACAGGTTCCCGGCCAGGAAGGCGGGCACCTGGGACGTCGAGTAGTTCACGACGATGCTGGTCACCGTGAGGACGAGGGCGGCCAGCAGAGATCGACGTACCCCGCGCTCGGTCCGCATGCGCCGCAGGCTAGTGCACCCGGGGCTCGCCCTCCCATCCCCCGACGGGCCGAGTCTCTACACTGTGGACCCGTCCATGAAGCCGACGCGGCAGCCGGTCAGCGCGAGTGCGGCGCCCGGTCAGCCGAGGGGCGAGGGCAGCGGCACCTCTCCCCGCAGCGCCCGCTCCGCCATCTGGACGCGCTGGGGGTGAAGGGTGGCGTCGTCCAGCGGCTGACCGGGCACGTTGATGCACCGTTCGCCGGGCAGGGAGTCGCAGACCGGACACGGTAGGAACAGGCCGCAGGACGGGACGAGTTCCGCGCCCTGGGCCAGCGCCGCCCGACCGATCTTGACGAGAGACCGGTAGAGATCGCGGTCCTGGTGTCGGGCGGCACTGGCAGCCACCTCCCGCATGCCCTCCCAGAACTGCTCGGCGGCCCTCGGCTCGTCTATGTCGATCCGTATCGTCGGGTATACCCGCCGTCGCCCCGTTGGCACCTCGTCATCCGCCCCGCGGGCCACCGACGCTCCGGACCCGCACCCGCTCGCTCGGTCGAGGAGTTCACGTCCACGGTCGGGCCGCATCCCGACCCCAACCCATCGAGCGCAACCCGGGTGGGGGTCAATTCTGGTCGCTGGCAGGAACAGCGGACCACATTGCGGTAATCGGTTCTTCCGGTGGGATCGAGCGAGCGCAAAAAGCACGGGCGCGAATCTGCGCCGCCGCCCGGAGAAGACGACGGCGCATCATCGGAGAAACTCAGATGAACTTGCAGCCGGCGCCATTCGAGCCCTGGTGGAGCATCGCGTTGCGCGTCGCCGGGCCGTAGATGCCGTCGTCGGTCTCGCTCACCGCCCGCTGGACCGCCCGCAGGGCCTTCTCCGTGCTCGGGCCGAACTGGCTGTCCGCGGTCAGCGGGTAGACGCCCTGGATGGCGAGGACGTAGTCGTAGCAGACGTTCATGGTGACCTGGAGCTGGAAGACGCCCTTGCCCGTGTTGCCCCGGCGCATCACACAGCTGATGTTGGTGCCGTAGGACGGCACGTCGGCTCCGTTGTACGACCGCCAGTTGTTGCACGTCGACAGGGCGGCGGTCCCGATCGGAGCGGCGGACGCCGGCGTCGCGGCACCGACGATCAAGGCGGCGGACATGGCGATGGCGATTCCGTATCGCATGGCGATTCCTTCCCCCGTGGAAGTGACGCCGGGCCGTTCAAATACATTGCCCGGCGTCAAAACCTTAAGCCGGAAAGGCGGACGGAATCAAGAAGGACCACACGAGAATTTGCGTGATGGAATCGATCGGTTTGCCAGCCAATATGCGCATGTGCTGCAAGCGATCCACTTTTACGCCGGGTCGCGGCGGTTCGCCCCGCGGGACTCAGACGTTGAAGCGGAACTCCACCACGTCGCCGTCCTGCATGACGTACTCCTTGCCCTCGATCCGGACCTTGCCGGCGGCCTTCGCCGCCGCCATCGATCCGGCCGCGACCAGGTCGTCGTAGGAGACCACCTCGGCCTTGATGAAGCCGCGCTGGAAGTCGCTGTGGATCACCCCGGCGGCCTCCGGCGCGGTCGCGCCGACCGGGACGGTCCAGGCCCGCGCCTCCTTGGGGCCGGCGGTCAGGTACGTCTGGAGCCCGAGCGTCCGGAAGCCCACCCGGACCAGCTGGTTCAGGCCCGGCTCGGACTGCCCGATCGACTCCAGCAGCTCGCGGGCCTCCTCCTCGGGCAGGTCCACCAGCTCGGACTCGATCTTGGCGTCCATGAAGACCGCCTCGGCCGGGGCGACCAGCCCGCGCAGTTCGTCGAGGAACTCGGCGTTGCCCAGCTCCGCCTCGTCGACGTTGAAGACGTAGAGGAACGGCTTGGTGGTGAGCAGGTGCAGCTCACGCAGGTGCTCCAGCTCGACCTTGGCGGCGGCGGCGCCGGCGTACAGCGTGACGCCGTTGTCCAGGACCTCGGCGGCCTTCTTGGCGGCCTCGACGGCGGCGGCCCGGTCCTTGCGGAGCTTGGCCTCCTTCTCCAACCGGGGCAGCGCCTTCTCCAGCGTCTGGAGGTCGGCCAGGATCAGCTCGGTGTTGATCGTCTCGATGTCGTCGGCCGGGGAGACCTTGCCGTCGACGTGCACCACGTTCGGGTCGGAGAAGGCGCGCACCACCTGGCAGATCGCCGAGGCGTCGCGGATGTTGGCCAGGAACGCGTTGCCCCGGCCCTGCCCCTTCGAGGCGCCCCGCACCAGGCCGGCGATGTCGACGAACGAGACCGGCGCCGGCAGCACCTTCTGCGAGGAGAAGATCTCGGCCAGCGTGGCCAGCCGCTCGTCGGGCAGCCCGACCACGCCGACGTTCGGCTCGATCGTGGCGAACGGGTAGTTCGCGGCGAGCACGTCGTTCTTGGTCAGCGCGTTGAACAGGGTGCTCTTGCCCACGTTGGGCAGGCCGACGATGCCGATGGTGAGACTCACGACGAACCAGCTTACGCGCCTCGCGGCCGGTGACCGGCAGGCAGGTCCGGCGGCCCGCTCAGACCGGCACGGCGGGCAGCAGGCGCGGCTCGATCCGGGTCTCCCGCGCGGTGCCGTCCTCGGCGCGGCTCACCTCGTACGCCGCCACGCCCTCACGGTCGGCCACCGCCTCGGCCAGCCGGGTGCCCCGGTAGATCAGCCCGACGCCGTCGTCCGTGCAGTGGCTGGTCGGCAGCGTGCCGTCGGCGACCAGTCGGTGCATCAGCGGCCGGCGCTGCTCCTCGCTGTCGTAGTGCACGCCGTTGCCGTACGGGAGCCAGCCCAGCCCCTCGGTGAAGGCCCGCAGGGTCGGTCCGTAGCTGTCGGTGGCGCCGCCCACGTGCCAGCAGATCGAGCCGGCGGAGACCCCGGCCAGCACCACACCGGCCTGCCAGCACTCGTGCAGGATCTCCGGCAGGCCGTGCACCCGCCACACCGCGCACAGGTTGGCGACGCTTCCGCCCCCCACCCAGACGACGTCCTGCGCGAGCAGGTGGGCGCGGATGTCCTCGACGTTCGGCATCGGGTAGAGCGCCAGGTGGGACGGGCGGAACGGGGTGTTGGCGAACGCGCCGTAGAACACCGTGTAACCGGTCGGCTGGTCGCCGACGGCCTGACCCAGGTAGCAGATCCGGGGGGCGTCACCGGCCCGGGCCAGCTCGGCCATCAGCGGGAAGAGCTGGCTCGGCCGGGCGTCCCACGGCCCGCGGCGGCGGCTGAAGAAACCCATGCTGGTGGCGACGATGGTCGGTTCGGTGGCAGGCATGCCCGTCCTTCCGGTCGTTGGCGTCCGAGATCATCCTGCCCGATCCGGCGGCTCCGCCTCGGCCCCTGCCAGCAGGGCACGCAGCAGGTCGGCCAGCCGCTCCCGGTCGGCGGGGGGCAGCGTGTCGAGGATCCGCCGCTGCACCTCCAGCCCGGCCTCGGCCGCCTCCTCGACCACCCGGCGACCGGTCTCGGTGAGGCTGACCCGCAGGGCCCGCCGGTCCGCCGGGTCGGGCGCGCGCCGGACCAGCCCGGCCCGTTCCAGCCGGTCGAGCCGGCCGGTCATCCCGCCGGAGGTCAGCATCAGCGAGCCGGCGAGCGCCTTCGGCGCCAGGGTGTACGGCGGTCCGGAGCGGCGCAGCGCGGCGAGCACGTCGAACTCGCCGCGGCCGATGCCCCAGCCGGCGTACACCTTCTCCTGGCGGTCGCCGACCAGCCGGGCGAGCCGGTAGATGCGACCGAAGACGGCCATCGGCTCGGGTCGCATGCCGGCGCGTTCCCGGCGCCACTGCTCGACGATCAGGTCCACCTCGTCCGTTGCCACGGTTGCCGATTGTGCCGCACCTCGCACTTCCCCTTTTCCTCGGCCCTAACTATCTTAGGGCTAAGCAAATTAGTGGCGAGGTAAGGAGTTCCCATGACCCACCGGCGCAGCGACGTCGCGCTCACCGCCCTGGCGCCGATCACCTGGGGCACCACCTACCTGGTCACCGCCGAGCTGCTGCCCGCCGACCGGCCGCTGTGGTCCGGCGCCGTCCGCGCCCTGCCGGCCGGCCTGCTCCTGCTGGCGCTCACCCGCCGACGGCCGCACGGCGTGTGGTGGGGCCGGGCCGCCCTGCTCGGCGCGCTCAACATCGGGGCGTTCTTCCCGCTGCTCTTCGTGGCCGCGTACCGGCTGCCCGGCGGCACCGCGGCCGTGCTCGGGGCCGTGCAGCCGCTGCTGGTCGTTGCGCTCACCGTCGCCCTGCTCCGGGACCGGCCCGGCCGACCGGCGCTGCTCGCGGCGGTCGCCGCCCCGGCCGGCGTGGGACTCGTGGTGCTGCGGCCGGACGCCGGCCTCGACCCGCTCGGCCTCGCCGCCGGCCTGGCCGGCACCGCGGCCATGGCGGCCGGGCTGGTGCTCACCCGCCGCTGGGGCCGGCCGTCCGGGGTGGGCACGCTGACGGTGACCAGCTGGCAGCTCGTCGCCGGCGGCCTGCTGATCCTGCCGGTCGCGGCCGCCGTGGAGGGCGCCCCGCCCGCGCCGGACGGCCCGGCCCTGCTCGGGTACGCCTGGCTCGGGCTGGTCGGCACCGCGCTGGCCTACGCGTTGTGGTTCCGGGGGGCGGCGCGGTTGCCGGCCACCCGGGTGTCGGTGCTCGGCGCGCTGAGCCCGCTGACCGCCGCGACGCTCGGCTGGCTGGTGCTCGGGGAGGCGCTGGGCCCGGCCCAGCTCGCCGGGTTCGCGGTGGCGGTCGCCGCCATGGTGCTCGGTCAGCTCCCGGGGCGCGCCGGCGGCGGACGGCGGCACCGTCAGCCGGCCAGCAACCGGCGCCAGTCGTCGGTCGCCACCCCCTCGGGCAGGGCGCCCGGCGGCAGCTCCGCCGCCGCGGCGAACGGCAGCGTGAAACGGTGCGCGGCGGCGGGCCCGGCCGCGTGCGACCGGTCGAGCAGCCAGCGCACCTCGTCGGCGGACCAGCCCAGGCCCGGCCGGGCCGCGATCTCCCGGACCAGACGCAGGCCGACCCGGGTGTCGTCGTCGTAGAAACGCATGCACCAGTGGTGCGCCCACATGCCGAGCGCGCGCAGCCCGGCCGGGTCGAGCGAGCCGGCCAGCCGACCACAGGCGGTGTCGGCGAACGGCCGCCCCGGGTCGTCGGCCCGGTCCCGTTCGATCGCACCGTAGGCGGCCGGCGCCACCGCCCGCATCCGGTCGTAGAAGCCCTGCACCACCGCGGCGTCCAGCCGTGCTCGCCCCGATCGCATCAGCGGACACCCCGCCCGGCCACGCTCGCCATGCCCCGCACCTTTTCTTGAGTTGGTGGCGAGGACCGTACCGACCACTTACGACAGTTTCTCGCATCGATCGCCAAGATCCACGCCACCTCGCCGGGGTGGCGGCATCCGGGAAGCGGGGACCCCGCCACCTCGCCGAACTGGCGCGACCGCCGGCACTCACGTCCGAAACCCGCCAGCCGAGCGTCGGACCTGCGAGGCAGGATCGGTGCATGGAGTTGGACTTCGAGCGGTGCTACCGGGCCGTCGACAGCCGCGACCCGCGGTTCGACGGCTGGTTCTACACCGGTGTGACCTCGACCGGGATCTACTGCCGGCCGTCCTGCCCGGCGATGACCCCGAAGCGGCAGAACGTCCGGTTCTTCCCGTCCGCCGCCGCGGCACAGGGCGCCGGTCTGCGGGCCTGCCGCCGGTGCCGGCCGGACGCCGCGCCGGGTTCCCCGCAGTGGGACGTTCGGGCCGACGTGGTCGGCCGGGCGATGCGGCTGATCGCCGACGGCGTGGTCGACCGCGACGGGGTGCCCGGCCTGGCCACCCGGCTCGGCTACACCGAGCGGCACCTGCACCGGATGCTCCGGGCCGAGCTGGGCGCCGGTCCACTCGCGCTGGCCCGGGCGCAACGCGCCCAGACCGCGCGGATCCTCGTCGAGACCACCGGCCTCGGCCTCGCCGAGGTGGCGTTCGCCGCCGGGTTCGGCAGCGTCCGGCAGTTCAACGACACGGTCCGCGAGGTGTACGGCGTCACCCCGTCCGAGCTGCGGGCCGGCCGGAGCGGGCGGCGCGCGGCCGGCGGGGCGGGCACGGTCACGCTGCGGCTGGCCCACCGGCCGCCCCTGCACGCCGGAGCGCTGCTCGACTTCCTCGCGCTGCGCGCGCTGCCCGGCGTCGAGGAGGTCCGGGACGGCGCCTACCACCGCGCGCTGCGGCTGCCGCACGGCTCCGCCACGGTGACGCTGGCCCCGGTCGACGGCCACGTGGCCGCCACGCTGCGGCTGGCCGACATGCGGGACCTGGCGCCCGCGGTGGCCCGCTGCCGACGCCTGCTCGACCTGGACGCGGACCCGGTCGCGGTCGACGCCACCCTTGCCGAGGGCCCGGCCCTGGCCCCGGCGGTCGCCGCCGAGCCCGGCGTCCGGCTCCCGCACGCGGTCGACGGCTTCGAGCTGGCCGTGCGCGCCGTCACCACCCAGCAGGTCTCGCTCCGGTCCGCCCGCACCACCCTCACCCGCCTCCTCGCCGCCGTCCCGCCCGCCGACCCGGGCGTGGCCGAGGAACCGGCGGGCGGCCTGCGGGCCTTTCCGACCCCGGCCGAGGTGCTGGCCGCGCCGGACACGGCGTTCCGGATGCCCGGGGCCCGACGGGAGACGATCCGGGCGCTGGCCCGGGCCGTCGCCGACGGCGAGCTGGACCTGGAGCCCGGAGGCGACCGCGAGGAGGCGTCGCGGCAGCTTGCCGCAGTGCCCGGTGTCGGGCCGTGGACGGCCGGCTACCTGGCCATGCGGGCGCTCGGCGACCCCGACGTCGTGCTCGCCACCGACCTGGGCGTCCGCCGGGGCGCGGCCGCGCTCGGCCTGCCCGACGACCCGAAGACCCTGCACGCCTACGCCGACCGCTGGCGCCCCTGGCGGTCGTACGCGACGATCCGACTCTGGAGAGCGGCATGAGCACTGTGGACAGCACCGTCATCGACACCCCCGCCGGCCCGCTGAGCGTGCTCGCCGGCCCCGACGGGTCGGTACGCGCGGCCGGCTTCACCGCCGACCCGGCGGCCCTGGTGCCGTTGACGCATCCGAGCCTGCGCGGTGACCTGCGGGAGCGGGGCGACCTCGGCCCGGTGACCGCCGCCGTGCGCGCCTACCTCGACGGTGACCTCACCGCGATCGACGCGATCCCGGTGGAGCAGCACACCGACGGCCTCTTCCTGACGCACGCCTGGCGGGTGCTGCGCGACGTGAAGCCGGGCGACCCGGTGACCTACACCGGCTTCGCCGCGCTGGCCGGGCGACCGGCCGCCGTCCGGGCCGCCGCGGCGGCCTGCGCGCGCAACGCCGCCGCGCTCTTCGTGCCCTGCCACCGGGTGCTGCGCACCGACGGCACGCTCGGCGGCTACCGCTGGGGGCTCGACGTGAAGAAGTGGCTTCTCGGGCATGAGGGACGGGTGACGGCTAGCTGACAGCCGAACCGTCGCCCCCGGCCGCTACCGTCGGGTAGTGCCCGCGCCCAGCGACGGCAGCCCCGCGGCGCATCCCGACGCCCGGTCCCAGCCGCTGCGCAACCTCTGGCGGCTGCGGCCCTACCTGCGCCCATATGCGCCGGAGTTCGCCTGGCTGCTGGTCGCGGCGCTGGCCGCGACGGCGGCGAGCCTGGCCGTCCCGCTGGTGGTGCAGCGCGTGGTCGACGGGCCGGTGGCCCGGCACGACGAGGCCGGGCTGCTCCGCCTGGGCGGCCTCGCGTTGCTGCTCGGGCTCGCCGAAGCGGTGCTGATCTTCATCCGGCGGTGGACCCAGTCGTCCTCCTCGGTGGGCATGGAGGCGGCCATCCGGGCCGACATCTACGCGCACCTGCAACGGCTGCCGACCAGCTTCCACGACCGCTGGCAGTCCGGCCAGCTGCTCTCCCGGATCACCAGCGACCTCTCGGTGATCCGCCGGTTCCTCTCCTTCGGCCTGCTCTTCCTGGTGCTCAACCTGATCACCTACGCCGCCGTGGTGGTGCTGCTGATCCGGCTGCACCCCTGGCTGGGGCTGCTGGTCGCGGCCAGCGCGGTCCCGCTGTTCCTGATCAGCCGCCGGTTCGCCCGGCACTACCACGCCGCGTCCCGGCGGATGCAGGACCAGCAGGGCGACGTCGCCACCCTGGCCGAGGAGACCGCACAGGGGCTGCGCACCATGCGGGCGTACGGGCGGGGGCCGGAGCTGGCCGCGCGCTTCGCCGTCGGCGCCCGCCGACTGCACGACACCGGCATCGGCAAGGCCCGCCTGCTGGCCCGCACCTCCGCGTTGTTCGACCTGGTGCCCAACCTGACGCTGGGCGCGGTCCTGGTGGCCGGCGCCGCCGCCGTCGCCGACGGCGCGCTCACCATCGGTGAGCTGGTCGCCTTCGTCAGCCTCCAGCTCATGCTGATCTGGCCGGTGCAGTCGCTGGGCTGGATCATCGCCAACGGGCAGGAGGCCGCTACCGCCGCCGACCGGATCCAGGAGGTCCTCGACACCCCGCCGACCATCGTGGACCGGCCGCACGCCCGCGCGCTGGACCGGGCCGACGTGCGCGGCCGGCTCCGCTTCGAGCGGGTGAGCTTCCACTACCCGGGCACACCCGCGCCGGTGCTGCACGAGCTGGACCTGACCGTCGAGCCGGGCGAGACACTCGCGCTGGTCGGCGCGACCGGCTGCGGCAAGAGCACCCTGCTGTCGCTGGTCCCCCGCCTGCACGAGGTGACCGACGGCCGGATCACCCTCGACGGCCACGACCTGCGCGACCTGCGACTCGGCGCGCTGCGCCGGCTGGTCGGGGTGGCCTTCGAGGAGCCGACCCTGTTCTCCATGTCGGTCTGGGAGAACCTGACCCTGGGCCGACCCGACGCCGGTGAGGAGGAGGTCCGGGCCGCGCTGGCGCTGGCCCAGGCGGAGTTCGCGTACGAGCTGCCGTGGGGGCTGGCCACCCGGGTCGGCGAGCAGGGCCTGTCGCTCTCCGGCGGGCAGCGGCAACGGCTGGCGCTCGCCCGGGCGGTGCTCGGCCGGCCCGCCCTGCTGATCCTCGACGACCCGCTGTCCGCGCTCGACGTGCACACCGAGGCGCTGGTCGAGGCCTCACTGCGTCGGGTGCTGCGGGACACCACGGCGCTGCTGGTGGTGCACCGGCCGTCCACGGTGGCGCTGGCCGACCGGGTGGCGCTGCTGGAGGCCGGCCGGATCGTCGCCGTCGGCACCCACTCCGAGCTGCTGGCCCGGGTGCCGGCCTACCGGGCGGTGCTCTCCGCGGAGCCGGATCGACGACCCGGCGTCGGCCTGGTGCGGTCGTGACCGGCCGCGCCCCGCGGGTCCCCCGGCCCCGGGGCGGCCCGACGAACGGCGTCCGCGTCGATCCGGACGCCGACCTGTCACGGTGGCGGGGCCGGGCCACCGACCCGGACGCCGACCGCAGCCGGGCCGAGGACTCGTCCCCGGCGGCGGTGACCCGCCTGCGCGCCCGCAGCCGGCTCCTGCTGCGTCACCTGCTCCGCCCGCACCGGCGCCGGCTCGGGCTGGCCGTGTCGCTGCTGCTGGCGCAGAACGCGGCCGCGATGGCCGGGCCGTACCTGGTCATGCTCGGCATCGACCGGGGCATCGGGCCGCTGCGGGCCGGCGATGCCGGGCCGCTGGTCGCGGTGGCCGCCGCGTTCGTCGTCGCCACCGTCACCGAGTACGCGACCCGGCGCGCGTTCCTCGCCCTGGCCGCCCGGATCGGCCAGGCCGTCCTGCTCGATCTCCGCCGCCGGGTGTACGCGCACTTCCTCCGCCTCGACGTCGGTTTCCACGAGCGCTACACGTCCGGCCGGATGGTGTCCCGGCTGACCAGCGACCTGGAGTCGATCGGCGAGCTGGTCGACGGCGGCATCGACAAGCTGGTCATGGCGGTGCTGTCGGTGCTGTCGGTGGCGGGCATCCTGCTCTGGCTGGACCTCCCGCTGGCGGCGGTCACCCTGCTCGCCTTCCCGTTCCTGTTCTGGCTGTCCCGCTGGTTCGCCCGCGCCTCGGCCGGGGCGTACCGGCGCACCCGGGAGGCGGTGGCGCTGGTCATCGTGCACTTCGTCGAGTCGCTCCGCGGGATCCGGGCGGTGCAGGCGTTCCGCCGGGAGCCGCGCAACCAGCGCATCTTCGCCGCGGTCAACGACGACTACCGGCGGGCGAGCCTGCGCGCGTTCCGGCTGATCGCGGTCTACTCGCCGGGCATCCGGCTGATCGGCAACCTCACCGCCGCGGTGGTGCTCGGGTACGGCGGCTGGCGGGTGCTGGGCGGCCGGACCGAGGTCGGCGTGCTCGCCGCGTTCCTGCTCTATCTGCGGCGGTTCTTCGAGCCGATGGAGGAGCTGAGCCAGTTCTACAACGCGCTCCAGTCGGCGACCGCGGCACTGGAGAAGCTGGCCGGCGTGCTGGACGAACGGCCGGCGGTGGCCGAACCGGCGCGCCCGCTGCCGCTGCCCGCCGGCCCGCCGCGCGGCGGCGTGGTCTTCGAGGCGGTCTCCTTCGGCTACCGGCCGGAGACGCCGATCCTGGGCGACCTGGACCTGACCGTGCCGGCCGGGCAGACCGTCGCCCTGATCGGCCCGACCGGCGCCGGCAAGTCCACGGTGGCCAAACTGCTGGCCCGCTTCCACGACCCGGCGGCCGGCTCGATCCGCCTGGACGGGGTGGACCTGCGTGACCTGGCCGACGCCGAGCTGCGCCGGGCGGTGGTGCTGGTCACCCAGGAGACCCACCTGTTCAGCGGTTCCGTCGCCGAGAACATCAGGTTCGGCCGGCCGGACGCCGACGACGACGCCGTGGTCGCCGCCGCCCGCGCGATCGGCGCGCACGAGTTCATCTCCGCCCTGCCCGACGGGTACGCCACCGACGTGCACCGGCGGGGCGGCCGGCTCTCGGCCGGGCAGCGGCAGCTCGTCGCGTTCGCCCGGGCGTTCCTGGCCGACCCCCGGGTGCTGATCCTCGACGAGGCCACCTCGTCGCTGGACGTGCCGACGGAACGCCTGGTGCAGCGCGCGTTGCACAGCGTCCTGCGCGACCGCACCGCGCTGGTGATCGCCCACCGGCTCTCCACCGTCGAGACCGCCGACCGGGTGCTGGTGCTCGACGGCGGCCGGATCGTGGAGGACGGTTCACCGGCCCGGCTCGCCGCCGCCGGCGGCCGGTACGCCGCCCTGCACCGCCAGTGGCGCGACTCGCTGCTCTAGGGACGCGGCCCCTCGGTGGTGGCCTCGGCCCGCAGGTCGCGCCGGATCCGGTCGACCGCCCGACCGAAGCCGAAGAGCAGCACCAGGACCAGGGCGGACACCGCGACAAGCATCGGCACGGTCAGGGCGACGCCCTCGGACGGGCCGAGTCCCAGGCCCCGGATCACCGTCGGCGCCAACGCCAGTGCGGACAGAGCGATCGCGGCGGCGCCGAGTGCCAGGACGCCCGCGGCGCGGCCCGGGTCCCGGTCGGCGTCTGCCCCGGGGGCGGTGACGACGAGCACCAGGCCGAAGCCGAGCGCCAGGCCGAGCCCGAGCGCCGAGGGCAGCGACACCACGAGCGTGCCGGTGCCGGGCAGCTCGGCCTGGACCGTCGGGGCGGCGAACGGCACCGCCAACGCGGCCAGGAGCAGGCCGACCGCGTCCCAGGGCAGCAGGCCCGGTCGCAGCCGGGCCAGCGTGGCGCCGGCCACGACCGCGGCCACTCCGGCCAGCAGGACCAGGTACGCCTGCGCCCGTTCCCCGACGAAACCGAGCCGCAGCCCGAGCAGGAGCAGCGGTCCGGTGGCGAACCCGAGCACCACCCACCGCGCGGCGGTCGCCCGGCCGGTGCGCCACGCGTAGCCGAGCAGGACCAACCCGGCGACCACCGCGACGGCCACCGGGGAGAAGTACGCCACCGACTCGACGAACCGCGCCCGGCGGGGACCGACCAGACCGTCCGGGCTGAGCCGGAACACGTCGACCACCCACCAACGTGTCATCAGCCCGGCCAGGGTGAGCACGGCCGCGACGGCGGTGGCCACGACGGCCCCGATCGGGGCCCGTCCGGCCGACCGTCGGCCGGGCTCGCCGGTAGGCGGGCCGGCGGGATCGGCGTTGGCCGTGCCGACGGGGCGGCCGGACTCCCGGTGGCGGAGCACCGCGGCGACGACGACGGCCAGCACACTGACCCCGACCTGCGCCGACCAGCCCCGGCCGCCGCTCGCGACGCCGTCGCCCGCCGCCAGACGGAACAGATCCTCCACGCCCGGACCGACCACCAGACCGGCGGCGAGCGCGGCGGCGACCGGCCAGCGCCGCGCGGGCGCCGAGCGGGCCACCGCCGACAGCGCCCCGCCGAGCGCCAGCCCCGCCCCGACCGCCGCCAGCACGGCCAGCACGCCCTCGGCGGTGGGCGGCTGCTGGGGCACCAGACCGGCGCCCTGCCGGAGGCCCACCTCGCCGGCCAGGTAGTCCAGCGCCAAGCCGGCCAGCGCGACCGGCCAGCCGGGCAACCGGTCCGCCACGGCGACGGCGGCCAGGACCACGGCCAGCAGCGCCCCCGCGCCCAGCGCGACGAGCGTGCCGCTCAGCCGCAACGACCCGGTCGGGAAGCCCTGGACGAGGTCGGCGAAGCCGGCCTGGCGGGCCACCGCGAGGCCGCGCGTGCCGAAGTACGCCCCGACCGCGACCGCCGCCACCGCCCCGGCCACCGTGGCGGCGGCCGGTGGCGTACGCGTGCTTCCGTCCATCGTGGTGCCTCCCCCGCATCCGTGGAGGGCAGATGCTGTCACACCCGGGACACGGTCCGCTGTCCCCGACCACCCGAATGTCGTGGAGCGACCCGGCCCGGCTGCCTACCATCGGCTGATGACCGACACGACGAGGACGGCCCGCGCCGGCGTCCCCGACCGTCCGAGCCTGGACGGCCTCGAGGAGACCTGGGCGCGCCGCTGGCAGTCCGACGGCACGTACGCGTTCGACCGCACGAAGCAGCGGGCGGACGTGTACTCCATCGACACCCCGCCGCCCACCGTGTCGGGCGAGCTGCACATGGGGCACGTCTTCTCCTACACGCACACCGACACGGTGGCCCGGTTCCAGCGGATGCGCGGGCGGACGGTCTTCTACCCGATGGGCTGGGACGACAACGGGCTGCCCACCGAGCGCCGGGTGCAGAACGTCTACGGCGTGCGCCCCGACCCGGCGCTGCCGTACGACCCGGACTGGCGCCCGCCGGCCGCGCCGGTGGACGACGCGGCCCGCAAGGACCCGACCGCGATCTCCCGGCGCAACTTCATCGAGCTGTGCGAGCTGCTCACGGTGAAGGACGAGAAGGTCTTCGAGGCGCTGTGGCGGCGGCTCGGGCTGTCCGTGGACTGGTCGCTGACGTACACGACGATCGGCGCGGCGGCCCGGGCGGCCAGCCAGCGGGCGTTCCTGCGCAACGTGGCCCGGGGCGAGGCCTACCAGGCCGAGGCGCCGACGCTCTGGGACGTCGGTTTCGGCACCGCGGTGGCCCAGGCGGAGCTGGAGGACCGGGAGCGGTCGGGCGCGTACCACCGGCTGCGGTTCACCGGCCCGGACGGCCGCGAGGTGCTGATCGACACCACTCGCCCGGAGCTGCTGCCGGCCTGCGTGGCGCTGGTCTGCCACCCCGACGACGAGCGGTACGCGGATCTGGTCGGCGCGTCGGCGCGTACCCCGGTGTTCGGGGTGGAGGTGCCGGTGCGCGCGCACCCGCTGGCGGACCCGGCCAAGGGCACGGGCATCGCGATGGTCTGCACGTTCGGTGACCTGGCGGACGTGACCTGGTGGCGGGAGCTGCGGCTGGACACCCGGGTGGTGATCGGCCGGGACGGACGGCTGCTGCCGGAGCCGCCGGCCGGCGTGCCGGCGGAGCCCTACGCGGCGCTGGCCGGGCAGACGGTCAACGGCGCCCGGCGGACGCTGGTGGAGTTGCTGGCCGACGCCGGCGACCTGGTCGGCGAGCCGCGCCCGATCACGCATCCGGTCAAGTTCTACGAGCGCGGCGACCGGCCGCTGGAGATCGTCTCGACCCGGCAGTGGTATCTGCGCAACGGGGGCCGCGACGCCGACCTGCGCGAGGAGCTGCTGGCCCGCGGACGCGAGCTGCGCTGGGTGCCGGAGCACATGCGGCACCGCTACGAGCACTGGGTGGGAGGCCTCACCGGTGACTGGCTGGTCAGCCGGCAGCGGTTCTTCGGCGTGCCCGTTCCGGTGTGGTACCGGCTCGACGACGCTGGCGAGCCGGACTGGACCCACCCTCTCACACCGGACGAGGCGATGTTGCCGATCGATCCGACCAGCGCGCCGCCGCCCGGTTACGAGGAGGCGCAGCGCGGCCGCCCCGGCGGCTTCGTCGGCGACCCGGACGTGCTGGACACCTGGGCCACCTCGTCGCTGACCCCACAGATCGTGGGCGGGTGGGAGACCGATCCGGACCTGTTCGGCCGGGTCTTCCCGATGGACCTGCGCCCGCAGGGGCACGACATCATCCGGACCTGGCTGTTCGCCACCGTGGTCCGCGCCCACCTGGAGCAGGGTGCGCTGCCCTGGGGGACGGCGGTGCTCTCCGGCTGGATCCTCGACCCGGACCGGAAGAAGATGTCGAAGTCCAAGGGGAACGTGGTCACCCCGATGGCACTGCTGGAGCAGCACGGCTCCGACGCGGTCCGCTACTGGGCCGCCAACGGCAAGCCGGGCACGGACCTCGCCTTCGACCCGGCCCAGGTCAAGGTGGGCCGCCGGCTGGCCACCAAGCTGCTCAACGCGTCCCGGTTCGCGCTCGGTCTCGGCGCCGCCGACGCGCTGCGGGCCCCGGTGAGCGAGCCGTTGGACACCGCGATGCTCGCCGAACTGTCCGGCGTGGTCGCGACCGCGACCACCGCCTTCGACGGGTACGACCACACCGCCGCGCTGATGGCCACCGAGGCGTTCTTCTGGCGGTTCTGCGACGACTACATCGAGCTGGTGAAGGAGCGCGCCTACGGCACCGGGCCGGCGGCGGACTCGGCCCGGGCGGCGCTGGCGACCGCCCTGTCGGCGCAGTTGCGCCTGTTCGCCCCGGTGCTGCCGTTCGTGACCGAGGAGGTCTGGTCCTGGTGGCGGTACGGCTCGGTGCACCGCGCGCCGTGGCCGACCACCTACGAGGTGGGCCGCGCGATGGCCGCGCCCGGCGACCCGGAGCTGCTGCGGCTGGCCGCCGACGCGCTGGGCCAGGTCCGCCGGGCCAAGTCGGAGCGGAAGCTGTCGATGCGGGCGGAGGTGCCGCTGGCCGAGGCGCTCGGGCCGGCGGCCCTGCTGGAGCAGCTCACGACCGTCGCCGACGACCTACGCGCGGCCGGCCGGATCGCCAAGCTGGACCTGCTGCCCGACCGCACCACCGAACTGGTCGTCGCCTGCGCGTTCTGAGCACGGCCGCGACGGGGCGGCCGTGCTCCGGCGCGGCCGCCGACGGCACGGCCGGCACCGGGGCGGGCACGCGACGGGGCGGCCGGCTTCGCGCCGGCCGCACCGTCGCGGCGGTGCAGGCCTAGGCGGCCGCGCAGGTCGCCTTCAGCTTGTCCCGGGCGGCGGTGAGATCCGCCTTGCTCGGCGCCTTCTTCGGCGCCTTGGCCCAGGTGTCCGCCAGGTCCGACATCTCGGTCGCGACGTCCTTCACCGCGGCGTTGACCTCGTCGCTGCTGGTGAACGCGTGCGTGTAGAGCGTCGCCGCGCCGGCGGAGTATTGCGCGCTCACCGCGGAGTGCCCGGCCGGCGGGCCGATCTTCTCCGCCGAGGCGACCTCCTTGAGGGCGGCCGTGACGTCCTTGTCGGCGGCCGCGCAGGTGGTCCGGGTGGCGGCGTCGAGGCCGGCCGGGGTGGGTGACGCCGAGGGCGCCGAGGGGGTCGCCGGCGCGGACGCGGACGAACCCGCCGGCTCCGCCGCCGTGGTGTCGTCGCCGTCGGTGCAGCCGGACATGACGATCATCGCCACCGCGGCCGGAGCCAGCAGGGCGAGTCGAACTGAACGCAAGGTCTTCTCCCCGTGTCTGATGGTGTCGCCGCCGCAACCTAACAGAACGGGTGGACCCGGACGGGACCCTTTTCCGCCGCCGGGAGGCGTCGGAGCCGGGCCCCGTCCGGGTCTCAGCTGGTCTCGCCGGCGACGCTGAACGAGCGGAGCCGGTCGATCGCCAGCACGGTGAATCCGACCGCCACCAGCGCGGTGAGCACCGCCGCGACCGGCACCGAGACGGTGGTGCCGAGCAGCGGGGTGGGCGCCATCCGGTCGGCCAGCGCGATCACCCACTGCTGGATCGAGAGCACCCGGGTGCCGGTGACGAACCGGCCGAGCAGCCCCTCCCAGATCAGCACGTAGACCAGGCCGAGCAGCACCGGTCGCCGGGTCACCAGGCTGAGCGCCAGGAACAGCGCCGAGTACGCCAGCGCGCCCGCCGCGGACGCGGCGACCAGGGCCAGCCCGAGGCGTACCGAGTCGGCCAGCACGCCCGCGACGTAGATCGGGACGCCGACGGTGACCGCGCTGACCCCGGCCGCGACCACGAGCTTGGGCAGCACGATCTGCCAGCGGGGCAGCGGCTTGGTGAGGATGTGCACCACGGTGCCGTCGTCGATCTCGGCGCCGAGCACGCCGGTGCCCACGATCAGGGCGACCACCGGCAGCACCACGGCCAGGCCCAGGCCGACCAGCACCGGCGGCCCCCACTGGCCCGGGTCCACGCCGAGCGCCCGGCAGAGCACCGCCAGGCCGATCAGGATCAGCGGTAACGGCAGCAGCATGAGGAACCGGCTCCGGCCGAACAGACCGCGAGCGGTGATCCAGGTGACTGTCGACATCAGGCCTCCACCAGATACGAGAAGACGCTCTCCAGCGACTCGTCCTCCGGCAGCAGCTGCCGGACCCGGATGCCGTGGCGGAGGGCGATGCGGGGCAGCGCCCGGGTGAACGCGCCGTAGTCGCCGGCCTTGACGGTCAGGCCGGTGCGGCCCAGCTCGACGCCGGAGACCGAGGCCTCCGCCATCAGCGCCACCGCCAGGGCCCGGTCGTCGGTGGACCGCACCGCGAAGACGTGCGGCCGGTTGGTCATCAACCGCCGGATGGTCCGGTAGTCGCCGGAGGCGGCCAGCCGGCCGGCGACCATCACCTGGACCGTGCCGGAGACCTGCTCGACCTCCTCCAGGATGTGCGAGCTGAACAGGATGGTCCGGCCGTCGTCGCCGAGCCGGTGCAGCAGCGCCATCATGTGCAGCCGCTGCCGGGGGTCCATCCCGTTGAACGGTTCGTCGAGCAGCAGCACCTGCGGGTCGTGCACCAGCGCGGCAGCGACCCGGGTGCGCTGCCGCATGCCCTTGGAGTAGGTGCCGATCTTCCGGTCCTGCGCGCTCTCCATCTCGACCAGCTCGATCGCGCGCCGGGTCGCCGCCTCGGGGTCGGGCAGCCGGTGCAGCTTCGCGCTGGCCAGCACGAACTCGTACGCGCTGAGGAACGTGTGCACCGCCTCCCGCTCGCTGACCAGCCCGAGTCGCCGGTAGACGCCGGGGTTGCGCCAGGTCGGCTCGCCGTCCAGGGTCACCGTGCCGCGGGACGGGGCGAGGAAGCCGGCCATCATGTGCAGCAGCGTGGTCTTCCCGGCGCCGTTGGGGCCGAGCAGGCCGGTCACGCCCGGGCCGAGCCGCATGGTGACGTCGTTGACCGCCACCACGTTGCCGTACCAGCGGGACACGCCGGCCAGGTCGAGTGTGCTGGTCGTGGCGGCGGGCACGGTGGCCGCCGGTTCTGTGCGCAGCGCCGTCATCGGGCGGCCACCTTCCGGTATCGCAGGAGCAGCAGGCTGACGCAGGCGGCGACCAGCAGCACGGCGACGACCGCGTAGACCGGCCCGAAGTCGCCGATCGGCATGCCGCCGCGCCCCTGGGTCAGCCGGTCGCCCAGCGCCCAGTTGCCGACGCCCCCGACCAGGGTCGACGGGGAGGCGAGGAAGGCCAGTTCGTTGACCGTCCGGGAGGGCATGATGGACAGCACGCCGACCACCGGCGCGGTCATCAGGAACACCGCCACGATGCCGCCGGCGGCGAAGGCGCGCTTGCCGGTGAGCGAGGCGACGAGCAGGCCGATCGAGGCGAAGACCACCGCCCACAACCCGGCGTAGAGCAGGCCGGGCAGCAGGTCGAGCAGCTCGTCCCAGACCCCGCGCAGGCCCCGCGAGGTGGTGAACGCGGCGCCGAGGAACATCACCAGCTGCGGGCCGCCGAGCAGCAGCCAGAGCGCGGTGCCCAGGGCCAGCAGCTTGGCCAGCGCGTAGTCGCCGCGCGGCAGCGGCCGGGAGAAGTAGAGCGGCAGCACGCCGCTGCGCAGGTCACGGGAGACCAGCTCGGGGGCGGCCACCGCGACGAAGAAGATGACCAGCCAGCTCATCGCGTCGGCGAACTGGGCGTACGTCATCACCACCTCGCCGATCTGGCTGCGTACCGCGGTCAACCCGGCGGCCACCACGGTGACCACGGCGACCACCAGCCAGGGGAAGATCTTCGCCTTGGCGCTGCGGCCCAGCCCGAAGACGGTCCGCACGCCGTGGCCGTAGAGCGCGCCGAACACCTGCCGGCGGCCCAGCCGCGGCCCGGTGTAGCGCTGGTAGCCGATGTCGTGGATGACTCCGGTCGCGTCAGACATGGCTGGGCTCCCTCGGGGCGAAGAGCTCGGCCACCCGGTGCCGCCGCTGGTCCAGCCGGTGCAGCGGCAGGTCCAGCTCGGCGACCGCGCCGAGGATCAGGTCGTAGGTGTCGTCGTCGGCGAGCGGGACGAGCAGCAGCCGCCCGTCGCGGGACACCGGCAGGTCGAGCGCGGTGAGCCGGGCGGCCAGCTCCTCCGTACCCTCGCTCACCTCGACGGCGAGCACGTCGGTGGCGGTGGTCATGGCGGCGACGCGGTCGGCGCGCAGCAGCCGCCCGCCGTCGATGGCGACGAGCGTGTCGCAGATCCGCTCCACCTCGCCGAGCAGGTGCGAGCAGACCACCACGGAGATGCCGAACTCGGTGCCGATCCGGTGTACCAGGGCGAGCATGGCGTCCCGGCCGGCCGGGTCGAGGCCGTTGGTGGGCTCGTCGAGCAGCAGCAGGTCGGGGTCGTGCACCAGGGCCTGGGCGAGCTTGACCCGCTGCTTCATGCCGGTGGAGTAACCGCCGACGGCCCGGTGCCGCTCCTCGTGCAGGCCGACGTGGCGCAGCGCCTCGGAGGCCCGTTCCCGGGCGACCGTGCGCGGCAGCCCGCTCATCCGGCCGAGGTGGGTGACCAGCTCGGCGGCGGAGAGGTCGGGCGGGAGCGCGTCGTGCTCGGGCATGTAGCCGACCCGGGCGCGGACGGCGGCCGGGTCGGTGGTGGGGTCGAGGCCGAGCACCTGCACCCGGCCGCTGGTCGGTGGGAGCAGACCCAGCAGGATCTTGATCAGGGTGGACTTGCCGGCGCCGTTCGCGCCCACCAGCCCGATGATCCCCGGCTCGACCGACACGGTGAGGTCGGCCAACGCGGTGACCCGGCCTCCGTACGTCTTGGTCAGCGACTCGGTCGCGAGCAGTGTCACGCCGCCCAGCCTAGGAAGTGCGGGCCGGTCGGGGCACCGGGAAACGCTCGGGGTTGCCCCTGATTCCGCCCCGACACCGTCGGTAAGGCTTCCGTAAGCGCCCGGACCGGTGACCGCGCGGCCCGGCGCCGGGAGACTCGACGCATGCCGATCCGCCTGCTGCGCGCCCCGCTGACCTGGGTCGTCCTCGCCGTCCTCGCCGTCGGGGCGGCCACCGCCCTCTACTGGTTCCAGCCATGGAAGCTGGCCACCGACACCGAGGTGCACGAGGAGCTGGTGGCGGTGCCCACGGCCACGCCGGCGTCCGCGCCCGCCTCGGCGTCCGCACCCGCGTCGACGCCCACGCCGGCCGGCCCGATGCTGGTCGGCAGCGGCGCGTTCGTCAGCCACGAGCACGAGACCCGGGGCACCGCACGGATCGTCCGGACCGCGGACGGGCGGCACCGGTTGGAACTGGTCGGGCTGAACACCTCCAACGGTCCGGATCTTCATGTCTGGCTGACCGACCAGCCGGTTCGGACCGGTCCGTCCGGCTGGCGCGTGTTCGACGACGGCCGGCACGTGGCGCTCGGCCCGCTCAAGGGAAACCGCGGCGACCAGGCGTACGCGATCCCCGCCGGCACCGATCTCACCGGGCTGACCAGCGTCTCGATCTGGTGCGAGCGGTTCGCCGTGTCGTTCGGCGCGGCGGCGTTGACCGCCGCCGGCTGAGCCGCGGCGACACCCGGCCGACGGTCGGGTGGCCGGGAGGTGGAGTGGCGCTCTCGACCGATCGCCGGTGGGCTGCGAAACTGTGTGCCGGCCGGTGAGTTGGGGGTTCGATGAGCAACGGGTGGGTCCTGCCCGAGGATGTTCTGCGGGATGCGCCGTCGTACGCGCCGAGACCCGCTGAGCTGGCCGATCTCGAGTTACTGCTGACCGGGGCGTACACGCCGCTGACCGGTTTCATGACCCGGGCCGACCTGGCGTCGTTGGGCCGGCGTGGCCGGCTCGCCGACGGCACGCCCTGGCCGGTGCCGGTGACGCTCCAGGTGCCGGCGGCGCTCGCCGACGGGCTCGACCTGGCCGACCCGGCCCGCCGGGCGCTGGTGCTCACCGACGGCGAGGGCGCCCCGGTGGCGGCCATGGACGTGGTCGACGCCTGGCCGGTCCGCGAGGGCACGGTCGGCGTGGGCGGCGCGGTCCGCCGGTTGGGCGACGGCGGCCACGGGCCGTTCCAGCGCCTGCGGCGCAGCCCGGACGAGGTACGCGGCCTGCTGCCGCCGGGTCGGGTGCTCGGCGTCTTCGCCGACCGCCCGCTGCACCGCCCGCAGCTGGCCCAGATCGCGCACGCGGCCCGCACCCTGGGGGCGCACCTGCTGGTGCTGATCCCGGTGGGCGAGGAGACGACCGGCGGCCTGCCGGCCGAGGCGCTGGTGCGCACCGTGTTCGCCGCCCGCGACCGGATGCCGCCGGCGACCCTGGTGGCGGTGCCGCTGGCACGGCGGCGCGACGAGATCAGCGACGCGCTGCTGCGGGCCCGGGTGGCCGCCGCCTACGGGGTGACCCACCTGCTCTCCACCGAGGGCATGCTCTCCGGCGCCGGCCTGCGGGTGCTGGTGCCGCGCGAGCTGGCGTACGACAACCGGGACGGGCAGTGGCGCTGGCGGGAGGACATCCCGCCGCGCAACCGGCGGCTGGCGCTCGGCCAGCACGAGATCGACGACCTGCTGGACCGGGGCTTCCCGCTGCCCGAGTGGCACACGCCGCCGGCGGTGGCCCGGGAACTGGCCCGGGCCCGTCCACCCCGGCGGCACCGCGGGCTGGTGATCTTCCTGACCGGTCTCTCCGGCTCGGGCAAGTCGACGATCGCCCGCGGGCTGGCCGACGCGCTGCGGGAACAGGGCGACCGGACCATCACGCTGCTCGACGGCGACGTGGTGCGGCGGGAACTCTCGGCCGGGCTGGGCTTCAGCAAGGCCGACCGGGACCTGAACGTGCGCCGGATCGGCTGGGTGGCCGCCGAGATCGCCCGGCACCGGGGGGTCGGCATCTGCTGCCCGATCGCGCCGTACGCGGCCGCCCGGGCGACCGCCCGCGAGATGGCCCAGGCGGCCGGGGCGGGCTTCCTCCTGGTCCACGTGGCCACCCCGCTGGCGGTCTGCGAGCAGCGCGACCGCAAGGGCCTCTACGCCCGCGCCCGGGCCGGCCTGATCACCGGGATGACCGGCATCGACGACCCGTACGAGGAGCCGACCGACGCCGACCTGGCGGTGGACACCTCGGACCTGACCGTCGAGGAGGCGGTCCAGCGGGTGATGGAGCACCTCACCGAGACCGGCTGGGTGGAGCCGCGCCTCCAGCCCGCCTGACCGCCGGCCGCCGTCTCCCCCGTCACGCGCCCTCCGACCGCCGTCGTCCCGTTCCGGGACGGCGGCGGTCTCGCATCCGCCCCGCCCGCACGCTAGTGTTCGTTATTGTTGAAATACGTTCGACCGCGTGAGTGCGCATCGTCGCGTGCCCGGTCGCGAGGCTCGGGAGGTGACCAGGGATGCTGGCGCGGCAACGACAGACCACCATCCTGGAACGGGTCCGCGCCGCCGGCGGCGTCCGGGTCACCGAGCTGGCCGCCGAGTTCGGCGTCTCCGACATGACCATCCGGCGGGACCTGGAGACGCTGCACGAGCAGGGCCTGCTCGCCAAGGTGCACGGCGGCGCGACGCTCGCCGGACCCAGCTCCACCGACGAGCCCGGATTCTCCGCCAAGTCGGTCCGCCAGTCCGCCGAGAAGGCGGCGATCGCCGACCACGCCGCCCGGCTGGTCCGCCCCGGCGCCGCGATCGCGCTCTCCGCCGGCACCACCACCGCCGAGCTGGCCCGTCGCCTGGTGGACGTACCCGGGCTCACCGTGGTCACCAACTCGCTGCCGGTGGCCGAGATCCTGCACGTCGGTGGCCGCCCGGACCAGACCGTGGTGCTCACCGGCGGCGTGCGCACGCCGTCCGACGCGCTGGTCGGCCCGCTGGCCGTGGCCGCCATCGCCGCGCTCCACCTGGACCTGCTCTTCCTCGGCGTGCACGGGATCAGCGAGCGGGCCGGGTTCACCACGCCCAACCTGATGGAGGCGGACACGAACCGGGCGCTCGTGGCCGCCGCCGACCGGCTGGTGGTGCTCGCCGACCACACCAAGTGGGGCACGGTCGGCATCTCCTCGATCGTCGGCCTGGACGCGGCGGACGTGCTGGTCACCGACGACCGGTTGGCACCCGAGGCACGGCGGGTACTCGAGGACAGGGTCGGTGAGCTGGTGACGGCGCCGGCGACGAAGGGGGCGGAGTGAAGCGTACGCAGATCGAACTGGCCGACGGCCGGGAGCTGATCTACTTCGACGAGCGGGACGACGCGGTGCGGGACCAGCCGGACCGGCGGGATCTGCCCCCGCCGCCGCCGGCCTCGCAGCTGCGGTACGACCCGCTGACCGACGAGTGGGTGGCGGTGGCGGTGCACCGGCAGACCCGCACGTTCCTGCCCCCGGCCGACCAGTGCCCGCTCTGCCCGTCCCGGGGCGACCGGCACAGCGAGATCCCGGCGCCCGACTACGACGTGGTGGTCTTCGAGAACCGGTTCCCTTCGCTGAGCCAGCGGGTGGCCGACGAGCCGGCCGAGATCACCCCGTTCACCCCGGTCCGCCCCGGGCGCGGCAGGTGCGAGGTGGTCTGCTTCACCGACGACCACAACGCCTCGTTCGCCCGGCTCTCCCCCCGGCGGGTGCGGACCGTGCTGGACGCGCTGGCCGACCGCACCAGCGCGCTCAGCGCGCTGCCCGGCGTGGAGCAGGTCTTCCCGTTCGAGAACCGGGGCGTGGAGATCGGGGTGACGCTGCACCACCCGCACGGCCAGATCTACGCGTACCCGTTCGTCACGCCGCGGACCCGCACCATGCTGGCCGCCGCCCGGCGGCACGCCGACCGCACCGGCGGCAACCTCTACGCCGACGTGCTGGCCGCCGAACGCGCCGCCGGCGAACGCGTGGTGACGAGCAACGAGCACTGGACCGCGTACGTCCCGGCGGCGGCGCGCTGGCCGTTCGAGGTGCACGTGGCCCCGAACCGGCCGGTGCCGGACATCCCGGCGCTCGACGACGCCGAGCGGGACGCCTTCGGGCCGCTCTACCTGGATCTGCTGCGCCGCTTCGACGGGCTCTTCGACCTGCCGATGCCCTACATCGCCGCCTGGCACCAGGCGCCGGTGCGGATCGACCGGGAGCTGGGCCACCTGCACCTGCAGTTGTTCAGCATCCGGCGGGCGAAGGACAAGCTGAAGTACCTGGCCGGCTCGGAGTCCGGCATGGGCGTGTTCATCAACGACATCGCCCCGGAACGCGCCGCCGAACTCCTCCGCGCCGCGTGAAAGGAAGGGCCCCTTATTAACGCCTGCGGTAGAGGAAGGGCCCCTTCTTAACACCGGCGCGAGGCGTGAGGGCGCGGGGGGCCCGGGACAGGGCCCCCCGCAGGGAAGGGACGGCTGGCTGCGCTCAGCAGCCACGAAGGTCGGCTGGTCGGCGCGTGACCGCGGCCGACCTTCCTGGACGCGACTGGCATCTCGTCCACCAGGGTCAACGAGGGCGCACCGAGCGAAGTCACGCCAGTCGGGTGTCGCGCCCAGGCCCTGAGGTGTTAAGAAGGGCCCCTTCTACAACGCCAGGCGTTAAGAAGGGGCCCTTCCTTGCACGTCAGGCGGAGAGCTTGCGGGCCAGGTTCTCGTCGAGCGCGTTCATGAACTCGTCGGTGGTCAGCCACGGGGCGTCCCGCGAGATGAGCAGCGCGAGGTCCTTGGTCATCTGACCGCCCTCGACGGTCTCCACGATGACCTGCTCCAGCGTGTTGGCGAACTCGGTGACCGCCGGGGTGCCGTCCAGCTTGCCCCGGTGGGCCAGGCCCCGGGTCCAGGCGTAGATCGAGGCGATCGGGTTGGTCGAGGTCTTCTCGCCCTTCTGGTACTGCCGGTAGTGCCGGGTGACCGTGCCGTGGGCGGCCTCGGCCTCGACGGTACGGCCGTCCGGGGAGAGCAGCACCGAGGTCATCAGGCCGAGCGAGCCGAAGCCCTGCGCGACGGTGTCGGACTGCACGTCACCGTCGTAGTTCTTGCAGGCCCAGACGTACCCGCCCTCCCACTTGAGCGCGGCGGCGACCATGTCGTCGATGAGCCGGTGCTCGTAGGTCAGGCCGGCGGCGTCGAACTCGGCCTTGAACTCGCTCTCGAACACCTCGGCGAAGATGTCCTTGAACCGGCCGTCGTACGCCTTGAGGATGGTGTTCTTGGTCGACATGTAGACCGGGTAGTTGCGGTCCAGGCCGTACCGGAACGAGGCGCGGGCGAAGTCCCGGATCGACTCGTCGTAGTTGTACATGCCCATGGCGATGCCGCCGCCGGGGAAGTTGGCGACCTCCATCTCCATCGGCGTGCCGCCGTCGGCCGGCGTGTAGGTGATGGTGACCGTGCCCGGGCCGGGGACGACGAAGTCGGTGGCCTTGTACTGGTCGCCGTGCGCGTGCCGGCCGATGATGATCGGCTTGGTCCAGCCCGGGACGAGCCGCGGCACGTTCGACATGATGATCGGCTCGCGGAAGACCACGCCGCCGAGGATGTTGCGGATGGTGCCGTTCGGCGACCGCCACATCTTCTTCAGGCCGAACTCCTCCACCCGGGCCTCGTCCGGGGTGATGGTGGCGCACTTGACGCCGACGCCGTGCTCCTTGATGGCGTTGGCGGCGTCGACGGTGACCTGGTCGTCGGTGGCGTCGCGGTGCTGGATCGACAGGTCGTAGTAGTGCAGGTCGACGTCGAGGTAGGGCAGGATCAGCTGCTCCCGGATCTGCTTCCAGATGATCCGGGTCATCTCGTCGCCGTCGATCTCCACGACCGGGTTGTTTACCTTGATCTTCGCCATCGGCCGGCGCTCCTCTCGGGGGACACGTGCTCAAGCAGTACGAGCGTACTGCAAACTGACCGGGGCGCCCCAGCCGGCCTCACCCCGGGAAACGGGATCGCCCGGAACGGGTCGCGATGGCATCCTTCCCGGATGCCGCTGACGCACACGGTCGGGTCTATCACGGTCACCGCACTGCTCGACGGCGCGGGTCCCTTCTTCCAGCCCCGCGAGGAGGCGTTCCCGGGGGCCACCGACGCCCAGTGGCGCGAGGCGGACCGGCGGGACCCGGACGCCGTCGGCCCGGACGGCGGCTGGTGGCTGCCGTTCCGCGCGTTCGCGCTGCGCGCCGGGGACGGCCCGGTCACCCTGGTCGACGCCGGCATCGGCCCGGCGGACGCGCTCGCCACGAGCTGGGCGCCGGTGCCGGGCCGGCTGCCCGCCGAGCTGACCGCCGCCGGCATCGACCCGGCGGACGTGCGCACGGTCGTGCTCACCCACCTGCACAGCGACCACGTGGGCTGGGCCGGTCCGCTGTTCGGGAACGCGGACCATCTGGTCCAGCGCGCGGAGCTGGACGCGCTGGAGCTGTTCCACCCGGACCTGCCGGCCCGGCTGCTGGGGCCGTTGCGCGCCGCCGGCCGGCTGCGGGTGCTCGACGGCGAGACCCGACTGACCCCCGGGGTACGCGTGCTGAGCACGCCCGGCCACACCCCCGGCCACCAGTCGGTGCTGGTGGAGCACGGCGAGGACCGCCTCCTGGTCACCGGCGACCTGTTGGTGCACTCGATCCAGCTGGTCGACCCGTCCCTCCCCTACGCCCACGAGGAGGACGCGCCCCGGGCGCGCGCCTCCCGCGAGTCCACCCTGCGCACCCTCTCCCCCGTCCTCCTGGCCACCCCCCACCTCCCCACCCCCTTCACCCCCCACCCCGCTGGCGGGTGGGGTGGAAAGGGGGAAGGGGCGGTCGGCGGAAGCCGGCCGCCCCTTCCGGGGTGATGCTCGGGTCACATGGAGGCGACGTCGCCCTGCTTGGCGCGGACGGCCTCGGCGGCCTCCTTCAGGGCGGCCAGCTCGTCGGCGTCCAGGTCGGTCTCGACGACGCGCTTCACGCCCTCGGCGCCGATCTCCGCCTCGACACCCAGGTAGACGCCGTCGATGCCGTACTCGCCGTCGACCCAGGCGCAGACCGGCATGACCTCGCCGGAGTCCTCGGCCACGGCCTTCGCCATCCGGGCCGCGGCGGCGGACGGCGCGTAGTAGGCCGAACCGGTCTTGAGCAGCGCGACGACCTCGGCGCCACCGTTGCGGGTCTTGACGACCAGTTCCTCGATCTGCTCGGCCGGCATGACGTCGCGCAGCGGCTTGCCGTTCACCGTGCTCTTGGACGGGACCGGGACCATGGTGTCGCCGTGCGAGCCGAGGGTCAGGGTCCGCACCGACTTCACCGGTACGCTCAGCGCCTCGGCGACGAAGTTGGTGAACCGGGCGGTGTCCAGCATGCCGGCCTGGCCGAGCACCCGGTTCTTCGGGAACTGCGTGGCGAGCTGGGCCAGCGCGGTCATCTCGTCGAGCGGGTTCGACACCACGATGACGACGGCGTTCGGGGCGTACTTGGCGACGTTCTCGGCGACCTGGCGGACGATCTTGGCGTTGGTCTCCAGCAGGTCCATCCGGCTCATGCCCGGCTTGCGCGGCAGGCCGGCGGTGATGACGACGACGTCCGAGCCCTCGATGGCCTCGTAGCCCTCGCCGTTCGGGCCGGTGGTGACGCCGACGACGGTGGTCTCGAAGCCCTCGACCGCGCGCGACTGGTTGAGGTCCAGCGCGAGGCCCGCCGGCTTGCCCTCCACGATGTCGGTGATCACGACGGTCTCGAAGATGTCGTACTCGGCCAGGCGCTGTGCGGTGGTGGAGCCGTAGAAGCCGGCCCCGACGACAGTGACCTTCTTACCCATGGTCGTCCCACTCCCTGATACCAGTCGGTTTTCCGGACCGTATCAGCCATCCTGGCACCGATCGGGCCAGGGGCGGACGGTTATGACCTGCCTGGGTGGTCAGCCCGTTTGCTCGGCCCGCTCGACCACGTTGGTCAGCAGCATGGCGCGGGTCATCGGGCCGACGCCGCCCGGCATCGGCACCAGCCGGCCGGCCACCTCGGCCACCTCCGGGTCGACGTCGCCGGTGTAGCGCCCCTTGCCGTCCTCGCCGATCACCCGGGTGATGCCGACGTCCACCACTGTCGCGCCGGGGGTGACCATGTCGGCGGTGAGCAGCCCCGGCACCCCGGCGGCGACGATCACGATGTCGGCGGCCCGGGTGTGCGCGGCCAGGTCGAGCGTGCCGGTGTGGCAGAGCGTGACGGTGGCGTTCTCGCTGCGCCGGGTGAGCAGGAGGCCCAGCGGCCGACCCACCGTGTTGCCCCGGCCGACGACGGCGACGTTCGCGCCGCGCAGCGGGACGTCGTGCCGGCGCAGCAGCTCCACGATGCCGCGCGGGGTGCAGGGCAGCGGCGCGTCGTAGCCGAGCACGAGTCGACCGAGGTTGACCGGGTGCAGGCCGTCGGCGTCCTTGTCCGGGTCGATCGACTCCAGCGCCCGCTGGGTGTCCAGGTGGCTCGGGAGCGGGAGCTGGACGATGTAGCCGTGGCAGGCCGGGTCGGCGTTCAGCTCGGCCAGCGCCGCGTCGAGGCGCTCCTGGCCGGCGTCGGCGGGCAGCGTGACGCGGAGCGAAGCGATGCCGACCTCCGCGCAGTCGCGGTGCTTGCCGTTGACGTACGCCTGGGAGCCGGCGTCCTCCCCGACCAGCACGGTGCCGAGCCCGGGGGTGATGCCGCGCTCGGCGAGCGCCTTGACCCGCTCCCGCAGCTCGTCCTTGATCTCCGCCGCCGTGGCCTTGCCGTCCAGGATCGTCGCCGTCACGCCGTGATCGTCTCACGTCGGTGGTCGGGCCGGACGACGACGGCCGACGATGACGCTCCGCAACGTGCGTTAAGTCACGCAGCGTGACTGGGAGGGCCGGAGAAACGGACGGGCGGCCCCGGCGCGGGACGGACCGGACGCCCGGGGCGGCGCACGCGATCCGGGCCACTCACACCCGAGCCGGCCGCACATCTCCGAAAAGATGCCGCCCAGAGGGCCGGAGCTAGCAGGCAGGAGCCGCGGCGACAAGACCGGCGGGCACGCACCGTTACCGCTCCGCAACGCACACGTTGTCGAGTCGCCGCCTCGCGACCTACCGTTACGGCTCGTTGCGCAGAGTCACCCAGCGTCGGGACGACAGCGCAGCGTGAGGAGATGAGGAGACTCCATGCGTGTTCGTAGGCTGGCGGCCTGGACCGCTCTCCCGCTCGCGGTGACGCTGGGCCTGGCGGCCTGCGGCTCGGGCGGCGGCAGCGGTGGCGCAGGCGACCCCGATGCGGCCGTGCGGATCGAGATCGCCGAGCCGCAGCACCTGGTGCCGACCAACACCAACGAGACGAGCGGCTCCCAGGTCCTGTCGGCCCTGTTCAGCCCGCTGGTCGACTACGACGAGGCGAACAAGCCGCACGAGGTGGCGGCCGAGTCGGTGACGTCGTCGGACAACAAGGTCTGGACGATCAAGCTGAAGCCCGGCTACACGTTCCACAACGGCGAGAAGGTCACCGCCGACAACTACCTGGACGCGTGGAACTACGGCGCGTACGCCCCGAACGGCCAGAACTCGAGCTACTTCTTCGAGAAGGTCGCCGGCTACGCGGACCTCCAGGGCGAGAAGCCGAAGGCCCAGACGCTGAGCGGCCTGAAGAAGGTCGACGACCTGACCTTCACCGTGACGCTCACCGAGCCGTACGTGGACTTCAAGACCATGCTCGGCTACACCGCCTTCTACCCGCTGCCCAAGGCGGCCTTCTCCGCGCCCGGCGTGCTGGCCGAGGGGTACGAGCAGGCGCCGATCGGCCAGGGCCCGTTCAAGATGAAGGGCAACTGGCAGCACGACGCCAAGGTCGAGGTGGAGAAGTACGACGCCTTCCCGGGGCAGCAGCCCAAGGTCGGCGGCGTCGAGTTCCGGATCTACCAGCAGCCGACCGCCGCGTACGCGGACGTGCTGTCGGACAACCTCGACGTGATCAAGACGATCCCGACCGAGAACCTGTCGACCGCCGCCACCGACCTCGGCGACCGGTTCCAGCAGAGCCCGGCGTCGTCGCTTCAGGTGCTGGCCTTCCCGACGTTTCAGAAGGAGTTCAGCAAGCCCGAGGTGCGCAAGGCCATCTCGATGGCGATCGACCGGGACGAGATCACCAAGTCGATCTTCAAGGACTCGCAGCAGCCGGCCCGCTCGTTCGTCTCCCCGGTGGTCGCCGGCTACCGGGAGAACACCATCGGCACCGCCGGCGCGTTCGACCCGGCCAAGGCCAAGGCCATGTACGAGGCCGCGGGCGGCCCGAAGAAGATCGAGCTGTCCTACAACGGCGACGGCGGCCACAAGGACTGGATCGACGCCACCTGCAACCAACTGAAGGCCAACCTGGGCGTGGAGTGCGTCGGCAACGCCGAGCCGAAGTTCGCGGACCTGCTGACCAAGCTCAAGCAGAAGCAGTCGGTCGGCCTGTTCCGGATGGGCTGGGTGATGGACTACCCGTCCATGGAGAACTACCTGGGCCCGCTGTACAGCACCAACGGCTCGTCGAACTACTACGGCTACAGCAACCCGGAGTTCGACAAGCTCCTCGCCGAGGGCGCCCGCGCGGCGACCGAGGACGAGGCGATCAAGAAGTACCAGGCGGCGGAGGACCTGCTCGCGCAGGACCTGCCGGTGATCCCGCTGCGGTACGGGCAGAACAACTTCGGCCACTCCACCAAGGTCAAGAACGTCCACGTGGACCTCTTCGACCGGGTCGACCTGCTGAAGATCGAGCGCGCCTGACCCACCCCGTCGAGGGCCGGGCCACCCCCACCGGGTGGCCCGGCCCTCGCATTGGCACGCAGTTCGCCCCTTTTCGGCAAACTTGCCAGCATGTTCCGGTTCATCCTGCGGCGGCTGCTCCAGATGGTCCTCGCCTTCTTCGGGACCACGCTGATCGTCTACGCGCTGATGTTCGCCGGGCAGGGTGACCCGATCCAGGCGCTCGCCGGGGAGCGGCCGGTCACCGCGGCCCAGCGGGCCTACCTGACCGAGAAGTACCACCTGGACGCGACCGGCGTCGGCGGCTTCTTCTACCGCTACGTCAACTACCTCGGCGGCCTGGTCCGGGGCGACCTCGGCCAGTCGCTGACCGGGCGGCAGATCAGTGACATCCTCGCCGCCGCCTGGCCGGTCACCGTGAAGCTGGCGTTGATCGCGCTGGCCGTGACCGTGATCTTCGGGGTCACCGCCGGCGTGCTCGCGGCCATCCGGCGCGCCGGCGTCTTCGACCACGCCACGCTGGTGCTGACGCTGCTGGTGCTCGGCATCCCGACCATCGTGCTCGCCCCGCTGGCGCAGTACTTCCTCGGCGTACGCTGGCCGATCTTCCCGCCCACCGCCGGCGCCCAGCCCTCCTTCTGGGCGCTGCTGCTGCCCGGCATCGTGCTCGGCTCGCTCTCGCTGGCCACCGCGCTGCGGCTGACCCGGACCTCGGTCACCGAGAACCTGCGCGCCGACTACGTCCGCACCGCCCGCGCGAAGGGCCTGGTCCGGCGGCGGATCGTCGGCGTGCACGTGCTGCGCAACTCGCTCATCCCGGTGGTCACCTTCCTCGGCGTGGAACTGGGCAACCTGATGAGCGGCGCGATCATCACCGAGGGCGTGTTCAACATCCCCGGCGTCGGCTTCAACCTGTTCCGCGGCATCCGCACCGAGGACGGCCCGCTGGTGGTGGGCATCGTCAGCGTGCTCGTCGTCGTCTACCTGCTGTCCAACCTGGTGGTGGACGTGCTCTACGCCGTACTCGACCCGAGGATCCGCTATGAGTGAGCGCAGCGAACGAATCATCGACGCAGCGTGCCCGGTCGCTCGTGACCGCGCCGAGCGGAGCGAGGCGCGGGCATGAGTGACTTCGAGACCGTGGCGGCGACGGAGGACCAGTCGGCGCGGCGGGGCGTCTCCGGCGAGCCCGGCACCCCCGACCGGGCCGGCCGGCCGGGACGGTCGCGCAGCCTGGCCGGTGACGCCTGGCGGGACCTGCGCCGCAACCCGGTCTTCTGGATCAGCCTGCTGCTGGTCGTGCTGGTCGCCGCGATGGCCGCCTTCCCCGGGCTGTTCACCGCGAACGACCCGCGCGACTGCGTGCTCTCCCGGCAGCACGCCGGACCGTCCGGCGGGGCCATCTTCGGGTACGACTTCCAGGGCTGCGACACGTTCGCCCGGGCGGTCTACGGCGCCCGGGCCTCGCTGCTGGTGGGCGCGTTCTCCGCGCTGATCACCGGCGTGATCGCGCTGGTCGTCGGCATGCTCGCCGGTTTCTTCGGCGGGTGGGTCGACGCGGTGCTCTCCCGGGTGATCGACATCGTGCTCGGCATCCCGCTGCTGCTGGCCGCGATCGTGCTGCTCAAGCGGGTGAGCACCAGCGGCGAGACGGTCCGGCTCTTCGCGGTCATCCTGGTGCTGGCGCTGCTCGGCTGGACCACCGCGGCCCGGGTGGTGCGTTCTTCGGTCATCACCGCCCGGGAGCAGGACTACGTGGCCGCCGCCCGGATGCTCGGCGCCGGCAACGGCCGGATCATGTGGCGGCACATCCTGCCGAACGCGCTCGCCCCGGCCATCGTGGTGCTCACCATCGCGCTCGGCTCGTTCATCGCGGCCGAGGCGACGCTGAGCTTCCTCGGCATCGGCCTGAAGGCGCCCACCATCTCCTGGGGCATCGACATCGACGCCGGCCGGGTGCACATGCGGGAGTCGGCGACCCCGCTGATCGTGCCGTCGGTCTTCCTCGCGCTGACCGTGCTCGCCTTCATCATGCTCGGCGACGCGGTCCGCGACGCCTTCGACCCGAAGCTCCGGTGACTTCCTGATGACGCAGAACGCGGTCCGGCCCACGCCGGCCTCCCCCACCCCGCCCGGCGGGCACCTGCTGGAGGTACGGGACCTGCACGTCGAGTTCCGCACCCGGGAGGGCGTGGCCCGGGTGATCAACGGGGTGACCTACCACCTGGACGCCGGCGAGACGCTGGCCGTGCTCGGCGAGTCGGGCTCCGGCAAGTCGGTCACCGCCCAGGCGATCATGGGCATCCTGGACACCCCACCGGCGCACGTACGCGGTGGTCAGATCCTCTACCAGGGGCGGGACCTGCTCACCCGCTCCGAGGAGGAGCGCCGGCAGGTACGCGGCACGGAGATCGCGATGATCTTCCAGGACGCGCTGTCGGCGTTGAACCCGGTCTTCCCGGTCGGCTGGCAGATCGGTGAGTCGCTGCGCGAGCGGGCCGGGCTGTCCCGGGCCGACGCGCGCCGCCGCGCCGTCGAGCTGATGGACCTGGTCCGCATCCCGGCCGCGGCGAACCGGCTGGGCGACTACCCGCACCAGTTCTCCGGCGGCATGCGGCAGCGCGTCATGATCGCCATGGCGCTGGCGCTGGACCCCAAGGTGCTGATCGCCGACGAGCCCACCACCGCGCTCGACGTCACCGTGCAGGCCCAGATCATGGACCTCCTGGCCGACCTGCGGCGCGACCTGGGCATGGCGCTCATCCTGATCACCCACGACCTCGGCGTGGTCGCCGGCGTGGCGGACCGGATCGCGGTCATGTACGCCGGCCGGATCGTCGAGCACGCCGACGTCCGCTCGCTGTACCGGGCGCCGGCCCACCCGTACACGAAGGGGTTGCTGGAGTCGATCCCCCGGCTCGACGTGCGCGGCCGGGCGCTGTCCACGATCCGGGGGCTGCCGCCGAACCTGATGCGGATCCCCTCCGGCTGCCCGTTCCACCCCCGCTGCCCGTACGCGCAGCAGGTCTGCGTCGACGAGGTGCCGCACGACCTCGTGCTCGGCGACGGCCGGACCAGCGCGTGCCACTTCGCGCAGGAGGTCCACGATGACCCCGCCGGCTGACTCCACCAAGGTCCGGGGCGAGACCGTCCTCGCCGTCGACGACCTGGTGAAGCACTTCCCGATCACCCAGGGGGTGCTGTTCAAGCGGCAGATCGGCGCGATCCGGGCGGTCGACGGGGTGAGCTTCGAGCTGCGCCGTGGCGAGACGCTCGGGGTGGTCGGCGAGTCCGGCTGCGGCAAGTCGACCCTGGCCCGGTTGCTGATGCGGCTGGAGACGCCGACCTCCGGCCGGGCCACGTTGGAGGGGAAGGACCTGTTCCGGGCGTCCGGGTCGGAGCTGCGCCGGCTGCGCCGGAACATGCAGATGGTGATGCAGGACCCGTACACCTCGCTGAACCCGAGGATGACGGTGGGCGACATCATCGGTGAGCCGTTCGCGATCCACCCGGAGGCCGCCCCGAAGGGCAGCCGCCGGCAGCGGGTCCGGGAGCTGCTGGACGTGGTCGGGCTCAACCCGGAGCACCTGAACCGCTATCCGCACCAGTTCTCCGGCGGTCAGCGGCAGCGCATCGGCATCGCCCGCGCGCTCGCCCTGCGGCCCGAGATCATCGTGTGCGACGAACCGGTGTCGGCCCTGGACGTCTCCATCCAGGCCCAGGTGATCAACCTGCTGGAGCAGCTCCAGGACGAGTTCGGGCTCTCGTACATCTTCATCGCCCACGACCTGTCGGTGGTCCGGCACATCTCCGACCGGGTGGCGGTGATGTACCTGGGTCGGATCGTCGAGATCGGCACCGAGGAGCAGATCTATCGGCGGGCCACCCACCCGTACACCCAGGCGTTGCTCTCGGCGGTGCCGGTGCCCGACCCGGAGGCCCGCACGGAGCGGAGCATCATCCGGCTGAGCGGGGACGTGCCGAGTCCGGCCGACCCGCCGTCGGGCTGCCGGTTCCGCACCCGGTGCTGGAAGGCGGAGGAGGTCTGCGCCACCCAGGACCCGCAGACGGTGCCCCGGGCGGCGGACCCGCACCCCAGCGCCTGTCACTTCGCCGAGGTGCGCCCGGACGTCTGAGGCCCCGTCCCCCGGAGGAAGTGGGGACGAGGCCTCGGCGAGACGCGGACGGGGTGCGTGAGGCGCGCCCCCGTGGGCGACGGCGGGCAGCGGCGGTGCCGCCGGGTCGACGCGGCAGGCTCCGGCGCGGCTCAGGCGGTGGGCGGCGCCCGCGCCGCCGGCACGCCGGGCGGCGGCAGCGGTCGGGCCGGCGGCCGACGGCCGGGAACGAGCCGCGCCGACACGATCGGACCGGCGACGCTCGGCGGCGCGGCCGGGAGCGGCTCGTCCGGCCCGTCGCCGTAGGCGAGGCCGCCGCGCCGCTCACCCCACCACCCACCGGACAGCTCCGCGCACGGCCGTTGCGGGTACGCGCCGAGCGACGCGACCGGCAAGGCCCGGCAACCCCGGGCGGGTACGGCGGCACCCGGGCCGGCATCGGCCGGACCGGCGGTGGACGGACCGGCGGCGGACGGCCCGGCGGCGCTCGCGCCGACGGCGGGCAGGCCGACGGCGGGCAGGCCGACGGCGGGCAGGCCGACGGCGGCGCCGAACGCGGCCAGGACGAACGCCAACGTGACGACGACGGCGGTCAACCGGTCGCGTACGCGCATGGCACACCTGCCGGGGCTCATGGACAGTGGAGACGGTCGATCGTTGTCGCCGGGCACACGCTAGCAACCGGCCAGGGCGGCCGGCAACGGCGCACGGACGGCGGGGCCACCTGGAGCCGGTGCGTTCCGCCACCGGCCCTGCCGGCGTGTCGCGGCCGGCGGGACCGGGGTGCGTGAAGCGATATACCTCAGAGTCATGAATATGCCTCTGAGGTATATCGCCCAGATCTGAACCGTCTCTCTGCGAGGTCCGCTCGACCCCCGGGGAACCAGGATCTAGTGGAAGAAGTGCCGGGTGCCGGTCAGGTACATGGTCACGCCGGCCTCCTTGCAGGCCGCGATGGTCTCCTCGTCGCGGATCGAGCCGCCGGGCTGCACGATCGCCCGGACGCCCGCGTCGATGAGGATCTTCGGCCCGTCGGCGAACGGGAAGAACGCGTCCGAGGCGCAGACCGAGCCCCGCGCCCGCTCGTCGCCGGCCCGGCTGACCGCCAGCCGCGCCGAGTCGACCCGGTTGACCTGGCCCATCCCGACGCCGACGGTGGCGCCGTCGCGGGCCAGCAGGATCGCGTTGCTCTTCACCGCGCGTACCGCCCGCCAGGCGAACACCAGGTCGCGCAGCGTGGCCTCGTCGGCCGCGTCACCGGTGGCCAGCGTCCAGTTGGCCGGGTCGTCGCCGGGCGCGTCGACCGCGTCCCGCATCTGCACCAGCACGCCGCCGCCGACCTGCCGCCACTCGGCCGGCCGGGGGGCGAACGCGGGGGCCCGCAGCAGCCGGATGTTCTTCTTGGCCCGCAGCAGCTCCAGCGCGCCGTCGTCGTAGCCCGGCGCCACCAGCACCTCGGTGAAGATCTCCGCGACCTGGCCGGCCAGCTCCACGCTCACCGGCCGGTTCACCGCGATCACCCCGCCGAAGGCGGAGACCGGGTCGCAGGCGTGCGCCCTGCGGTGCGCCTCGGCCACGTCGGCGCCGACCGCGATGCCGCACGGGTTGGCGTGCTTGATGATCGCCACCGCGGGCTGGTCGGGGAAGTCGTGCGCGGCCCGCCAGGCGGCGTCCGCGTCCACGTAGTTGTTGTAGGACATCTCCTTGCCGTGCAGCTGCTCGGCCTGGGCCAGGCCGGCCGGCGCGCCCGGGTCGGTGTAGAGGGCCGCCGTCTGGTGCGGGTTCTCGCCGTAGCGCAGCACGGCCTGGCGGCGCAGCGCCGACCCGGCGAACCGCGGCCACCCGTCCTCCGCCGGGGCCACGGTGGAGGCGAACCAGTCGGCCACGGCCACGTCGTAGTCGGCGATGTCGGCAAAGGCGCGGGCGGCGAGCGCGCGCCGCTGGGCCAGGGTGAAACCGCCGTCGGCGAGCGCGGCGAGCACCGCCGGGTACGCAGCCGGGTCGGTCACCACCGCCACCGAGGCGTGGTTCTTCGCGGCGGCCCGGACCATGGCCGGCCCGCCGATGTCGATCTGCTCGACGCACTCGTCGAGGTCGGCGCCGGAGGCGACAGTGGCCTGGAACGGGTAGAGGTTGGAGACCAGCAGGTCGATCCCGGCGATGCCGTGCTCGTCGAGCTGCGCGGCGTGCGCGTCCTTGCGCAGGTCGGCGAGGAGGCCACCGTGGATCTTCGGGTGCAGGGTCTTGACCCGTCCGTCGAGGATCTCCGGGAAGCCGGTGACCTGCTCGACCGGCGTCACCGGCACGCCCGCGCCGGAGATCGTCGACGCGGTGCTGCCGGTCGAGACGATCTCCACGCCCGCCTCGTGCAGGGCCCGGGCCAGCTCGACCAGGCCGGTCTTGTCGTAGACGCTGACCAGCGCGCGCCGGATCGGGCGGGCGTCCTGAGTGGTGCTCACGGGATGGTGACCTTTCTGCCGGTGATCGTCCAACCTTCACGGACCAGGCGGCCGACCTGCTCGACGAGCTGGCGGCGCTCGGCGGACTTGATGCGCTCGGTGAGCGTCTCCTCGTCGTCGTCGTCGAGCACCGGAACGGCGACCTGGGCGACGATCGGGCCGGTGTCCATCCCGGCGTCGACGAAGAACAACGTGGCCCCGGTGACCTTCACGCCGTATGCCAGCGCGTCGCGGGGACCGTGGATGCCGGGGAACGCCGGCAGCAGCGTGTTGTGCGTGTTCAGGTAGCGGTCGCCGAACGCGGTGAGGAACTCCGGACCGACCAGCTTCAGGAAGCCCGCGCTGATGACCAGGTCGGGCCGGTGCTCGGCGACGCGGGCGGTGAGGGCCTTGTCCCAGTCGGCACGGGTCGGGTGGTCCTTGACGCGCTCGACGAACGAGGGCACCCCGGCCGCGGCGGCCCGGTCCAGGCCGGCGATGCCGTCCCGGTCGGCGCCCACGGCCACCACCCGGGCCCCGTATCCGGGGTCGGCGGCGGCGTCCAGCAGCGCCTGGAGGTTGCTGCCGGAACCGGAGACGAGGACGACGAGGCGGGCGACGGACGCGGGCTCGGTCACGCGGACAACCCTATCGGTGCCCTCCGGACGTCCCGTCCGCGGGCGGGCGCGCCGCTGGTGATCTCCCCGATGGCGGCGACACGATACGCTGCCGTCGCCCGGTGCCGTGCGCACCCGACCATGGACCCCCAGTTTGAGGAGCACCTCGATGCAGCCCGGATACCCCGGTCAGGACCCGTACGGCCAGCAGCCGAACCAGGACCCGACCGCACAGCCGCACGACCCGTACGCCCAGCCGCCGCAGGCGCCGCAGTACGGGCAGCAGCCGACCTCGGGGCAGCCCTACGGCCAGCCCACCTCCGGCCAGCCCTACGGCCAGGACCCGTACGCGCAGCAGCAGCAGCCGTACGGCGCCGCGCCGCAGTACCCGGCCGCCGGCTACCCGGCCGGCCCGGGCCAGGGGCAGGGTCAGAACAACACCATGGGCCTCATCGGCATGATCGTCGGCATCGCCTCGATCGTGCTCGGCCTGTGCTGCCCGCTGCTGGGTGTGCCGGCCGGCATCGTCGGCATCGTGCTCGGCGTGATGGGTCAGAAGAAGGTCCAGGCGGGCGAGGCCAGCAACCCGGGCCAGGCCAAGGCCGCCCTGATCTGCGGTGGTGTCGGTGTGGTCGTCGGCATCATCAGCGCCATCGCCGGCGCCGCGATCAACATGGGCAACTTCGGTTCCTGACCGGCTCCGTGCAGGGGGCGTCCGGCGACCGCCGGGCGCCCCCTCGCGCGTTCCCGGCCCACCTCCCGGACGGGCGGGGTCAGCGGGCGGCGGGGGTGGCGCGGGGCGGGGGCGCCGGGCGGGACGGCGGGGCGGTGGGACGGGTCAGGGTGCGGGTGGCGGCGGCGCCGAGCGCCGCACCCACGGCGATCACCAGCGTGGCCACGCCGGCCACCGGCCAGGGCGCCGGACCGATCTCGGCGAGCCGACCACCGCCGAGCGGGCCGCCGGAGGCCGCCGCGACCAGCCCCAGCAGCGCGCCCGCGACCGGCCCGGCGAGCGCCGCCGGCACCAGCAGCGCCGCCCACCCGACCTCGGCCCGCTCCTCGGCCGCCACCCGCAGCAGCCTCCGGGCGAGCAGCCAGCCGGCCGCCATCGCGGCCAGCACGGGCACCGCGAGCAGCCCCGACCCGAGCCCGTCCACCGGCCCGCGCGGCAGACCGGCGAGCAGTGGTACGGCCGGCAACGCGCCGACCGACACCTCGCTGGTGCGCACGGCGGTGTCCGTGCCGACGGCGAACCCGGGACCGAGCAGGTAGCTGACCGACCAGGCGGTGGCGTTCGGCGCGTAGGCGAGGCTGACCAGCGTGATGCCGGCCTGACCGGCCACCCCGGTGCGGTAGGCCCCGATCATGTCGGCCGCGTCGCCGCCGCCGGTGGCCACCGCCAGCCCGGCCGCGCCGGCGCCCGCGCCGCACAGCAGCAGCGCCGCGACCAGGCCGGTGCGCAGCCCGTCCCGCACGGCCGGCGGGCAGCGCCGCGCCAGCAGCCCCCACACCCCGGTGGTGCGCAGTGCGCCGACCAGGGCGGCAGGGGCGGCGAACGCGGCGAACGTGAGCGCGGCGGTGACCGGGGAGACCCGCAGGCCGCCCGCGCCGACGGCGATCGCGGCGATCGCGCCGAGCAGCGCGTATCCGACGGCGACGGCGACCGCGACGGTGAGCGCCTGCCGGGGCGAGCCGCCGCCGCGGGCCCCGACGGCGCGGCTGACGTGCACCCCGGCGCGGGTGAGCCGCCAGACGACGAGCGCGCTCAGCGCGAGCGGCGCCAGGCCGAGCGGCCCGGCCGCGGTCTGCAGCGGCACCCCGTGCCCGAGCAGCCAGCCGGCGAGGCCGGCGCGGACCGCGCCGCCGAGCGAGCCCGCGTCCTCGCTGAGCTGGGCCAGGCCGAGCACCATGGTGACCGGCAGCCAGGAGGTCACCGCGGCCCAGAGCGCGGCCACCCCGGCGGCGACGGGCAGCGGCGCCCGGCTGCGGGACGGCTCGCCCGCCCGGGGCGCGGGCACGCGGACACCGGGGCGGGCACGGCCGGGCGGCCGGGCACCGGCGCCGGGACCGGCGGCCGAGCGGCGGGGCTGGTCAGGGGTGACACGTGACATCGCGTCTACTCTGGCACGCCGCACGAAGGACGGCAGTCCGATACCGCGGCGAGTTCGCCGAACCCCCGGATCGGCGGTGGTGATCCGTCTAGCCTCGGCTTCAGACGCGACCTTTCCTGTCGCGGCACCGACCGCTCGGAGGAAGCCGTGAACGCTCCGTATCCGCCGCCACCGCCGCCACCGGCCGCCGGCCGGGACCGGACCACGCTCTGGGGCGTTCTCGGCATCGTGCTCGGCCTGCTCTGCTGCGGAATCCTGGGCATCGTCTTCGGGTGGTTGTCCATCCGCGACGCGCGGCGCAACGGCAAGTCACCCTTGCTCGGCTGGCTGGCCATCGCGTTCGGCGTCGTCAACATCGTGGCCAGCGCCATCGTGCGGGCCCGGGGCAGCTACTACTACCCGTACTGGTACCGCTGAGCGTGAGGGGGCCGACCGGACCCGGTCGACCCCCTCGGCACGTCGTGCGACCGCTCAGCGGCCCGACATGATCTCCCGCATGAGCTTGGCGGTCTCGGTCGGGGTCTTGCCGACCTTGACGCCGACCGCCTCCAGCGCCGCCTTCTTCGCGTCGGCGGTGCCGGCCGAGCCGGAGATGATCGCGCCGGCGTGACCCATGGTCTTGCCGGGCGGGGCGGTGAAGCCGGCGATGTAGCCGACCACCGGCTTGGTGACGTTGGCCTTGATGAACTCGGCCGCGCGCTCCTCGGCGTCGCCGCCGATCTCACCGATCATGACGATGGCGTCGGTCTCCGGGTCCGCCTCGAAGGCGGCCAGCGCGTCGATGTGGGTGGTGCCGATGATCGGGTCACCACCGATGCCGACGCAGGTGGAGAAGCCGATGTCGCGCAGCTCGTACATCATCTGGTAGGTCAGCGTGCCGCTCTTGCTGACCAGGCCGATCCGGCCGGAGCCGGTGATGTCGGCCGGGATGATGCCGGCGTTGGACGCGCCCGGCGAGGCGATGCCCGGGCAGTTCGGGCCGATGATCCGGGTCCGCTCACCCTGGGCGACGTTGTACGCCCAGAACGCGGCGGTGTCGTGCACCGGTACGCCCTCGGTGATCACCACGGCCAGGTCGATGCCGGCGTCGATCGCCTCGACCACGGCGGCCTTGGTGAACTGCGGCGGCACGAAGATGACCGTGACGTCGGCCCCGGTCTCCTTCATCGCGTCCGCGACGGAGGCGAAGACGGGCAGCTCGGTGCCGTCGAAGTCGACGGTGGTGCCGGCCTTGCGCGGGTTGACGCCGCCGACGACGGTGGTGCCCGCCGCGAGCATCCGCCGGGTGTGCTTGGAACCCTCGGAACCGGTCATCCCCTGCACGATGACCTTGGAGTCCTTGGTCAGCCAGATAGCCATTGTCAGACCCCCGCAGCTGCCAGCTCGGCGGCCCGCTCGGCCGCGCCGTCCATGGTGTCGACCCGCTGGATGAGCGGGTTGGCCGCGCCGTCGAGGATGGCCCGACCGGCCTCGGCGTTGTTGCCGTCGAGGCGGACCACGAGCGGCTTGGTGGCCTTCTCGCCGCGCTGCTCGAGCAGCGCCAGCGCCTGCACGATGCCGTTGGCGACCGCGTCGCACGCGGTGATGCCGCCGAACACGTTGACGAAGACGCTCTTCACCGACGGGTCGGAGAGGACGATCTCCAGGCCGTTCGCCATCACCTCGGCGCTCGCGCCGCCGCCGATGTCGAGGAAGTTGGCCGGCTTGACGCCGCCGTGCCGCTCACCGGCGTACGCGACCACGTCGAGCGTGGACATGACCAGGCCCGCGCCGTTGCCGATGATGCCGACCTCGCCGTCGAGCTTGACGTAGTTGAGGTCCTTGGCCTTGGCGGCCTGCTCCAGCGGGTCCACCGACGCCTGGTCGACCAGGGCCTCGTGGTCCGGGTGCCGGAACCCGGCGTTCTCGTCCAGGGTGACCTTGGCGTCCAGGAGCAGCAGCTTGCCGTCCTTGGTGGTGGCCAGCGGGTTCACCTCGACCAGCGTGGCGTCCTCGGCGACGAACGCCTGCCACAGCTTGACCGCGACGTCGACGACCTGGTCGGCGATCTCGGCCGGGAAGCCGGCCGCGGTGACGATCTCGCGCGCCTTGGCCTCGTCGACGCCGGTGTTGGCGTCGATCGGCGCCTTGACGACCCGGTCCGGGGTCTCGGCGGCGACCTGCTCGATGTCCATGCCGCCGGCGACGCTGGCGATGCAGAGGAAGGTGCGGTTCGCCCGGTCGAGCAGGTACGAGAAGTAGTACTCCTCGGCCACGTCCGCGGTCACGGTGATCATGACCTTGTGGACGGTGTGACCCTTGATGTCCATGCCGAGGATGTCGGTGGCCCGGGCCACCGTCTCCTCCGCGCCCTCGGCCAGCTTCACGCCGCCGGCCTTGCCGCGGCCGCCGACCTTCACCTGCGCCTTGACGACCACCCGACCGCCGAGGCGTTCGGCGATCGCGCGGGCCTCCTCCGGGGTAGTGGCGACGCCGCCGGCGAGCACGGGCAAGCCGTGCCGCTCGAACAGGTCCCGCCCCTGGTACTCGTACAGGTCCACGATTGCGCGTCCCGTCCCGTCTCCGCGGCGCGCCGTCGCGCCGCCACCAGCGTTGGAAAATCAGTTTGACGCCTGTCATCAGAACAGACAGGCCATTTGCCGCAGCCTAACGAGATGGGAACCAGCGGCAACCGAGCGGGTGCGCGGTGTGCGGTAATGCACAGCCGTCGTCGCCGGAGTGGACGGCCGAGCGACGGACGGGGGCCGCCGGAGCGCGCGGCGTCAGCCGTCCGGGGGATGTCCGGAGCCGGGCGTAACCCCCCGTCGGGGGCGTCGTTGAGTCTGATGTCGGAGCGCTGGTCAAGCGCGACGGCGGGAGCGGCCGATGCCCTGTCGGTCGAGGGGTGGCGGCGGGGCATCGTGCATAGAGGGGCCGGGCGTGTGAGGGGTGCGTCCGGCCCCTCCCCCTGCCCGGGTTCGGGACCGGGCCCGCGGAGACCGGCCGGTCAGCCGACCGGCTGGGCGACGTTCTCCCGCACCCAGTCGACGATCGACCCGGTGGTCGCGCCCGGGGTGAAGATCTTCGCGACGCCGAGCCGCTCCAGCTCCGGGATGTCGGCCTCGGGGATGATGCCGCCACCGAAGACCACGATGTCCGCCGCCTCGCGCTCGGCGAGCAGTTCGAGGACCCGCTTGAACAGGGTCATGTGCGCGCCGGAGAGCACGGAGAGACCGACCGCGTCCGCGTCCTCCTGGATGGCCGTTTCGACGATCTGCTCGGGCGTCTGGTGCAGACCGGTGTAGATGACCTCCATGCCCGCGTCGCGCAGGGCACGGGCGACGACCTTCGCGCCCCGGTCGTGGCCGTCCAGGCCGGGCTTCGCGACGACGACCCGGATTCGAGAGCTCATCTGCGCACACCTTTCACCGGCACCGGCACTGCTGACCTGAACGAACGGTAACCCGGCCGGGCGCGGGGCGGGAAGCCGGGCCGCGCACTACCGCCCGACCTCGTACGCCGGAAGTCGGACACCTCCGCCGATCGGTCACTGTCCGCGACGAACGGACAGTTGACGGGCCATCCGACCAGCGGCACGAGATATGACAAGCTCGGATGGAATTGGACATAACGAAACGCCAGTTCGGCGCTTCGGCTTGTGACAGGAGTGGCGGTTGGCTAACGTGTCCACGGTTGTCATCGAGTCCACGGACGGGTGACGACGCGACACCGGAGGTTCGGCGGAGCTTCACCGAACGGTCCGGAGTCGCATCGGATCCCCGACAACGGAGGGTGTGCGTGCGCCAGCGCCTGTCGTCTGAGCCCGATCGATATCGCGGCCGTCGCCGCGTACCCACCCCCCCGCGGAGCCGCTACGCGGCGGTCGTCACCACCGCCTTCGTCGGCGCCGGCATCGTCGCCCTCGGCGCGAACGCCCTCCCCGACGCCAAGAGCGTCAGCCCCTCGGTCCTCGACGAGCTCCGGCAGGCCTCGGTCGCCAGCCAGGACGCCGCGGCCCGGGCCGACAGCGCCGACCGCGCCACCCGTGACGACCGGTCGACCGACGCCGCCGCGAGCGAGCAGGACCCCTGGCTCCTCCCCCTGCACGGCTACGACTTCAAGTCGCCCTACGGCGTGCGCTGGGGCAAGCTGCACACCGGCATCGACCTGGTCGCGCCCGAGGGCACGCCCTACAAGGCCATCCACTCCGGCACGGTCACCAAGGCCGGCTGGTTCGGCGGCTACGGCTACGCGGTGATCGTCAAGCACTCCGACGGCAGCGAGGCCATCTACGGCCACTCCTCCGCGGTGACTGTCAAGGAGGGCCAGGAGGTCAAGGCCGGCGATCAGCTCGGCCTGGTCGGCAACACCGGCCACTCCTACGGCTCCCACCTGCACCTCGAGGTCCATGTCAACGGCCAGCCGCTGGACCCGGTGCCGTGGCTCCAGGAGCGCGGAGTGGACATCAAGCTCGAAACCGAGGCACTCTACGGCGACGTGGCCGCGTCCTGACCCTCCGCACCGCCCGATGACCGCCCGGATCCCGTGATCCGGGCGGTTTCGTCTGTCGGCAAGTCTGCTGGATCACAGTTGCGGATGTGAGCGGGCCCACACCGGCCGGTGATCGTCTCTTCCGGGGAACCACCCAAGCGGCGTCAACCCGGGCAGGACGCCGGCCCGGACCGGCCCGGCCGGGAGACCCGCCGGCCCGGCCGCCCCGCCGCTGACACCAGTATTTCGAGGTCACGTGCCCCTCGACTGGTGAAGGTCCCCGTGCAACACAGCAGTCCCACCCCGAACGGCAACACCCCGGACAACGCCCCCGCCCGCCACCGGCGCCCCCGCCGGGCACGGCGCACCGTATACCTGGTCACCGGCGCGGTGGCCCTGCTCGGGCTCGGCCTTGGCGGTGTCGTGGTCGCGACCACCGATGAACCGACCCCGGCGCCGGCGGCGGTCGACTTCGACGCGCGGGCACGCGCGGAGGACGCCGCCCGCGCCGACCGCTCGGCCCGGGAGTCGGTCAGTCCCGTCACGCCGTCGGCCACCCCGGCCAGCCCGTCCCCGAGCCCGAGCGCGGCCGCCCCGAAGCCGAGGAAGACGGTGAAGCCGAAGCCGAAGAAGAAGGCCGCGCCGAAGCCCGGCTGGGTGATCCCGATGAAGGGCGCCGAGATCACCTCCTGCTACGGGCAGCGGTGGGGAACCCTGCACGCGGGCATCGACTTCGCCATGCCCGCCGGCACGCCGATCCGGGCCGCCGCGGCGGGCACCGTGGTCAAGGCCGGCGACGTCGGTGACGGTTACGGCAACTCGGTCTTCGTCGACCACCACAACGGCTACCTGACGCACTACGCGCACCAGAGCCGGCTCCTCGTCGACGTCGGCGACAAGGTCCGGGCCGGCCAGGTCATCGGCTACGAGGGCGCGACCGGTGACGCGACCGGACCGCACCTGCACTTCGAGGTGCACCAGGGCGCGATGTGGAACCAGATCGACCCGGCGCCGTTCCTGCGCGCCCGGGGCGTCGACGTGGCCTGCTGACGGCCACGGCACGAGAAGGGGCCCGGCCCGGCGGCACGCCGGACCGGGCCCCGCCCGTCGTTCAGAGCTTGTCGATCGGGGCGTGCCGCAGCACCAGCCACATGGTCTGGTCGCCGAAGTCGATCTGGGCCCGGGCGCCCGGGCCGGCGCCCTCCACCGCCAGCACCCGACCCAGGCCGTAGCGCTGGTGGTTGACCCGGTCGCCGGCCGAGACCTTGGGCGCCTGCTTCAGCTCGCTCGCGGTGGACAACCGGCTGGCGTCCACGCCCAGACGCTTGGCCAGCTCGGTCGCCTTCGGAGTGCCACCGGCGAAGCCGCCGCGGCCCATCCGGTCCGCCCGGCCGCCGACGCCGCCCCCACCGCCGCCCCACGAGGTGTACGAGCCCTCGGTGCGCTCCCACCGGACCAGCTCCGGCGGCAACTCCTCCAGGAACCGCGACGGCGGGTTGTAGGCCGGCGCGCCCCAGGCCGAGCGGGTGACCGCCCGGGACAGGTAGAGGCGCTGCCGGGCCCGGGTGATGCCCACGTACGCCAGGCGCCGCTCCTCCTCCAGCTCGCGGGTGTCGCCGAGCGAGCGCAGGTGCGGGAAGACGCCGTCCTCCAGGCCGGTCAGGAAGACCACCGGGAACTCCAGGCCCTTGGCCGTGTGCAGCGTCATGAGCGTGACGACACCCTGATGGTCCGGGTCGTCGGAGGGGATCTGGTCGGCGTCGGCGACCAGCGCCACCTGCTCCAGGAAACCGGCCAGGGTGGCCCGCTCGTCGTCGGCGCCCAGCGCCTCGATCCGCTCGGTGTATTCCCGGGCGACGCTCACCAGCTCCTGGAGGTTGTCCACCCGGCCGGCGTCCTGCGGGTCGAGGCTCTCCTCCAGCTCGGCCAGGTAGCCCGAGCGGGTCAGCAGCGCCTCCAGCACCTCCTCCGGGGTGCCGGTGGCGGCCAGCTCACGCGCCTCGTCGAGCAGCGCGACGAACTCGGCGATGCCGTTGGCCGCCCGGGTGGAGATCCCCGGCGCCGTCCTGGCGCGGCGCAACGCGGCGCCGAAGGAGATGCGGTCCCGTGACGCCAAAGCCTCGACGCAGGCCTCGGCCCGCTCGCCGATGCCCCGGCGCGGGGTGTTGAGGATCCGGCGCAGGCTGACCGTGTCGTCGTCGTTGACCACCGCCCGCAGGTAGGCCAGCGCGTCGCGGACCTCCTTGCGCTCGTAGAAGCGCACCCCGCCGACCACCTTGTAGGGCAGGCCGACCCGGATGAAGACCTCTTCGAACACCCGGGACATCGCGTTGGTGCGGTAGAAGACGGCCACGTCGCCCGGGCGGGTGTCGCCGCCGTCGACCAGCCGGTCGATCTCCCGGGCCACCCAGTCCGCCTCGGCGTGCTCGGTGTCGGCGACGTAGCCGACGATCTGCTCGCCGGCGCCGGCGTCGCTCCACAGCCGCTTGGGCTTGCGCGACGTGTTCCGGTCGATCACCGCGTTGGCCGCGTTGAGGATGGTCTGGGTGGAGCGGTAGTTCTGCTCCAGCAGGATCGTGCGGGCGTCGGTGAAGTCCCGCTCGAACTCCAGGATGTTGCGGATGGTCGCGCCACGGAACGCGTAGATCGACTGGTCGGCGTCACCGACCACGCACAGCTCGGCCGGCGGGACGCCCTCGGTGCCGGAGACCAGCTCCTTGATCAGCACGTACTGGGCGTGGTTGGTGTCCTGGTATTCGTCCACCAGCACGTGCCGGAACCGGCGCCGGTAGCTCTCCGCCACGTGCGGGTGGGACTGGAGCAGGTGCACCGTCGTCATGATCAGGTCGTCGAAGTCGAGCGCGTGCGCCTCACGCAGCCGCCGCTGGTAGAGCGTGTAGGCCTCGGCCAGGGCCCGCTCGTTCGGCCCCTTGGCCCGGCCGGCGAACTCCTCGGGGTCGACCAGCTCGTTCTTCAGGTTGGAGACCTGCGCGGCGAGGCCCCGGGCGGGATAGCGCTTCGGGTCCAGGTCCAGCTCGCGGGCGACCATCTGCATCAGCCGCCGGGAGTCGTCGGCGTCGTAGATCGAGAAGGTGGACTTCAGGCCGGCGTGCTCGTGCTCGGCGCGCAGGATGCGTACGCAGGCCGAGTGGAACGTCGAGACCCACATGAGCCGGGCGCGCGGGCCGACCAGCGCGGCCACCCGCTCCTTCATCTCGCCGGCGGCCTTGTTGGTGAACGTGATCGCGATGATCTCGCCGGGGTGCACGTCCCGGGCGCCGAGCAGGTAGGCGATCCGGTTGGTCAGCACCCGGGTCTTGCCGGAGCCGGCGCCGGCCACGATCAGCAGCGGGGAGCCGGCGTGGGTCACCGCGTCGCGCTGGGGGCCGTTCAGGCCGTCGAGGAGGGCCTGCGGGTCGGACCGGGCGGCCCCGGAGCGGCGCGGCGGGGTCGGCCGGGACTCCGGCGCGGGCGGGGACGCGGGAATGTCGAAGAGAGGATGCATCGCAGTCCGAGTCTATGCCGTCGGCCGGACACTTCCCCGCCCGCGCGCCCGGGTGCGCGGGCGGCGTCACGTCCCACCTGTTGGCCGGTTTCCTTGCGCGCCCGCCCCGCCGGTCGGCATACTCGACGGCGTGTTCGATCAGCGCTTCTTTTACTACGGCACCGGGAGTCCGGCAGCCGTGGGTCGCGCCTGATCATTCAGACCTACGAAACGCCCCGGGCTCCCCGAGCCCGGGGCTTTTCCGTCCCGGGATCCGGGTACCGGGTCCGAGCCCCGAGAGGGACGACGATGATGACTGACGTGGTGGAGTCCAGCGGCAGCCTGGCGCGGCACGACCGGCCGGCCGGCGGTGACCCGACCGGTGCCGCGGCGGCCCGGACCGGCACCGACGACTCGGCGGCGGCCGAGCGGATCGGGGAGATCCGGCGACGGATCGACGAGATCGACCGGACGCTGATCGCGCTCTGGCAGGAGCGCGCCGCGCTCTCCCAGGAGGTCGGCGCGACCCGGATGGCCTCCGGCGGGACCCGGCTGGTGCTCTCCCGCGAACGCGAGATCCTGGAGCGCTTCCGCTCCGAACTCGGCGCCGACGGCACCCAGCTCGCGCTGCTGCTGCTGCGCGCCGGCCGCGGCCCGCTGTGACCGGCGCCGGATACGACGGACCGCCTGCCCGCGTCGACTGACGCGGACAGGCGGTCCGGTCGGGATCAGGCCGCGCCGTGGGTGACGACGATCTCCCGCTTCTCCGCGAAGTGGCAGGCGCTCGGGTGGTCCGAGCCCGGCCGGATCTGGAGCAGCGGCACCTCCTGGGCGCAGAGGTCCTGCGCCTTCCAGCACCGGGTGCGGAACCGGCAGCCCGAGGGCGGGCTGATCGGCGAGGGGACGTCGCCCTGGAGCCGGATGATCGCCTTGCTCTCCCGCAGCGTCGGGTCCGGCACCGGCACCGCGGACAGCAGCGCCTGGGTGTACGGGTGGGTCGGCCGCTCGTAGATCTCGTCCTCGGTGCCGACCTCCACCATCTTGCCCAGGTACATGACGGCGACCCGGTCGGACAGATGGCGCACGACCGACAGGTCGTGGGCGATGAAGACGTACGACAGGCCGAACTCGGCCTGGAGCTTCTCCAGCAGGTTCATCACCTGCGCCTGGATGGACACGTCCAGGGCCGACACCGGCTCGTCGCAGACGATCACCTCGGGCCGCAGCGCCAGCGCCCGGGCGATGCCGATGCGCTGCCGCTGGCCGCCCGAGAACTGGTGCGGGTACCGGTTGATGTGCTCCGGGTTGAGGCCGACCAGGTCGAGCAGCTCCTTGACCTTGCTGCGCCGGCTGCCCTTCGGAGCCACCTCGGGGTGGATCTCGAACGGCTCGCCGATCAGGTCACCCACCGTCATGCGGGGGTTCAGCGAGGTGTACGGGTCCTGCATCACCAGCTGGATCTGCCGGCGCAGCCGCCGCAGCGCGCCACCGGAGAGCTTGGAGATGTCCTGACCCTTGTAGAGCACCTGACCGGCGGTCGGCTTCTCCAGGTTCATCAGCACCCGGGCGAGCGTCGACTTGCCGCAGCCGGACTCGCCGACCACGCCGAGCGTCTCGCCGGCCTTGAGGTCGAAGGAGACGCCGTCGACCGCCTTGACGTGCCCGATGGTCTTCTTGAACACGATGCCCCGGGTCACGGGGTAGTGCTTGACCAGGTCACGGACCTCGATGATGTTCTCAGTCACGGTTCACGAGCTCCTCGGCGAAGTGGCAGGCGCTGGCCCGGCCGTTGCCCAGCTGCAGCAGCGGCGGCACCTTCTCCCGGCACACCGGCTGCGCCATCGGGCAGCGCGGGTTGAAGGCGCAACCCGACGGGATGTTCATCAGGTTCGGCGGGAGCCCCTTGATGGTCCGGAGCTCCTGCCCCTTCTCGTCCATCCGCGGGATCGAGTTGAGCAGGCCGAGCGTGTACGGGTGGGCGGGCTTGCCGTACAGGTCGTAGACGTCGGCTTCCTCGACGATCCGACCGGCGTACATGACCGCGATCCGGTCCGCGACGTCGGCGACCACGCCGAGGTCGTGGGTGATCAGGATCATGCCCATCTGCCGTTCCCGCTGGAGCTCGCCGAGCAGGTCCATGATCTGGGCCTGCACGGTCACGTCCAGCGCGGTGGTCGGCTCGTCCGCGATCAGCACCTCCGGGTCGAGCGCCAGCGACATGGCGATCATCGCCCGCTGCCGCATACCGCCGGAGAACTGGTGCGGGTAGTTGCTGAACCGACCCTTGGCGTTGGGGATCTTCACCTGGTCGAGCATCTCGATCGCGCGCTTCTTGGCATCCGCGCGGCTGAGGCCGCGGCGGATGCGGAACTGCTCCGCGATCTGGAAGCCCACGGTGAAAACCGGGTTGAGGGCCGAGAGCGAGTCCTGGAAGATCATGGCGATGCCCTCGCCACGGATCCGACGCCGCTGCTCGGCGGACATCTTGAGCATGTCCTTGCCGTGGAAGCGCACCTGGCCGCCGGTGACGAACCCGGGCGGGGTGTCCAGGATGCCCATGACGGTCTGCGCGGTGACGCTCTTGCCGGAGCCGGACTCGCCGAGCACGGCGAGGGTCTCCCCCGCGTCGACGTGGTACGTCACCCCGTTGATGACCTTGGCGACGCCGTCCCTGGTGCGGAACTCCACCCGCAGGTCGTCGATCTCGAGCAGGCGGCCCGAGGGGCGGCCGGATCCGTCGGCGCCCGGAGCGGACTGCTCGGACACGAGAATGTCGGACAACTCAGTTCCCCTATCGGAGCTTCGGGTCGAGGGCCTCGCGGACCGCCTCGCCGAGCATCACGAAGCTCAGCACGGCCGCGACGAGGAACGCGGCAGGGAAGAACAGCAGGAACGGCGCGACACGGATGTAGTTCTGCGCCTCGCTGATCATGATGCCCCACGACACAACCGGACTCTTCAGGCCGACGCCCAGGAAGGACAGCGTCGCCTCGGCACCGATGAACGACCCGACCATGATGGTCCCGTAGACCAGCAGCGGGGCCAGACAGTTCGGGAGCAGGTGCTTCAGCACGATCCGCCCGGTGCCGGCGCCGAGCGCGCGCGCCGCCACGATGTAGTCGGCCTCGCGCGTGGCCAGGACCGAGGACCGCATCAGCCGCATCACCACCGGCCAGCTCAGCACCGTCAGCGACATGATCACCAGGAACATGATCTCGGCCTTGCTGTTGCTGCTGCCCGAGCCGTTGAACGTGGTCAGGATGACGATCGCGCCCAGCACGAACGGCAGGCCGAAGAAGACGTCCGCGATCCGGGAGAGCAGCGAGTCCACCCAGCCACCGCGGTAGCCGGCGATCATGCCCATGGCCCCGCCGATGAGCATCGTGCCCAGCACCGACAGCAGCGCCACGACGATGGAGGCCCGGGCGCCGTAGATGGTGCGGGCGTACACGTCCCGGCCCTGCACGTCGTAGCCGAACCAGGCGTCCGCCGACGGCTTGCCGAGGCTGCGGGACAGGTCGCCGTTGACGGCGTCGCCCGAGGAGAACAGCGACGGGAAGGCCGCCATCACGACGAACAGCAGGATGAACGCCGCCGAGATCCAGAAGAGGGGCTTGCGACGCAGGTCACGCCAGGCGTCGCCGAGCAGGCCGCGTGGCTTCTCCTTGCGGGCGCCCTCGGGCAGCCCGGCGCCGGGCGACGCCGCGAGCTCGCGCGGCTCCTCGGGACGGGGGGTGCTGACGATCGATGCGGTGGAGGGGTCACTCATAACGGATCCTCGGGTCCAGGGCTGCGTACAGCAGGTCCACCAGCAGGTTCATCAGCAGGTAGACAAGCACCAGCACGATCACGATGGAGACAACGGTAGCGCTCTCCTTGGTGACGATCGAACGGAAGACCTGTCGGCCGATTCCGTTGATCTGGAAGATGCCCTCGGTGACGATCGCGCCACCCATCAGGGCGCCCAGGTCCGTGCCGAGCAGCGTGACCACCGGGATCAGCGAGTTGCGCAGCAGGTGCACCCCGACCACCCGGCGCATCGGCAGGCCCTTGGCGATCGCGGTGCGCACGTAGTCGGAGCGCCGGTTCTCGGCGATGCTGGTGCGTGCCACCCGGGCGATGTACGCCATCGAGGCACTTCCCAGCACGAAGCCCGGAATGATCAGTTCCGAGAAGCGCATCTCGCTGGAGACCGTCGGCTTGACGATGCCCCACTGCACGCCGAACAGCCACTGCAGCACGAAGCCGACCACGAAGACCGGCAGCGCGATCAGGAACAGCGTGGAGACGAGCACCAGGTTGTCCAGGAAGCCGTTGCGCCGCAGGCCGGTCAGCACGCCGGCGGTGAGGCCGATGACCGCCTCGATCGCCAGCGCCACGACGGCCAGCTTCATGGTGTTCGGGTACGACGTCAGGATGATGTCGTTGATCGACCGACCGCTGAACGTCTCGCCGAAGTCGCCCTGCAGCAGGTTCTGCATGTACGTGAAGTACTGGACGAAGATGTTCTGATCCAGGTTGTACTTGTCGGTCATGAAGTCGATGTACTGCTGCGGGCAGCGCCGCTCACCGCACTTGCCGGCGAACGGGTCGCCGGGCACCGACCAGACGAGCCAGTAGATCAGGAACGTCGTGCCGATGAAGACCGGCACGAGTTGGAGTAGCCGTCTCACCAGATAACGGCCCATGGGGTGGCCTCCAGGAACAGGGGGCGTCGGACGACGGTACGCCGACACGGATGGCGGTCAGGTGCGAGGGTGGGCGTGGTGACACCCACCCAGTCGCGGAACGGCCCCCGGGCCGGGCTCACCGGGTTCGGCGAGCCCGACCCAGGGGTCAGACCGATCGGATCAGAGCTCGACCGAGCTCAGGTCCAGCTCGCCCACGTTGGTGAGCTCGAGCTTCTTGATCTTCTCCGAGTGGCCAGCCTGCTGGCCGTAGAAGTAGATCGGGATGGTCGGGACGTCCTCGTCGACCAGCTTCAGAACCTCTTCGAACTTCTTGTGCGAGTCCTCCAGGCTGCCAGCGGCGCTGGCCTCCTTGGCGCCCGCGTCCACGGCCGGGTTGACGTACTTGCCGTCGTTCGAGGAGCCGTTCGAGACGAAGAGCGGGTTCACCCAGTTCTCGATGTCCGGGTAGTCCTGCTGCCAGGCCGCGCGGTACGGGCCCTTCATCTTGTAGGCGTTGATGTTCTGGCGGAACACCGCGAAGGTGGGGACACCCTCGGCACGCGCGTTGATGTTGAGGTTGGTCTTCACCTGCTGCGCAACGGCCTCCATCCAGTCCTTGTGGCTGGAGTCGGCGTTGTAGTAGAAGACCATCTCACCGGTGAAGCCGCCGGCCTTGGCGAGCAGCTCCTTGGCCTGGGCCGGGTCGAACTTGCAGGAGGTGCAGTTGCCCGCCGGGGCGCCCGGGGTCAGCGGGTTGGCCCAGCTGTCGGCCGGCTTGCGGGTACCGAAGAAGATCTTGTCGCTGATCGCCTGCCGGTCGATCGACAGCGAGACCGCCTTGCGCAGGTCCTTGTTCGCGAACCGCTTGTCGTAGATCGGGAAGGCGATGAACGCGGTCGCCGGGGTGACGGTGTTCAGCGCCCGGTCACCGAGGTCGGCCTTGTACTTCTCGCCGGCGAGCGCGGAGGTCGGAACCGTCTCCATGAAGTCCAGGTTGCCGGAGATCAGGTCGCTGTAGGCGGCGTTCTCGTCCTGGTACAGCTTGATCCCGACGTCCTTGATCTTCACCTTGTCACGCAGGGTGTAGTCGTCGAAGCGGGTCAGCTTGATCTCGACGTTGTCCTGCCACGACACGAACTTGACCGGACCGTTGCCGATCGGCTTCTTGCCGAAGTCCTCGGCCTTCTGGGTGAAGAAGGCGTCCGGCAGCGGCATGAAGGCGCTGTAGCCCAGCTTGGTCGGGAAGACGGCGGTCGGGGCGGCGAGGGTGACCTCGAAGCTCCAGTCGTCGAGGACCTTCAGGCCGGACATCTTCTCCTGCTTCGGCGGCGGGGCCTTCTGCGGGCCGTCGCCGTCCGGGTCGGAGGTGGCCACGTCCTCGTAGCCCTGGATGTCGGAGAAGAAGGAGCCGTTGGCGGCGCCGTTCGGCGAGTAGGCGGCCCAGTTCCAGGCGTCGACGAAGTTCTTCGCCTTCACCGGGGTGCCGTCGTGGAACTTGGTGTTCTGCTTGATCTTGATGTTGAACACCTTCGAGTCCTTGGTCTCGATGGTGTCCGCCAGCGCGTTCTGGGGCGCGCCGCCGTTGTTCGGGTACTCGACGAGACCCGTCCACATCATGTCGATGATCTTGCCGCCACCGGTCTCGGTGGTGTTGGCCGGAACCAGAGGGTTCTCCGGCTGAACGCCGTGGATCGTGATGGCGCCGTCCTTGCTGGCGCCGGCGTCACCACCGTCGCTGTTCCCGCTGGAGCAGCCGGACGCGACGAGCGCGAATGCCGCGCCAACCGCGAGGGCGCCGCTCGCCCGCTTCGAGACTCTCATTCCGAGGGGCCTCCTCTTTCTAACCTGGTTCCGTCGTGGGTTTCACGCACGTTGGGGGGGTGACACCGCCGACGACCCGAACCACAGATCGCCGGTTTACCGCAGAGGAAATCGGGACACCCCAGGGGTACCGATCGCCGGGCGCCACACCCTTCGACGAGGACACCGCGCAGGGTCGACGACCACGCAGCGGCGCGGAGAGCGCGTCACGTGGTCGGCGGGCCCGACGAGATGCCTCACACCGGGGGGTGAGGTGCTGCCACTGTGACACCCACCGGCCCTTTCCGTGAAGGTGCCGTTATCAAGCCGTTAGTTGCCCGCCACGTTGCCGATACTTGAGAAAAGATCACAAACGTCACCGATCGCACGGCTCTGAACAGGAAAGACGTGCCCAGACCTGCCGGGACCACCCCGTACGTCCGGCGCTGTGAGATGCGCCCCGCCCACGCCGGTACGCGACGGACGCTCGCGGTTCTGACCATCCGGACGATGCCGGCCTCGGCCGGCCGTACGCCACGGTCGACCGGCCGGACGAGGGTGCCGAGGTGACCCGGTCCGCCGGGGTCAGACCAGCCGACGGTCGGCGGCCCAGCGGGACAACTCGTACCGGTTCGACATCTGGAGCTTGCGCAGCACGTTGGAGACGTGCGTCTCGACCGTCTTGATCGAGATGAACAGCTCCTTGGCGATCTCCTTGTACGCGTAGCCCCGGGCGAGCAGCCGGAGCACCTCGCGCTCCCGGTTGGTGAGCTGGTCCAGCTCGGGATCGGCGACCGGCGCGTCCGGCCGGGACGCGAACGCGTCCAGCACGAACCCGGCCAGCCGCGGGCTGAACACGGCGTCGCCGTCGGCCACCCGACGGATCGCGTCGGTCAGCTCCTCGGGCGAGATGGTCTTCGTGACGTAGCCCCGGGCACCCGCCCGGATCAGGCCGATCACGTCCTCGGCGGCGTCGGACACGCTCAACGCCAGGAACTTCACCTGCGGGTGGGTCCGCCGCATCGCCTCCAGCACGGCCCGGCCACCGCCGTCCGGCATGTGCACGTCGAGCAGCACCACGTCCGGCTGGGTCGCCGCGATCCGGGCCACCGCCTCGGCCACCGAACTGGCCTCGCCCACCACGTCGACCCGCGCGCCCAGCTCGGCGCGGACGCCGGCGCGGAACATGGCGTGGTCGTCGACGAGGAACACCCGCAGCGGACCCCGCGGCGTCGCGCCCTCGACCGGTTCCTGCTCGGACATGGTCACCTGTCCCTTTCCGTGGTGGCGCCGGAGCCGCTGATCGGCAGGATCAGCCGGACCTCGGTCCCCTCTCCGGGCTCGGACCGGATCTCCGCCCGGCCGCCGTGCCGCTTCATCCGTCCGATGATCGAGCCTCGGACGCCGTGCCGGTGATTCTCCACCGTATCCGGGTCGAAGCCCTTGCCCCGGTCCCGGACGAAGACGCTGACCTGCTCCGGCTCCACCTCGGCGTAGAGCGACACGGTCTGCACCCCGGCGTGCCGGGCCGCGTTGACCAGCGCCTCCCGGGCGGCGGCGACCAGCGCCCCGACCCGCTCGTCGGTCTCGCGGTCGCCGACCACCACCGCCTCGACGGTGATGGCGAACGTGTCCTCCACCTCCGCCGCGGCCTGCTCCAGAGCGGCCGCGAACCGCTCGGTCGGCGAGGCGGTCGGCTTGTAGAGCCAGTTGCGCAACGACCGTTCCTGGCCCCGGGCCAGCCGCTGCACCGTCTTGACGTCGCCGGCGTTGCGCTGGATCAGGGCGAGCGTGTGCAGCACCTGGTCGTGCACCATGGCGGCCAGTTCGGCGCGCTCCTGCTCGCGGATCCGCCCCTCCCGCTCCGACCGGAGCTGGTTCCAGGTGCGCCAGAGCACCGGGCCGGTCACCACGCCCACCCCGGCGAGCCCGACCAGGGCGAAGATGACGCCGTTGAGCACCGCGTCGAAGTTCTGTGCCGGCGAGTAGACCGCGGCCACGCCGATGATGCCGACCGCGACGAGCACGCCGCCGCCGATGAAGCGGAGCACGAACGCCCGCCGGTCGCTCTCCTCCACCACCGCGCCCAGCCAGGGCACGGCCGAGTCACCCCACTGCCGGCGGCGCTCCGGCCCGGACTGGTGCCAGATGACGCCGGCGCCGACCGCGATGATCGCCACCAGCCAGCCGGCGGTCCCGGCGGCGCCCACCGAGTTGAAGGCGAACACCTGCAACAGCAGCACGCCCAGCCCGATCGCCACGAACGGCAGCAGTTGGGTGAGGTCGCGCCGGGGCGGAGCGGCGGTGTCGCCGGGGCGAGGCGGGACCACCGCCCAGAAGGCGGCGTAGAGCAGCAGCCCGAGACCGCTGAGCCCGAGCAGGACCATGAACGCCATCCGCACCCGCAGCACCGGGATGCCCAGGTGGTCGGCGATGCCGGCGGCCACCCCGGCGGCCAACCGGTGCTCGGTGGCCCGGTAGAGGCGCGGCGGGTGGGGCGTGACGGTGCTGCTGATGGGAGGCTCCCGGGTCGGCGCGAGATGCCGGCGACGGCCGACGACCCGATCGTCACACGGCGGGAACGCCCCGGACCACGGGGACGCCCCGGACATTCACCATCGGCGGATCTCAGGGTGGGGTCAGGGTCGGGTCCTGAGGTCGGCCGGGCGGCCGGGGCAGCAGTATCGGAGTCATGACCGAGGACGCTGCCCGTCCGCCCCGCCCCTGGGCGGCAGCACAGGACGATCCGCCGCCGCCCCCGCCGGGGTCGGCATCCGCCGCCGACGACGCGACCCCGCCGCCGGGCGGCGCGCCGTTCGCCGATCCACCACCCGGTGGGTACGCCCCACCGCCCGGTGCGGCCGGCTTCACCACCCGGTACGGGCTGGTCCGCCCCCGGGAGGGCCGCTACCTGGCCGGCGTCTGCGCGGCCATCGGCCGGGCCACCAACACCGACCCGGTGCTGTGGCGCGTCCTGTTGGCCGTGCTCGGCTTCTTCGGCGGCATCGGCATCCTCGTCTACGTCGCCGCGTGGCTGATCATCCCCGGCGAGGGGGACACCGCCTCGCCGGTGGAGTCGATGCTCGGCCGGGGGCGCTCCAGCATGTCCCCGATCACCGTGATCGTGCTCGGCCTCGTGGTCGCGGTCGGCTTCGCCTACGTCGTCACCGACGGCTTCCGGGCCATCCTGCTCGGTGCGGTGATCCTGGTCGGCGGCGCGCTGCTGCTCAACCGCGAGCCCCGCGACGCGGCGGGCCGGACGGGCACGCCCGCGCCCGGGCCGGCGCCGGGCCCGGTGCCACCGGTGGCCTGGCCGGCGCCCTCCCCCGCCGGCCCGGCCCCCGGGTCCTGGGCCGGGTCCGCCGCCCCGGGCGTGCCGTGGGCCGGCGGACCCTCCCCCTCGGTCCCGTCGCACGGACCGGTCGAGGGCACGCCGCCGACCGCCACCGGCCCGTCGGTGGCCGGGGCCCACCCCGAACCGGGTTACCCGCCGGCCACCCCGGCCGAGCCGGGCTACCCACCCGCGCCGTCCGCCTGGCCCGAGCCGCCGGGCTACCCGGCCACGCCGGTCGGGTCGGGTCTACCGACCACCCCGGTCGAGCCGGGCTACCCGGCCACGCCGTTGTCCGCTCCGGGCTGGCCCGCCGCGGCCGGCGTCCGACCGGTCCGGCCCGAGCCGGTGACCGCCGCGCTGCCCGCGGTCACCCCGCCGGTCTCCGGCGCGGCCCCGACGTGGCCGGTCGCGCCCACCACGGGCGGCCCGCTCGGTGATCCGGCGGCCGTGCCACCGCCGGCCCCGGTGGGAGCGCCCCCGCCGCCGGGGGGCTACCGCCCGCCGTTCGCCCCGCACGGCCCGTACGCCGGATCGCGCCCCTCCCCGGCGCCGGTCCGACCGCCGCGACCGCCGAAGCGGCCGAAAGAGCGCTCGGCCCTCGGCGCGATCACGTTCTCGCTGATCTTCCTGGCGCTGGGCCTGGTGGCGATGCTCGACCTGCTCGACGTCTTTCCGGTCGGCGCGGCCGGCTACTTCGCCGCGGTGTTGGCCACCATCGGCCTCGGGCTGCTCGTGGGCACCTGGTTCGGCCGGGCCCGGTGGCTGATCGCTCTCGGTCTGGTCACCGCGGCGGCGCTCGGCGTCGCCACCGTCGCCGAGTCCTACGACCGGGTCCGCGGCATCGACGGGAACGTCACCTGGGCCCCCACCGACCGGCGCGACCTGGCCGACCGCTACGAGAACAACCTCGGTGACGCGGTGCTCGACCTGCGCGCCATCGACTTCGACAAGCAGGACGTCCAGGTGACCGTCGACGTGAACCTCGGCAACGCGACAGTGGTCGTGCCGCCGGACGTGGACGTGACCACGGTGGCGGACGTCAACGCCGGTGAGGCCACGGTCTTCGGCCGGCGCACCGGCGGGCTCAACGGCCGCCACTGGGAGAGCACCGACGCCGGCGCGGACGGCCCCGGCGGCGGCAAGCTGCGTCTCTACGTCCACGTGAACGCCGGAAACCTGGAGGTGACCCGGTGAAGGCCCACCGCACCGACGTCGTGTCGTTCGCCTTCGGGCTCGTCTTCCTCGGGCTGGCCCTCTGGTGGCTGCTGGCCCGGATCCTCGGGCTGGCCGTTCCGCCGGTCGGTTGGTTCCTCGCCGGCGGGCTGGTCCTGATCGGACTGCTCGGGCTGGTCGGGGCCTTGCGCTCGGGTCGCGGGCCGGACCGGGCGGACCAGTCCGACCAGCCGGGCCCGACCGCGGGACCGGAGACGACGGTGGCCGCGCCGTACCGCGACGACGTACCGGTCGACGGCCGGGCGGTGCCCACGGAGGCCGACGAGTGGCCCACCGGCGCGACGACCGACGTGCCGACGCCGGCGTCGGAGGACCGGCCCGCCGACCCGGAGCCCCCGGTGTGGGCGGACCGGCCCGCCGACCCGGAGCCGCTCCGGTCACCGGCCGAGCCGGGGACCGAGGAGCTGGGCACCGGCGGGCCCGCGGGCCGGGCCGAACCGGCCACCCGCGAGCTGCCACCGCTCGACCCGGGTGACGACGACGGATCGCGGGCGGGCCGGGCCGGGTGACGGCCCGACCGCGCCGGTGCGGCAGCGCGACGACGCGGCCTATGCTGGTCGGTGGAGATCCCGCCTCCGCCGGCCGGCCCCGCCATCCCGACCACGCAGGGCGCTCCCCGGCCGGTCGGCCGCCGCCGAGGCGGTCCCGTCCGTCTCTCACTCGTCAGGAGCTCGTCAGACATGACCCAGTCCCCCGCCGTGCGCGTCACCGCTCCGTCCGGTGCGGTCCGCATCGGCGAGCGCGCCGCCCGTACGCTCGTCAGCGAGTTCGCCCGGCGTAACGACCCCAAGGCCGGCCTGCTGGTCGGCGCGACCCCGGAGTCCGCGGTGCTGGCTGCGGCGATCGAGGCGCTGCTCCCCGGCGACCGGCTCGTCGTGGTGCCGGCGGAGGGCGCCGCGGCGGCCGCGCTGCGGGAGCACGTGACGGCCCAGGGCCGCTGGGTCGCCGACCGGGTACGCGTCGTCGACGCCCTCGCCGAGGCGGACGCCGCGGCGGCGGTCGTCGTCGCCGAGCCGTTCACCGGGACCGCCGAGGAGGCCCGCGCCGCGGTCGACGGGCTGTCGAAGTACCTGGCCGACGGGGCGGTGCTGAGCGTCGCCGCGCCGCTGTTCCGCACCGAGGGCGCGGGCGCCGAGCTGGACCGGCAGGGCGTGCTGCACGGCGTCCGCACCGACGTGGTGCTGCGCAACTCCCCGCCGGTACGCGTGCACCACCTGCGCTTCACCCCGGCGCCGGCCGCGCTGGCGGCCTCGTTGTCGCCGGCGTACCGGCCGTCGAGCGTGCCGCTGACCCGACAGATGCACATCGACTCCAACGGCGTGGCCGCCGCCGGCATCACGCTCGGCCTGGCCGCCCTGGCCCGGGCCGCCCGGCCGAAGTCCCGGCTCTGGCTGCTGCCGGCGCTGGCCGCCGCCCCGGTGGCCGCGTTCTTCCGGGACCCGGAGCGGGACGTCCCGGAGGACCCGTCGGCGGTGGTCGCGTCCGCGGACGGTCAGGTCCTCTCCGTGCAGCGGTTGCAGGACGAGCGCTTCGGCGACGGCGAGTGGCTGCGGATCGCGGTGTTCCTGTCGGTGCTGGACGTGCACGTCAACCGCGCGCCGGTGGCCGGCAAGGTGATCGACTACTTCGTCGCCGACGGTGGGTTCGTCAACGCCATGAAGCCGGACGCCGAGCACAACGTGGCGGCGTACACGGTGTTGGACACCGACCACGGCACGGTGGTGGTGGCCCAGCGCACCGGGCTTATCGCCCGCCGGATCGTGCAGCGGGCGCCGGTCGGCTCGCTGCTGGCCCGGGGCGAGCGCTTCGGCCTGATCCGCTTCGGCTCGCGGACCGACGTCTACCTGCCGGCCGACGCCGCGGACCCGCTGGTCGGGCCGGGCGACAAGGTGGTCGGTGGCAGCACGGTCATCGCCCGCTGGCGCTGACCGCGAGAACGCGAGAAGGGGCGCCGCGCGATGCGCGGCGCCCCTTCTGTCGTACGAGTCCGGGTCAGGCGGCCCGGCGCTGGTGCAGCCAGAGCAGCGGGCCGCTGACCAGGTAGCCCACCACCACGAGGGCGAAGGTGAGCCGGATGTCGACGAGCGCGCCGACCACCGGGGCCAGCCAGAGCCACGGCGGCAGCTTCAGCAGCCGGGCGAGCTTGGCGTAGGGGAAGCTCGACACCATGGCGAAGGCGAGCAGCGCCACGCCGGCGACCATGACCAGACCGGAGACCGGCACGCCGATCGCCACGGTCAGGGCGAGCACCGCCGCCGCCATGGTGGTTGGCACGCCGCAGAAGAAGCGGCCGTCCTTGGGCGAGACGTTGAAGCGGGCGAGCCGGATCGCCGCGCACGCGGCGACCAGAGCACAGGCGACCGCGGCGGCGGCCGGGGGCACCGAACCGGCCAGCGAGGCGTAGACCACCACCGGCGCGGCGAGACCGAACGAGCACATGTCGGCCAGCGAGTCCATCTGCGCGCCGAACGGGCTGGCCACGCCGAGCTTGCGGGCCAGGGCGCCATCGAGGCCGTCGAACGCGACGCACGCGATCAGGCAGACGGCGGCGATCCGCACCTCGCCCTGCATGGCCAGGAAGATGGCCAGCATGCCGAGCATGAGGCTGCTCAGGGTGCAGGCGTTGACCAGCGCGAACTTGGCACGGCGGGCGGCGGTGCGCTCGCCGGGCAGGAGCGGGATCGACATCGCCGGGGACTCGTCGACCGGCACGGCCGGGACGAGCACCGGGCTGATCGGGCGGACCGCCTCGATCTCGGCGTCGAGCCGGCCGTAGCGGAGCCGCTGGCGGTCGGCGTAGCGGTGGTCGGGGGTGACCAGGTCGGTCCCGGGGGCGCCGTCACGGCGGCCCACCCGGACCAGCAGCACCTGGCGGGCGAACGTGCTGCTGCGGCGCAACCGGCCCGCCCAGCGACGCCCTGCGGGGCGCGGACTGTCAGTCGTACGACGCCGGCGCCATGGGGCTCTCGGCACGTTTCCTCCATCACCGGATCGGCTGACCGCCCACGTCGGGGCGGGTGTCCGGCTGTCTCGTGCCGGACCTTTCGGGCCCGGCAGCCCATTTGCGGAGTACACCATTGCACAGGGGATAGGGGCTTGGCGATAGCTGCCGGCGGTACTTATAACTCCCTTAACCGCGCGAACCGCTCACTTATTCCCATCTCGGGCTCAACGCCCGTTTTCGTCGACCAATCCCAACTCCCGACTGTACCGGAGGTGGCCCAGACCGGCTCGGCGAGCGGTTCAGCTCACTCGCCGTCCGGTGGCCCGGGCCGCCACGTCGGTCATCCGCAGAGCGGCGACCTCGGCCGGCGCGAACCAGGCGGCCCGGGCGGTGGAACCACCCGCCTGCTCGGTCACCACCGCCTCGGTCGGCGCGTCCACGCGTACCCGGTAGATCACCCGGATGCCGTGCCAGTCCAGTGGGCGGCGTTCCGGGCCGAGCGCGCCAGGATTGTGCAGGTTGTCCACTGCCAGCAGGTCGACCACCCGCCCCAGTTGCCCGGCCTCCTCGACCAGTTCCCGCAGCAGCCCGGCGGCCGGCTGCTCGCCGTGGTCGGTGCCGCCGCCGGGCAGGTGCCACCGCCCGGCGCCCGGGTAGCCGTCCGCGATCATGGTGAGCAGCACCCGGTCGGTCGGATCGGTGACCAGCCCGTACGCGGCGAAACGCTGCCGGCGGTCGGTGGTCGGACCGGCCGGCGCGGCGGGCCGGGCCCGGGGCAGATCGGCCGGCAGCGGCGTCACCGGCAGGTTGAGCAACTCGGCGGTGAACGGCATCAACGGCCGGTCGGCGGCCTCCCCGGGGGTGCACCAGCCCACCTCGTCGGTGCCGCCGGCCGGTTCGGGGCGCAGCCGCCCGCCCCGGGCCTCGACGTCGAAGATCAGCCGGTCGGTGTGCAGCGCGACGCCCTCGTCCCGGAAGACGGACACGTCGGCGACGGCGGCCCGGATCCCGGCGACCACCACGCTCAGTCCGGTCTCCTCGGCGAACTCGCGTACCACGGCGTCGGCCGGGTGCTCCGCGTGCTCGACCCCGCCGCCGGGCAGCTGCCACACCCCCGGGCAGGGACACCCGGCCGCCCCGCGCGCCAGCAGCACCCGCCCGTCCGAGTCCCGCAGCACCCCGTAGGCCCCGACCCGCCGCTCTTCCCGCACCCCGCACCCACCCCGTCCGGCCGTACCACTCCGTCGATCATGAGGTTAGCGGTACCGAGGCGGACATTTCACGCCGTCAACCTCATGATCGCCGGGGTGGGACGGGCGGGGGTCAGAGGAGGTGGGCGGCCTGGACTGCTTCGGCCGTGACCTCGGTGAGGCGGTCGGTGGGGAGGGCGCCGAGCTCCTCCCGGCGGAACCAGCGGGCCTCGCAGGTCGAGCCGCCGACGTCCGTGACGGTGGGCGGCGCGGGCTGGTCGACCACCACCCGGTAGAAGGCGCGTACGCCGTGCCAGTCGATCGGGTAGCCCTCCGGGCCGAGCGAGGCGGCGTCGCGGTGGCTGGCCACCCCGAGCAGCTCGACCAGGCGGCCGGTCTGCCCGGTCTCCTCGACCAGCTCCCGGATCAGCGCGGCGCCCGGCTGCTCGCCGTAGTCGGTGCCGCCGCCCGGCAGGTGCCAGCAGCCGGCGCCCGGGTAGCCGTCGGACACCCGGGTCAGCAGCACCCGCTCCTCCGGGTCGGTGACCACGGCGTACGCGGCGAAGCGCTGCGCCCGGTGCAGCCCGTCGGGGCCGGGGACGGCGTAGAACGAGGGGAACTCGGGGACCTCCTCCGGCACGATGTCGTCGGTGGAGGTGGGCAGGCCCAGCGCGCGTGCGGTGAACGACCGCAGCGGCAGCTCCCGGGCCTCGTCGAGGGTGAACCAGCGGGCCAGGTCGGTCGGCCGGTCGACCCGCTCGGTCAGCGTCCCGCCCCGGACCGACACGGTGTAGAGCAGTCGGTCGGTGTGGATCGTGATGCGCCGCTCGGGCAGCGCCCGCATGTCGGCGAGCACGTCCTGGAGGCCGGCGACCGCCACCGAGAGCCCGGTCTCGGCCGCGGTCTCCCGCACGACCGTGTGCTTCGGGTCCTCACCGTGGTCGACCGCTCCTCCGGGGAGCGACCAGGTGCCGGGGGTGCCGGAGCGCTCCGATGCGCGGACCAGCAACACTCGGCCGTTTGAATCAGCACAAACTGCGTATGCCGCGATCCTGCGCAGCGGCTCCAGCGAGGTGGTCACGGGAGCAAATTCTCCCCGGCCCGGGTTACCTCCATCGAAAAGAGTCAGATTCCTGACTCTCCGCTGGCGCCTCAGGGACGGATCAGGGTAGGCGTCCGGGCGGTCACCGAGGTCGCCCGTCGACCGGCGCGGGACCGTGGAGACATGACCTCCACGAACCCCTCCCAGGCCCCGTACAAGCAGCTCCGCCGGCCGGTCAGCGACCGCATGATCGCCGGTGTGGCCAGCGGCCTCGGCCGCTACTTCGCGCTCGACCCCACCCTGGTTCGGGTGGTCTTCGCGACCGCCACCGTGCTCACCGGCGGGCTGGCCGCGCTCGCGTACCCGGTGATGTGGTTCCTGATGCCCGAGGAGCCGGCCGGCGCGCCCGCCTGGCCGCACCCGCCGGGCACCGCGCCCGGCTGGCCGCCGGTCCCGCCGGCCGGGCCGGGGCCGCAGGCCGGGCCGCCGCCCGCCGCCTGAGCGGGCGTCACTCCCACTCGATGGTGCCCGGCGGCTTGCTGGTCACGTCCAGGACCACCCGGTTGACCTCGGCGACCTCGTTGGTGATCCGGGTGGAGATCCGGGCCACCACGTCGTAGGGCAGCCGGGACCAGTCGGCGGTCATCGCGTCCTCGCTGGAGACCGGGCGCAGCACCACCGGATGGCCGTAGGTGCGCCCGTCGCCCTGCACCCCGACGCTGCGGACGTCGGCCAGCAGCACCACCGGGAACTGCCAGACGCCCCGGTCCAGGCCGGCGGCGGTCAACTCCTGCCGGGCGATCAGGTCGGCCCGGCGGAGCACGGCGAGGCGCTCCTCGTCGACCGCGCCGATGATCCGGATGGCCAGGCCCGGGCCGGGGAACGGGTGCCGCCACACCATCGCCTCGGGCAGCCCCAGCTCCAGGCCGATCGTGCGGACCTCGTCCTTGAACAGCGTGCGCAACGGCTCGACCAGGGAGAACTTCAGGTCCTCGGGCAGGCCGCCGACGTTGTGGTGACTCTTGATGTTGGCGGTGCCGGTGCCGCCGCCGGACTCCACCACGTCCGGGTAGAGGGTGCCCTGCACCAGGAACTCGACGTCGCCGTGCGCGGCGATCTCCCGGGCGGCGGCCTCGAAGACCCGGATGAACTCCCGGCCGATGATCTTGCGCTTCTGTTCCGGATCGGTCACCCCGGCGAGCGCGCCGAGGAACCGCTCCCGCGCGTCGACCACCTTGAGCTTGATGCCGGTCGCCGCGACGTAGTCCTTCTCCACCTGCTCGGCCTCACCGGCCCGCAGCAGCCCGTGGTCGACGAACACGCAGGTGAGCTGGTCGCCCACGGCCCGGTGGACCAGCGCCGCGGCGACCGCCGAGTCGACACCACCGGAGAGGCCGCAGATGACCTCCTTGTCGCCGATCTGCTCGCGGATCCGGGCGACCTGCTCGTCGATGATGTTCTCGGGCGTCCAGGTCGGCGCGACGCCGGCGATGTCGTAGAGGAAGCGGGTCAGCATCTCCTGACCGTGCGCGGTGTGCCCCACCTCCGGGTGGAACTGCACGCCGGCCCGGCGCCCGGCCAGGTCCTCGAACGCGGCGACCGGGGCGCCCGCCGACTCGGCGGTGACGGTGAAGCCCTCCGGGGCCTCGGTCACGCAGTCGCCGTGGCTCATCCACACCGGCAGGTCGGCCGGCAGGTCCCGCAGCAGCACACCGGGCTCGGTCAGGCGCGGGCGCAGCGGGGTGCCGCCGTACTCGCGGTTGCCGGTCCGCGCGACCGTGCCGCCGAGCGCCTGGGCCATCGCCTGGAAGCCGTAGCAGATGCCGAAGACCGGCACGTCGGTGTCGAACATGCCGGCGTCGATCTGCGGGGCGTCCGGGGCGTAGACGCTGGACGGGCCGCCGGACAGGATGATCGCGGCCGGGTTCTTCGCCAGCATCTCGGACACCGGCATGGAATGCGGGACGATCTCCGAGTAGACCCTCGCCTCGCGGACGCGGCGCGCGATGAGCTGGGCGTACTGGGCTCCGAAGTCCACCACGAGGACGGGGCGAGGCGTGCTCATGTGCGCAAAGCCTACCGACAGTCACCGGCCCGGCGGACGCGCCCCGGCGGCGCGTCGCTCCCAGGGTGTTAAGAAGGGGCCCCGCCTCTACCGGAGGCGTTAAGAAGGGGCCCTTCCTTTCACCGCAGCGCGGCGGGGGCGTGGGCCGGGACCGCCGGGTTGCGCGGTGGCACCGGGTCGACCCGGGCGTACGCCGAGCCGAGCGCCGGCCGCGGATCCGCCTCGCCCCTGTTGGGCCAGAACGACATGGCCCGCTCGGCCTGGGCGGTGATCGTCAGCGACGGGTTGACGCCCAGGTTCGCCGAGACCGCCGCGCCGTCCACCACGTGCAGCCCCGAGTGGCCGTACACCCGGTGCCACGGGTCCACCACGCCGTCGTCCGGGGTGGCGCCGATCACCGCGCCGCCGAGGATGTGCGCGGTCATCGGGACGTTGAACGGCTCGGTGACCGCGCCGCCCGGGGTGCCGTCGATCTCCTCGGCGAGCATCCGGACCGCCTCGTTCCCGGCCGGGATCCAGGTCGGGTTGGGCGCGCCGTGACCGGGGCCGGAGACCAGCCGGCCCCGCCGGTAGCGGGTGGTCAGCGAGTTGTCGACCGACTGCATGACCAGCGCGATGACGGTGCGCTCGGACCAGCCGCGCACGGACAGCATCCGTGCCGCCAGCCCCGGCTGCCGGACGATGCTGCCCAGCCAGCGCCGGACCCGGCGCGGGCCGCCGTCGACCAGCAGCGACTGGAGCAGGCCCATGGCGTTGGAGCCCTTGCCGTAGCGGACCGGCTCGATGTGGGTCTGCGGGTCGGGGTGGAACGAGCTGGTGATCGCCACCCCCTCGGAGAAGTCCAGGCCGCGTCGCCGGGCCGCGCCGGACGCCACCGAGGCGCCGAGGATGGCCTCGGAGTTGGTCCGGGTCAGCTCGCCCAGCCGGGGCGAGAGCGCCGGCAGCGCGCCGGTGGCCCGCATCTCGTGCAGCAGCCGCTGGGTGCCCAGCGCGCCGGCCGCGAAGACCACCTGGTCGGCGTGGATCACCGCGCGTCGCTTGCGCAGCCAGGCCCCGGTGCGCTCGGTGTGCACCGTGTAGCCGCCCGCCGGGTCCGGCCGGACGGCGGTCACCGTGGTCAGCGGGTGCACCTGCGCGCCGAGCCGCTCGGCCAGCCAGAGGTAGTTCTTGACCAGCGTGTTCTTGGCGCCGTGCCGACAACCGGTCATGCACGACCCGCAGTGGCTGCACCCGGTGCGGTCGGGGCCGACGCCGCCGAAGTACGGGTCGGGCACGCGCTGGCCGGGGCGGCCGATGTGCACGCCGACCGGGGTCGGGTGGAACGTGTGCGCCACCCCCATCCGCTCGGCCACCGCCCGCATCGCCCGGTCCGCGCCGGTGACGATCGGGTACGTGGTGACGCCGAGCATCCGCTTCGCCTGGTCGTAGTGGCGGGCCAGCTCGTCGCGCCAGTCGGTGATGTCGCGCCACTGCGGGTCGGCGTAGAACGCGTCGAGCGGCTCGTAGAGCGTGTTCGCGTAGACGAGCGAGCCGCCGCCCACCCCGGCGCCGGAGAGCACCAGCACGCCGCCGCCGCTCCTGCGGTCGGCGGAGCGGAGCAGGGTGATCCGCTGGAGCCCGAAACAACCCAGCTTCGGCGCCCAGAGGAACCGCCGCGCCTGCCAGGAGGTGCGGGGGAACTCCTCGTCGGCGAAGCGTCGGCCGGCCTCCAGCACGCCGACCGAGTAACCCTTCTCGGCCAGCCGGAGCGCGGTGACGCTGCCGCCGAAGCCCGATCCGATGACGACCACGTCGTAGCGCATGAACGCATCATTACCGACGGGTAGCTATGGCGCCAGCAAGAGTTTTTCGCAGATCATGCAGAGCGCTTCGACCGCCGGGATTCCCGCCGCTGCAACCTTGGGCCCCGCCCGGCGCGTCGAACCCAACGGGGAGAGGACGAGACCGTGACGAGACGACGCCTGCTGGGCCTGGCCGCCCTGGTGGCGGTGCTGCTGGTCGCCGCCGGGGCGGTGGTGACCACCCGGCTGGTGGCGCACCGCTCCCCCGAGCCGGCCGCCGCGCCGGTCACCTCGGCGCCGGCGTCACCCACCCCGGCCCCGACCTCCGCCAGTCCGACCCCACCGCCCGGGGCCGACCTGACCGGGCCGCTCAACCTGATGCTCGTCGGGGTCGACACCCGGGTCAGCATCCCCGGCTGGGAGCCGCACGCCGACGCCGTGCTGGTGCTGCACGTGCCCGCCGGGCTGGGCCAGGCGTACCTGTTCTCGCTCCCCCGCGACCTGGTGGTCGACATCCCCGCCTTCCCCAAGGCCCGCTACCCGGGCGGCCGGACGAAGCTCACCCACGCGATGAGCTACGGCAGCCGGGTGCCGGGCGACAAGCGGCACCCCAGCACCGCGCAGGGGTACGAGCTGCTGCGCACCACCGTCTCCCGCTACACCGGGCTGCGCATCGACGCCGGCGCGGTGATCACCTTCGGCGGCTTCGACAAGCTGGTGGACACGCTCGGCGGGGTCGACCTCTACGTCGACCAGCGGGTCGCCTCCCGGCACCGCCGGCCGGACGGGACGATGCGGCCGCTGGGCGGCGGCGGCTACACCGGCCCGCAGATGGTCTACGAGAAGGGCACCCGGCACCTGACCGGCTGGCAGGCGCTCGACTACGCGCGGCAGCGCTACACCGCCGGCGGCGACTACACCCGGCAGCGGCACCAGCAGCAACTGCTCCGGGCGCTCGCCCGCAAGCTCGTCGAGCAGGGCACCGCCCGCGACCCGCAACGCGTCGAGCAGATCGTCGCCGCGCTCGGTCGGACCCTGGTGTACGTCGGGGGCGGGCGGAAGCTGGTCGACTTCGCGTACGCCCTCGGTGGCCTGCCATCCGACCGCCTCACCCTGGTGGCGCTGCCCGGCGCCGGCGTGGGCAGCGGCGGCGCGTACCGGGGTGAGCAGCTCCGGCCGCTGGGCCGGGAGTTCCTCACCGCGCTGCGCGGCGGGCGGGCCGAGACGTTCCTGGCCGCGCACCCGACGCTGCGCGTGAAGACCTGAGCCGCTACAACGGCTTCGGGGCGGCCGGCCGCTCGGTGCCGTACAGCCAGGCGTCGAACACCTTGCCGAGCTTCTTGCCCGACACCCGCTCGGCCAGCGCCACGAAGTCGGCGGTGGTGCCGTTGCCGTTCCTCCGCTCGGCCGCCCAGGTGCGCAGGATGGCGAAGAACGCGGTGTCGCCCACCGCCACCCGCAGCGCGTGTACGGTCATCCCACCCCGGTCGTAGACCGAGCGGCCGAACAGGTTCTCCACCCCCGGCTTGCCCGGCGGCGTCCGCCAGACCTGGCCGGGGGCGTTGGCGTACTGCTGCTCGAACGTGCGCTGGACGGTCGAGGAGCCGCTGTGCTCGGCCCACAGCCACTCGGCGTACGTGGCCAGCCCCTCGTTGAGCCAGATGTCCTGCCAGCGCTGGAGCGACACGCTGTCGCCGTACCACTGGTGGGCCAGCTCGTGCGCGACCACGTCGGTGTTGTCGCCCTGCCGGAAGAAGCCGGCGGAGTAGACCGGGCGGCTCTGCGTCTCCAGCGCGTAGCGGATCCGGTCGTCGGCCACCACCACGCCGCCGTACGCGTCGAACGGGTACGGCCCGAAGAGGCTCTCCAGGTAGTCGGCGACCTCGACGGTACGGGCGATCGACCGGTCCGGCGCGCCCTCGGCCACCCGGGTGGTGACCGCGCTGTAGACCGGTCGTCCCTTGTGCTGCCCGGTGGTGACGCGGAACTTCCCGATCACCACAGTGGTCAGGTAGCTCGCCATCGGCGAGCCCTCCGACCAGCGCCAGGTGGTCCAGCCGCCGGTGGTCGTCCGCCCCTTCGGCACGCCGTTGCCGACCGCCGTCAGCCCTTTGGGAACGGTGATCTCCAGGTCGTAGGTGGCCTTGTCCGACGGGTGGTCGTTCACCGGGTACCAGGTGCTCGCCGACTCCGGCTGGCCGAGCGCGATCGCCCCGTCCGCGGTGTGCAGCCAGCCGCCCTCGCCGAGCGCCTCGTTGCGCAGCGCCTCCGGCCGACCGTCGTACCGGATCTCGGCCACGAAACCGTTGCCGGAGGTCAGGCCGGTGGCGGGCGTGACGACCAGCTCGTCGTCGTCGCGGGCGTGCCGGGCGGCGGCGCCGTCGACGGTGACCGAGCGGACGGTCAGCCCGGCCAGGTCCAGGTTGAACGTGGACAGGTCGGTGGTGGCGGTGGCCCGCACCGTGGTGGTGCCGGTGAGCTTGTCGGTGTCCGGGTCGTAGCGCACCTTCACGGTGTAGTGCGCGACGTCGTAGCCCCCGTTGCCGTAGCCCGGGAAGTAGGGGTCGCCGGCGCCGGGCGCCCCGGGCGCGAAGCGGCGCGTGGCCGACGGCTCGGGCGCGGTCGGCGCCGCGGCGCTCCGGTCCGCCTCGGGCGATCCGCAGCCGGCCAGCAGCAGTGTCCCGCAGGCCAGCAGGCCGAGCCCTCGTCGTCCGCCGCGCCGCGCCATGATCTCGATCCCTCCCGGGGCCCGAACGGCGGCCCCGCCCGCGGGCCCGCTCCGCCCGCGGCAGCCTACCGAGCGGCGATCACGTCCGCGTCACGGCAGGCCCGGCGGGGTCGCCCCGACCAACCACGCGTCGAGCAACGCGCGCAACGGCCGCCCGGCGGTCCGCTCGGCGTACCCGACGAAGTCGGCGGTGGTGACGTTGCCGTCCCGGTGCTGCGCCAGCCAGCCGCGCAGGATCCGGTAGAACGTGTCGTCGCCGACCGCGCGGCGCAGCGCGTGCACCGCCAGCGCGCCCCGCTGGTAGACCGCGTCGCCGAACATCCCGGCCCGGCCCGGGTCGACGGTGGGCCGGGTCCAGTCGGTGGTGGCGTACCGGTCGGCGACGGTCCGCGCCACGGTCCGCCCGCCGTCGTGCTCGGCCCAGAGCCACTCGGCGTACGTGGCGAACCCCTCGTTCAGCCAGATGTCGCTCCACCGGGCCACCGAGACGCTGTCGCCGAACCACTGGTGGGCCAGCTCGTGCGCGACCACCTCGGTGTTCGGCCCGCCCCGGAAGAATCCCGGCCCGTAGACCGGGCGGCTCTGCGTCTCCAGCGCGTACCGGATCCGGTCGTCGGCCACCATCACTCCGCCGTACGCGTCGAACGGGTACGGCCCGAAGCGGGCGGCCAGGAAGTCGGCGACCTCGCCGGTGCGGGCGACCGACGCGGCGGCCGGGCCGTCCGCGGGCAACGCCGAGGCGACGGCGGTGACCAGCGGCCGACCGGCGTGGGTGCCGCTGGTGACCCGGTAGTCGCCGATCACCAGCGTGCTCAGGTAACTGGCCATCGGCGAGCCCTCGGACCAGCGCCAGGTGGTCCGGCCGCCGCTGCTCGTCCGTCCCTTCGGGACGCCGTTGCTCAGCGCGGCGAGCCCGTCCGGCACGGTGATCGCGATGTCGTAGGTGGCCTTGTCCGACGGATGGTCGTTGACCGGGTACCAGGTGCTGGCCGACTCGGGCTGGCCGAGCGCGATCGCCCCGTCTCCGGTGGCGTGGAAGCCACCGTCGCCCAGTTCCGCGTTGGGCAGCGGCTTCGGCACCCCGCCATAGGTCACCTCGACGGTGAACCGCCGGCCCGACGGCAACCCGTGTGCCGGGGTGACGACCAGTTCGGCGTCGTCGTGGCGGTGCTTCGCCGGCTCGCCGTCCACCCGGACCCGGTCGACGTCGAGGCCGGCCAGGTCGAGCTGGAACCGGGACAACGCCTCGGTGGCGGTCGCGGTCAGCGTGGCCGTGCCGGTGAGCCGGTCGTCGCCCGGGTCGTAGCGGACGTCCAGCGCGTAGTGCCCGACGTCGTAGCCACCGTTGCCGGCCCCCGGCACGTACGGGTCACCGGCGTCGGCCGCGCCGGGTCGGAACCCGCCCCGGTCCTCGCCGGTGCACCCGGTCGCCAGCAGCGCCACCGCCAGCGCGGTCGCGTACCACCGCACCCGTCTCACCCCGGCGAGCCTAGACGCGCGACGGCGCGGACGGGGTCGAACCCGCGTCCGCGCCGTCACGTCGGGTCCGCTCAGCGGTCGAGGACCAGGCCGACCTTCTGGAACTCCTTGAGGTCGCGGTAGCCGCACTTGGCCATCGCGCGGCGCAGCCCGCCGAAGAGGTTGAGCTGGCCGTCCGGCTCGTCGGCCGGGCCGAACAGCAGCCGCTCCATCGAGCCGAGCGGCTCGCCGGCCACCTCGAACGCGCCCCGGGGCAGGGACGGGTGGCTGGCCGCGGAGTGCCACCAGGCGCCGCCGGCCGGGGCCTCCTCGCAGAGCGACAGCGGCTCGCCGAGCATCACCGCGTCCGCGCCGCAGCCGAGGGCCTTGGCGATGTCGCCGGAGGTCTGCATGTCGCCGTCGGCGATCAGGTGCACGTACCGGCCGCCGGTCTCGTCCAGGTAGTCGCGGCGGGCCGCGGCGGCGTCGGCGATGGCGGTGGCCATCGGCACCCGGATGCCGAGCACCGACTCGGTGGTGGACCAGTCGTCGCCGCCGATGCCCACGATCACGCCGGCCGCGCCGGTGCGCATGAGGTGCAGCGCGGTCTTGTAGTCGGTGCAGCCGCCGACGATGACCGGCAGGTCGAGGTCGGCGATGAACTCCTTGAGGTTGAGCGGCTCGTCGGTGGTGGAGACGTGCTCGGCGGAGACCAGCGTGCCCTGGATGACCAGGATGTCGACGCCGGCGTCGAGGATCACCGGGGCCAGCGCCAGGGTGTGCTGCGGCGACACCCGGACGGCCACGGTGCCGCCGCCGGCCCGCAGCTCGCGGACCCGCTCGGCGATCAGGTCGGGGCGGATCGGCTCGGCGTAGACCTCCTGGAGGCGTTTGGTCGCGCGCGCGTCCTCGCCGAGGCCGGCCAGCTCCTCCAGGATCTTGGCCGGGTTCTCGTAGCGGGTCCAGAGGCCCTCGACGTTGAGCACGCCGAGGCCGCCGAGCTGGCCGAGGCGCACCGCGGAGGCGGGGCTCATGGTCGCGTCCGAGGGGTGCCCGACACAGGGGATGCCGAACGGGTAGGCGTCGAGCTGCCAGGCCGTGGAGACGTCGTCGACGTCCCGGGTGCGGCGGCTCGGCACGATGGCGATGTCGTCCAGGTGGTAACCGCGCTGCGCGGTCTTGCCCAGCCCGATCTCGACCACGTCACGCATGGGGACTCCAGATGTGTTCGGGGGTGGAGGGGGGTCAGCGGGTGTGGTAGTTGGGCGCCTCGACGGTCATCTGGATGTCGTGCGGGTGGCTCTCCTTGAGCCCGGCCGCGGTGATCCGGATGAGCTGCCCACGCTGGTGCAGCTCGGCGATGCTCTCCGCGCCCGCGTATCCCATGGCGAGCCGCAGGCCGCCGGTGAGCTGGTGGGCGACCTGGGCGAGCGGGCCGCGGTAGGGCACCTGGCCCTCGACGCCCTCGGGCACCAGCTTCTCGTCGCTGGTCACGTCCTGCTGGAAGTAGCGGTCCTTGGAGTACGACTTGACCTGGCCGCGGGACTGCATCGCGCCGAGCGAGCCCATCCCCCGGTAGGCCTTGTACTGCTTGCCGTTGACGAAGATCAGCTCACCGGGGCTCTCCTCGCAGCCGGCCAGCAGGCTGCCGAGCATCACCGTGTCGGCGCCGGCCACCAGCGCCTTGGCGATGTCGCCGGAGTACTGGATGCCGCCGTCGCCGATGACCGGGACGCCGGCCGGCCGGGCCGCCCGCGCCGCTTCCATGATCGCGGTGATCTGCGGGACGCCCACCCCGGCCACGATCCGGGTGGTGCAGATGGCGCCCGGACCGACGCCCACCTTGACGCCGTCGGCGCCGGCGTCGACGAGCGCCTTCGCGCCCGCGTAGGTGGCGATGTTGCCACCCACGATGTCGATGGTCACGTCCCGCTTGAGCCGGCCGACCATCTCCAGCACCGCCCGCTGGTGACCGTGCGCGGTGTCCACGATCAGCACGTCGACGCCCGCGTCGACGAGCGTCCGGGCCCGCTTGTACGAGTCCTCGCCGACCCCGATCGCGGCGGCGACCCGGAGCCGGCCCGCCTCGTCCTTGGTGGCCTCCGGGTACTGCTCGCTCTTGGTGAAGTCCTTGACCGTGATGAGGCCACGCAGCGCGCCGGACTCGTCGACGATCGGGAGCTTCTCCACCTTGTGGCGGCGCAGCAGGTCGAGCGCGTCGTCCTTGCTCACCCCGACCGGTGCGGTGATCAGCGGCGTCCGGGTCATGATGTCGCGGACCGGCGTGGCCGGGTCGGAGACGAAGCGCATGTCGCGGTTCGTCACGATGCCGACCAGCTGGCCCTGCCCGTCGACCACGGGCACGCCGGAGATGCGGTAGCGCCCGCAGAGCGCGTCCACGTCACGGAGCGTGTCGTCCGGGCTGGCGGTCACCGGGTTGGTGATCATGCCGGACTCGGAGCGCTTGACCAGGTCGACCTGGAGCGCCTGGTCCTCGACGGAGAGGTTGCGGTGCAGCACGCCGATGCCGCCCTGGCGGGCCATGGCGATGGCCATCCGGGCCTCGGTGACGGTGTCCATCGCGCTGGACAGCAGCGGGACGGTCAGCTCGATGTTGCGGGTGAGGCGGGTGCGGGTGTTGACCCGGCTGGGCACGACGTCCGACTCGCCCGGCTGCAGCAGCACGTCGTCGAAGGTCAGCCCGAGCGGCACCACCCGGGCCGAACCGGCCGGCAACTCGGGCAGATGGCCACCCAGCTCCCCGCCGTCGCGGCCGGCCGGGATCTCGGTGCTGGGTGAATTCTCCACGATTGCTCCCCTGAGCTGGTCGAACGGGCTGCAGCGAGGCGGCGCGCGCGGGCACCGGCGTGCGCCGGCGTGACGGCGCGTCGCCTCATCGTACCCACTGGCCTGCCCCGCCCCGGGCAGCGGCGGGCCTGGCGTAGGCCGGGCCACAGCACGGCCGTGGGCGGGCTTTCCGGCGGCGCGGGGTCTACGGTGAGGGGGTGCACGACGAGCCCATCGACCCGTTCAACGGCGACCCGGCCGATCCGGCTGCCGGCCTGCACGATCCCGGCGACGAGGACGCGCTCGACCCGCTGACCGAGGTCGAGCGGCAGGACGTCCTGGAGGATCTCGCCGACCTGGAGATCTACCAGGCCCTGCTCCAGCCGATCGGGGTGCGCGGGCTGGTGATCGAGTGCGAGGACTGCCGCGAGCCGCACTACTTCGACTGGGACCTGCTCCGGGGCAACCTGCGCCACCTGCTCAACTCGGGGCGGCCCCGGGTGCACGAGCCGGCCTACGACCCCGACCCGGACCACTACGTGAGCTGGGATTACGCCCGCGGCTACGCCGACGGCGTGCACGACACGCTCACCGAGGGCACGGACGACTCCGCGGAGGAGTGACAGCCGCCGGGCGGGTCAGGCGACCAGGCCGGCCCGGAACCCGGCCGCCACGGCGTGCGCCCGGTCCCGGGCGCCCAGCTTGCGGAACAGTCGCCGGGCGTGCGTCTTCACGGTGTCCTCGGAGACGAACAACTCCCGCCCGATCTCCGCGTTGCTCTTGCCCTCCGCCATGCCCAGCAGCACCTGAAGCTCACGTTCGGTGAGCCCGACCGCGCTGCGCGGCGTCCGCGCCGGCCGCTGGGCGCCACCCGCCGGGGGCGCCTCGGCCCCGTCCGCAGCCGGGTCGTTCGGGTCCTCGCCGCGCTGCACCGGCACCACGGTGGGCAGGCCGGCGGCGTCCGTCGCGGTCGCCGGCCAGCCGGGCCCGCCCGGGGTACGCCCCGATGCCGCCCGGGTCGACCCGCCGACCGCCGCCGCGTCCCGAGCCGGGTCGGCCACCCGGTGCCGGTTGGTCCGCCCGGGGGCGGAGAGCAGCAGCAGCGCCTTCGCCACCGCGCTGGTCAGGTCGTGGTCGGCGTTCTGGATCAGACCGCGCGCACCGGCGCTGATCGTGGCCGCCGCCGACTCCGACTCCTCCGGGCCGAGCAGCAGCACCGCGGCCTGCGGCGCGCGGGCGAGCACCCGACGCACGAAACCGGGGCTGTCCGGCCGGGTGAGGGCGGTGTCGGCCAGCACCACGTCTACCGGACGCTCGGCGAGCCGCAACATCACCTCGGGATCGGAGACGGCCGTCCGGACGACGCCGGACAGCCCGAGCCGCGCCGCCGCGGAGGTCAGATGCTGGGCCGCCAATGGTGTCCGAACGCACACGAGAACGCTACGCACTGTGGTCTCCTCTCCGACTCAGAGCAGACCACGTGGGGGTCGGCCGGGGAGGGGGTTCCGGGCAATCATTCGAACTTTTCCGACATCTGGGGCATATGCCGCCGACTGTCCGAGGTTTTCGATCACAGATGTGTGAGGCGGGGACAGCTCGGGTACCGAGTCGTTCATCCGGAACCGGCATCCCGCGCGGACCGCCGCCCGGTAGCTGGCCACGAACATTCTCCGCGGTGCCGCGCGGGAGGAGGGGTGCTGATGTCGAACGTACGTAGGCTGCCTGGACCCATCGTCGACCTCTGGGACTGGCAGCGGCTCGGCGCCTGCCGTGGCCGCGACAGCGCCCAGTTCTTCCACCCCGACGGCGAGCGCGGCTCCTCCCGACTGCGCCGGGAGACCGGCGCCAAGTCCGTGTGCCGCGCCTGCCCGGTGCGCGCCGAGTGCGCCGCCCACGCCCTCGCGGTCCGCGAGCCCTACGGCGTCTGGGGCGGCTTCAGCGAGTCCGAGCGGCTGCGGCTGCTCGCCCTCGGCTGGGAGGACCTGGCCGACCGCCGGCAGAGCCGGGTGGACATCGCCCGGCTGGAGGCGCGCCTCGGCCGGCCGCACAAGACCGCCGTGCCGGACCAGCGCAAGGTTGCCTGACCAGTCGCCTGACCAAAAGCACGTCCCGACGCCGCGCTCCGGACCATGGAGCGCGGCGTCGTCTCGTGTCCACACCGCCGACCCCTCCGCCGGCGTTGCCGGCTTTCCGAGACGTCTCCCGCCGCTCGCCGGACCAGGCGACTCCCTCTCGCGACGCCTTTGGAGCTGATATCAGAAACGACTCAGACCGGACCACCCGAACCCGAGGCAGCCGTCGCAACCGACCCAGACCGAACCACCCAACACCCGAGGCCACCCGTCGCAACCGACCCAGACCGACCGGACGGACCGAGCCCTCCGGTGTCCGTCGGGAGGAGAGCCGGCAGCCGGGCCGAAGCGGTCGGCTTACTCACCTGGCCGGGTACCGGAGCTGGCGGCCGAGGGCCTGCCGCCGGGCGGAGGTTGAGTCGTTGGCGATATCAGCTCGAAAGGCGCTTCGCCGCAGGCACTGCCGCACGCCGCCCGCGCCGCATGCCACCGACGCGCCCGCACCTGCCCGATCGTCGCGGTGCAGAGCCTTGATCAGGCACGCCCAGGCACGCCCAGACGCGGTCAGGACGCGGTCGGACGCGGCCAGGCGCAGGCAGGCGCGGCCAAGCGACGGTCAGGCGGCCAAGCGACGGTCAGGCGGCCAGGCGACGGTCAGGCGACGGTGACCGTGACGGTGTGCCAGCCGGTGGCGCCGTCGGGGGCCACCGGGCTGCGCCGCTCCGGCTGCGTCTCGCCGGCCGCGTCGGTGGCGCGTACCTGGAGGGTGTGCTCCCCCGGCGTGGCGTCCCACCGCCACGACCACTGCACCCAGGTGTCCGTCGACACCGCCGGGGCCAGCGTCGCCTCCCGCCACGGGCCGTCGTCCACGCGTACCTCGACGCGACGGACGCCGCGGTGCTGCGCCCACGCCACCCCGGCGACCGTCACCGGGCCGGCGGCCGGGCGGCTGCGGGCACGCGGGGTGTCGATCCGGGACTGGGTCTTGACCGGGCCCTGGGCGGACCAGCCGCGCGGCACCCAGTACGCGTCGAAGTCGGCGAAGCTGGTCAGCTCCAGCTCGGTGACCCACTTGCACGCCGAGACGTACCCGTAGAGGCCGGGCACCACCATCCGCACCGGGAAGCCGTGCTGGACCGGCAGCGGCTCGCCGTTCATCCCCACCGCCAGCAGCGCGTCCCGCCCGTCGCGCAGCACCGAGGTGGGGGTGCCACAGGTCCAGCCGTCCACCGCGCGCCCGACCACCTGGTCCGCGCCCTCCTCCGGGTCGGCCTCATCGAGCAGCTCCTTGATCGGTACGCCGAGCCAGCGGGCGTTGCCGATCAGGTCACCGCCGACCTCGTTGGAGACGCAGGCCAGGGTCACGTACCGCTCGACCATCGGGCGGGCGAGCAGGTCGTCGAAGCTCAGCTCGATCGGGTTGCGGACCCGGCCGTGGATGCGCAGCCGCCAGGTCACCGGGTCCACCTGCGGCACCACCAGCGCGGTGTCGATCCGGTAGAACTCGCGGTTCGGCGTGACGTAGGGGGCGAGCCGGGGCAGCGACAGGTCCGCGCCGGTCGGTACCGGCGGCGCGGGCGTCGCCGGCGCGGGCAGCGTCACCGCCTCCCGGGCCGCCGAGACGCCACGCCGGCCGGCCAGCCAGTGCCCGCCGAGCCCGGCCACCGCCGCCGCGCCGGTCAACAGGCCGACGCCCCGCAGGAACCGGCGTCGCGACTCCGGAACGTCGTGCCGGGCCGGCTCCCAGCCGCCCGGGGTCTCCTCCTCGCGCGCGAACGCGGCAGCCGCCGGGGGCGGCGGGGGCGTGGAACGGGGCGCCCCGGCCTGCTCGCCGTCGGCCAGGTCGACCTCGTGGCGGTCCGGCCCCTGTCCGGCGCGCGCCCGGTCGACCCCGGCGCGGTCCGGACCCTGCCCGGGGCGCTTCCGGTCGGCCCCTGCGGGGTCCGGGCTCAACGGGCCGGCGACGAACGCCCAGAGCGTCAGCCCGCCGAGGCCGGCGCCGACCAGGGACGGCAGCGCGTCGAACGCGTCCGCGCCGGGTCGGGTCAGCGCGGCGGCGACGCCGAGCACGGCGAACGCGGCGATGCCGGCCAGGCCGACCACCAGTCGCCGGGCCGCCGCCAAACCGAGCAGCGCCGCGAAGCCGGCCAGCAGCAGCGCCGTCCCGACCAGCAGGGCGATCTTGTCGTACGTGCCGAAGACGGCGATGGCGAACTGCTTGAGCGGCTCGGGCACCAGGTCGACGACGACACCGCCGACGGCGATCAGCGGGGCGGACCGGGGGCCGGTCAGGACAGCCACCGGCTCGGCGGTGCCGAGCGCCACCACGGCGGCGACGACACCGGCCAGCGCCGCGTGGCGGCGGGAGATCATGCGCACGCCGTCCAGTCTGGTCGACCGGGCGGGCCGGCTGCCAATCTCGTCAGCGTTCCGTAAGCACGTCGGGGCACACCGCCGGCTCGGCGGTGTGCCCCGACGTCGGGCCGTACTCGTCGGGTCAGAAGCCCGGGCCGTGCTGGTGGCCGTGGCCGTGCGAGTGGCCGTGCCCACCGGCGGCGGCCGGCTCCGGCTCGGCCGGCTTCTCCACGACCAGGCTCTCGGTGGTGAGCAGCAGGCCGGCGATCGACGCGGCGTTGGAGACCGCGTTGCGGGTCACCTTCACCGGGTCGAGGATGCCGGACTTGGCCAGGTCGACGTACTCGCCGGTGGCGGCGTCGAGGCCGGTGCCCCACTCCTGGGCGACGACCTTCTGCACCACCACGTAGCCGTCGTGGCCGGCGTTCTGCGCGATCCAGCGCAGCGGCTCGACCAGCGCCTTGCGCACGATCGAGACGCCGACCTTCTCCTCGCCGGTGAAGCCCAGGTCGTCGTCGAGCACCGGCAGGATCTGGGCCAGCGCGGCGCCGCCGCCCGGGACCGTACCCTCCTCGACCGCGGCCTTGGTCGCGGCGATGGCGTCCTCGATGCGGTGCTTGCGCTCCTTCATCTCGACCTCGGTGGCCGCGCCGACCTTGATCACCGCGATGCCGCCGGAGAGCTTCGCCAGCCGCTCGGCCAGCTTCTCCCGGTCCCACTCGGAGTCCGAGGCCTCGATCTCCTTGCGGATCTGGGCGACCCGGTCGGCGACCTCGGAGGACTGCCCGCCACCGTCGACGACGGTGGTGTTCTCCTTGTCGACCACGACGCGACGGGCGGTGCCGAGCACCTCCAGGCCGACCTGGTCGAGCTTGTAGCCCAGCTCCGGGGCGACCAGCTCGGCGCCGGTCAGGACCGCCATGTCCTGGAGCATCGCCTTGCGGCGGTCGCCGAAGCCGGGGGCCTTGACCGCGCAGACCTTGATGGTCTTGCGGATGGCGTTGACCACCAGCGTGGACAGGGCCTGGCCCTCGACGTCCTCGGCGACGATGAGCAGCGGCTTGTTGTTCTGGAGGACCTTCTCCAGCAGCGGCAGCAGCTCCTCGATGGCCGAGATCTTCTGCGTGGTGATCAGGATGTACGGGTCCTCCAGGACCGACTCCTGCCCCTCCACGTCGGTGACGAAGTTCGGCGAGATGAAGCCCTTGTCGAACTGGAGACCCTCGGTCACCTCCAGCTCGGTGGTGAGCGCCGAGCCCTCCTCGACGGTGATGACACCGTCGCGGCCGACCCGCTCCATCGCCTCGGCGATCAGCTCGCCGATGGTGGAGTCCTGCGCGGAGACGGTCGCGACATGCGCGATCGACTCCTTGCTGGCGACCTCGACGGCCTTGCCGAGCAGCGCCTCGGAGACCTTGGCGGCCGCCGCGTCGATGCCCCGCTTCAGGCCGGTCGGGTTGGTGCCGGCGGCCACGTTGCGCAGGCCCTCGCGGACCATGGCCTGGGCCAGCACGGTGGCGGTGGTGGTCCCGTCGCCGGCGACGTCGTTGGTCTTGGTCGCCACCTCCTTGACCAGCTGCGCGCCGAGGTTCTCGTACGGGTTGGTGAGCTCGATCTCCTTGGCGATGGTCACGCCGTCGTTGGTGATCGTGGGCGCACCGAACTTCTTGTCCAGGACGACGTTGCGACCGCGCGGGCCGAGGGTGACCTTGACCGCGTCCGCGAGGGCGTTGACACCGTGCTCGAGCAGGTGCCGGGCGTCGTCCGAGAAGCTGAGGATCTTCGCCATCAGTATCCCTTCGAAGCGACGTTGCCCCGGCCCGGCGAGCCGGACCGGGGCAACGACACTGATCGGTTGCTTACTTCTCGATGACCGCGAGGACGTCGCGGGCGGAGAGCACCAGGTACTCCTCGCCGGCGTACTTGACCTCGGTGCCGCCGTACTTCGAGTAGAGGACGGTGTCGCCGACCTTCACGTCGACCGGCACGCGGTTGCCCTTGTCGTCGATCCGGCCCGGGCCGACAGCGAGGACGGTGCCCTCCTGCGGCTTCTCCTTGGCGGTGTCGGGGATCACGATGCCCGAGGCGGTGGTGGTCTCGGCCTCGTTCGCCTGGACCACGATGCGGTCCTCGAGCGGCTTGATCGCAACCTTGGTCGCGGTAGTCACGGGCATACCCTCCCGGGTACTTGGTGTCGTTACCGGTCGGCATGCCGACCAGCGTCAATCTGCCACATGCCACCGGGCGGGGCCGTCGTCGCGGGTGCCGGTCCGCCTGGCGCTCAACCCCCGGGCACGGGGCCCGGGCGTTGGCACCCTCAGGGTGAGAGTGCTAATCGCAGGTTATTCCTCGGCTAGCACTCCGTCAAGGAGAGTGCCAGCGCGTCGCCCGCCGTGTCGGCCCGGAGGCGGGTCGGGAGAATGGGCGGGTGGACCTCGACCAGCTCGCCGCGCTGCGTACCCCCGAGGGGTCGGCCGCGCTCGCCGCGGCGGCGCGGGTGGCCGGCGGCGACCCGCTGGCGGCGGCCGCCGCGCTGCGCTCGGCCGGGATCCCCGGCGGGCTCGCGGCGGCGGCGTTGACCCAGGCGGAGCTGCGCCGCCGGGCCGCCGGCAAGTTCGGCGCGGTGGCGGCCGGGATGTTCCTCACCCGGCCGGGGCTGGAGCAGGCCACCCGCCGGGCGGTCGCCGACCGGCGGGCCGTGCGGCTGCGCGCCGCGGGCGTGACCACGCTCGCCGACCTGGGCTGCGGGCTGGGCGCCGACGCGCTCGCCGCGGCCCGCGCCGGCATCCGGGTGTACGCGGTGGAGGCCGACCCGGTCACCGCGGCGATGGCCGCCGCGAACGCCGAGGCGGCCGGGCTGGCCGACCTGGTCACGGTGGAGTGCGGCGACGCCACCGCGTTCGACGTGAGCCGGGTCGACGGGGCCTTTTGCGACCCGGCGCGACGGCGGGCCGGCACCGGTCGGCGCATCTTCGACCCGAACGCCTACTCGCCGCCGTGGGACTTCGTCGTCGGGCTGGCCGAGCGGGTGCCGCGCACCGTGGTCAAGGTGGCACCCGGGCTGGACCACGCGCTGATCCCGGCCGGCGCCGAGGCGGAGTGGGTGAGCGTCGACGGGGACCTGGTGGAGGCCGCGCTCTGGTGCGGCGAGCTGGCCGACGTCCCCCGCCGCGCCACAGTGCTGCGGGAGAAGGAAGGGCCCCCGGTCAACGCCTCCGGTAGCGGCGGGGCCCCCTCTTGTCAGCTGACCGGCAGCGGCGCGGTCGACGCGGCGGTGGGCCCGGTCCGGCGGTTCCTGTACGACCCGGACCCGGCAGTGGTGCGCGCGCACCTGGTCGCCGAGCTGGCCGCCGACCTCGACGCCACCCTCGCGGACCCGTCGATCGCCTACCTCTACGCGGACACGGCCCGGCCCACCCCGTACGCGCGCTGCCTGGAGGTCACCGACGTGCTGCCGTTCTCGCTCAAGCGCCTGCGGGCGCTGCTGCGGGAGCGCCGGGTCGGCCGGGTGGAGATCCTCAAGCGCGGTTCGGCGCTGGAGCCGGAGAAACTGCGCCGCGACCTGCGCCTGGCCGGCGGCGCGGCGGCCAGCCTGGTGCTGACCCGGGTCGCCGGCGCGCCGACCGTGCTGATTTGCCGCCCGGTGCCGGCCGCCGCCTGACCGCTGCCTCCGGTTTCGGCTCGCGGCAGGGCGGCGCCCGGGTTAGCTTGACCGCCATGGCGGGACAGGGCACTCCGGCGACCGCGCTGCTGACCAAGCGGAAGATCTCGCACAGCACGCACCCGTACGACGTCTCGCCGGACGCGCCGAACTACGGCGCGCTGGTCGCCGCCGCGCTCGGGGTGCCGCCGGAGCGGGTGTTCAAGTCGCTGGTCACCGAGGTGGACGGCGAGCTGACCGTGGCCGTGGTGCCGGTGACCGGCGAGCTGGACCTGAAGGCGCTCGCCGCGGCGGTGGGCGGCAAGCGGGCCGCACTGGCCGACCGGGCGGTGGCCGAGCGGGCGACCGGCTACGTCCGGGGCGGGATCAGCCCGCTCGGGCAGCGCCGGCGGCTGCCGACGGTGGTCGACGCCTCCGCGTCGACACACCCGACGGTGTACGTCTCGGCCGGCCGCCGGGGCCTGCAGGTGCAGCTCGCGCCGGGTGACCTGGTGGCGCTCACCGGGGCGCGGACCGCCCCGATCGCGGCCGGTTGAACCACCCGTAGCGGGACGGTGGGAGCGTTTCCGCCGTGGGTGTCGGCCGAGTGACAACCGCGTTGCTGAATTGTTACCGCCGCCAACAAACTTCTGACCTCGGCACTCTTGCGGAGCGTGGGAAGCGCGGAATACGTTGCCGGACACAACAAAACATCGACCTCTACTCCCCCACCCCCGAAAGGACCCGTGCACATGCGCAAGGGACTCCTCACCTTCGCGGCCGTCGGTCTCCTCGCGACCGGCAGCATGGCCGCCTGTGGTGACAACGGCGGTTCTTCCGACCAGGCCGGCGGCTCCACCGACAAGAAGCCGAAGATCGGCGTGATCCTGCCGGACAGCAAGTCCTCCGCCCGCTGGGAGGGCGCGGACCGCAAGTTCCTCAAGGAGGCGTTCGACGCCGCCGGCGTGGAGTCGGACATCCAGAACGCGCAGAACGACAAGACCGCGTTCCAGACCATCGCCGACCAGATGATCACCAACGGCGTCAACGTCCTGATGATCGTCAACCTGGACTCCGGCACCGGCAAGGCCGTGCTCGACAAGGCCAAGTCGCAGGGCGTCGCCACCATCGACTACGACCGGCTGACCCTGGGCGGCTCCGCCCAGTACTACGTCAGCTTCGACAACGAGGCCGTCGGCAAGCTCCAGGGCGAGGGCCTGAGCAAGTGCCTGACCGACAAGGCCGTCAAGAACCCGTCGATCGCGTACCTCAACGGCTCGCCGACCGACAACAACGCCACCCTGTTCAAGAACGGGTACGACTCGGTCCTCAAGCCGAAGTTCGACTCGAAGGAGTACACCAAGGTCGCCGACGACTCGGTGCCGGCCTGGGACAACGCGCAGGCCGCCACGATCTTCGAGCAGCAGCTGACCAAGGCCGGCGGCAAGATCGACGGCGTGCTCGCCGCCAACGACGGTCTGGGCAACGCGGCCATCTCGGTGCTCAAGAAGAACAAGCTCAACGGCAAGGTCCCGGTGACCGGTCAGGACGCCACCAAGGAGGGCCTGCAGAACATCCTCGCCGGTGACCAGTGCATGACCGTCTACAAGGCGGTCAAGAAGGAGGCGGACGCCGCCGCCGAGCTGGCCATCGCGCTCGCCAAGGGCGAGAAGAAGGAGACCGGCCAGACCGTCAAGGACCCGGAGGGCAACCGGGACGTGCCGGCCGTGCTGCTGGAGCCGAAGGCCATCTACAAGGACAACGTCAAGGACGTGGTGGCCGACAACTACGTCACCAAGGAAGAGCTCTGCACCGGTGCGTTCGCCAAGCTCTGCACCGACGCCGGCGTGAGCTGACCCAACCCGCTCAGGCGGCGCCGCCCGGCACGGGGAAACCCGGGTCGGGCGGCGCCCACGCCGGACGGGATCCGAGACCTCCCCTCCGCCCAAAGGAGACACCCGTGTCCGCAACCCCCCTGCTGGAGCTACGCGGGATCGACAAGAGCTTCGGTCCCGTCCAGGTGCTGCGTGACGTCGCCTTCACCGCCCACCCCGGCGAGGTGACCGCGCTGGTCGGCGACAACGGCGCCGGCAAGTCGACCCTGGTCAAGTGCATCAGCGGCATCTACCCCACCGACGCCGGCGAGTTCCTCTTCGACGGCCGGCCGGTGAGCATCAGCAGCCCCCGGGACGCCGCCGCGCTCGGGATCGAGGTCGTCTACCAGGACCTGGCCCTCTGCGACAACCTCGACATCGTGCAGAACATGTTCCTCGGCCGGGAGAAGCGCAGCGGCATCGTGCTCGACGAGCCGACCATGGAGCAGATGGCCGCCGAAACCCTGGCCGGCCTCAGCGTCCGCACCGTGAAGTCGCTGCGCCAGCACGTGTCCAGCCTCTCCGGCGGCCAGCGGCAGACCGTCGCCATCGCCAAGGCGGTGCTCTGGAACAGCAAGCTGGTCATCCTGGACGAGCCGACCGCCGCGCTCGGCGTCGCGCAGACCGCCCAGGTGCTGGAGCTGGTCCGCCGGCTGGCCGACAACGGCCTGGCCGTCGTGCTCATCTCGCACAACATGAACGACGTCTTCGCCGTCTCCGACCGGATCGCCGCGCTCTACCTCGGCCAGATGGTCGCCCAGGTGAAGACCACCGACATCACCCACTCGCAGGTGGTCGAGCTGATCACCGCCGGCCGTTCCGGCGGCCTCGGCCTCGCCGGCGAACCGGGCAGCAACGGCACCGGCGCCGCGCCCGCCGACACCACCCCAGGAGCCGTCCGATGACCGCCACCGTCGTGAAGAAGGAAGGCCCCGCCGGCGTCGCCCCGGCGCCGACCGTGGGCAGCCACGTGAACAACTACTGGCGCCGGGTACGTGGCGGCGACATCGGTGCCCTGCCCGCGGTGATCATGCTCCTCGTGCTCGCCGTGGGCTTCTCGATCGCCCGCCCGTCGTTCTTCACCGCCGGCAACCTCGCGAACCTGTTCACCCAGGGCGCCGCGGTCACGTTGATCGCCATGGGTCTGGTGTTCGTGCTGCTGCTCGGCGAGATCGACCTCTCCGCCGGCTTCGCCAGCGGCGTCTGCGCCGCGATCCTGGCCAACGTGGTCACCGTGCTCGGCTACCCCTGGTACGTGGCGGTGCTCGCCGCCGTCGTCACCGGCGTGGTCATCGGCACCGTGCTCGGCCTGCTGGTCGCGAAGGTCGGCATCCCGTCCTTCGTGGTCACCCTCGCCGGCTTCCTCGCCTTCCAGGGCGTCGTGCTGACGCTCATGGACGAGGGTGCCAACATCGCGGTCCGCGACGACACCCTGGTCGCGATCGCCAACCGCAACCTCTCCCCGGCGCTGGGCTGGGCGCTGGCCGCGGTGGCCGTCGCCGGCTACGCGGCCGTGCAGCTGCTGCGGCACCGCAACCGGTCCGCCCGCGGCCTGCTCACCGACCCGATCGCGGTGGTCGCGGCCCGGATCGGCGGACTCGCCGTGATCCTCGGCCTCGCGGTCTACGTGCTCAACCTGGAGCGCAGCCGCAACGTGCTGGTCGTCTCGCTCAAGGGCGTGCCGATCGTGGTGCCGATCATCGCGCTGCTGCTGGTCGTCTGGACGTTCGTGCTCCAGCGCACCAGCTACGGCCGGCACATCTACGCCGTCGGCGGCAATGCCGAGGCGGCCCGCCGGGCCGGCATCAGCGTGGACCGGATCCGCATCTCCGTGTTCGTCATCTGCTCCGGGATGGCCGCCATCGGCGGCATCGTGGCGGCCAGCCGGGCCAACTCGGTCGACCCCAACACCGGTGGCAGTAACGTACTGCTCTACGCCGTCGGCGCGGCGGTGATCGGCGGCACCAGCCTCTTCGGCGGCAAGGGCCGGGTCCTCGACGCCGTGCTCGGTGGCGCGGTGGTCGCGGTGATCGACAACGGTATGGGACTGATGGGGTACAGCTCGGGCGTGAAGTTCGTGGTCACCGGCGTGGTGCTGCTCGCCGCGGCGACCATCGACGCGCTGTCGCGACGGCGCGCCGCCGCCACCGGCGTGCGCTGACCCCGGGTACGGACACACCATGGCAGTGGCAATGCGCGCGGGACCGAGCCAGGACGAGATCCGCCGGCAGAACCTGGGCGCATTGCTCCGCTACGTGCACGTGCACGGGGCCACCACCCGCGCGGAGCTGACCACCGCGCTCGGGCTCAACCGCAGCACCATCGGCGCGCTGACCGCGGACCTGGCCGGCGCCGGTCTGGTCAGCGAGGGGACGCCGAAGGAGACCGGCCGGGCCGGGCGACCGTCACTGGTCGTCCGGCCCGAGTCGGGACGGGTCTACGCGTACGCGTACAGCGTCGAGGTGGACCGGCTGCGGGCCGCACGGGTCGGGCTCGGCGGTGAGGTGCTCGACCGCCGGGAGCTGGACCGGCCGCGCAACCTGGTCGCCGGGGAGGCCGCCCCGCTGCTGGCCGGCGCGGTCAAGGAGATGCACCACTCGGTGCCGCCGGACTCGTTCTGCGTGGGCGCCGGGGTGGCCGTGTGCGGCATGGTGCGCCGCGACGACGGGCTGGTCCGGCTCAGCCCGACCACCGGCTGGGTGGACGAGCCGATCGGTGCGGCGCTCGCCGACGAGCTGGGCATCGACGTGCCGATAACGGTGGGGAACGTGGCCGACGTGGCCGCGTACGCCGAGCACGCCCGGGGCGCGGCGACCGGCTGCGACAACGTCATCTACCTGTACGGCGACGTCGGCGTGGGGGCCGGCATCATCGCCGGCGGCCGACGGTTGACCGGGCACGGCGGCTACGGCGGCGAGGTCGGCCACATGGTGGTGGTCCGCGACGGTGTGCGCTGCGACTGCGGCCGGCGCGGCTGCTGGGAGACCGAGGTCGGCGAGCACGGGCTGCTGCGGGCGGCCGGCCGGTCCGAGGCGCGCGGGCGGGAGGCCCTGCTGGCCGTGTTCGACGCGGCCGACCGGGGCGACGCCCGGGCGCAGAGCGCGGTGCGGCAGGCCGGCGACTGGCTCGGTTTCGGCGTGGCCAACCTGGTCAACATCTTCAACCCGGAGATGGTCATCTTCGGCGGCACCATGCGCGACCTCTACCTGGCCGCCGCGGCCCAGGTCCGCAGCCGGCTCAACTCCAACGGGCTGCCCGCGTGCCTGGAGCACGTGCGCCTGCGTACCCCGAAACTCGGTGACGACGCGGCGCTGATCGGCGCGGCCGAACTGGCCTTCGAACGCCTCCTGGCCGACCCGCTGAACTGATCGGCCCGGCGATCCGTACCAGTGTGCGGACGGCCGGTGGGCTCGGCCGTCCGCGACCCCACGAAGCGGTCCGGACCGAGGAGGCAACCCAACCATGGCATCGCTGGAATCCGCACGTCGCCGGCTGGCGCACCGGGTGACCCTGCTGCTCGTCGCGATCGGCGCGGGGATCGGCGTCCTTCCCGGCGCGGCGCTGGCCGCGCCCAACCCCGGCGTGCAGATGAACGCCGCCGACATGACGCTGCTCAACGGCGTACGGCTGGCCGGGCTCTGGGAGATGCCGGCCGGGACGATGGCCGCGGAGAAGGGCAAGTCCCCCCGGGTCCGGGAGGTCGGCGCGGAGATCGCCCGCCAGCACGGCGTACTGGACCAGCTCGTGGTCGAGGCGGCCAACAAGTTGGGGGCGGTCCTGCCGACGGACCCGACGGCCCAGCAGAAGGGCTGGCTGACCGAGATGCAGAACGCCAACGGCGCGCAGTTCGACCAGATCTTCGTCACCCGGCTCCGGGTCGCCCACGGCAACATCTTCCCGGTGATCGGCGCGGTCCGGGCCAGCACCAAGGATCCGATCGTGCGCAAGCTCGCCGAGGACGCCAACAAGTTCGTCAACGACCACATGACCATGCTGGAGAGCACCGGACTGGTCCGCTGGCAGCAGCTGCCGCCGCCCGCCCTCCCGCCGGCGCAGAGCGACTCGCTGGTCGCGGCCGCCCAGGCGAACGTGGGCAGCGGCGGCGGGCTCCAGGTGGGCACCGGGATCGTGTGGGCGGTCTTCCTGATCGCGCTGGGCACCGGCGGGTACACGACCTGGCGGCTGATGCGCCGCGCCTGAGGGGTGTCGGGCCCCGGTCGTCGACCGGGGCCCCTTCTCGTACCGTCAGCGGTCGACCTGGGTGAAGTCCCAGCTGTGCGGCGGCCGGGCGACCAGGCGCATGGGCGGCTCGGGCAGCTCACGCGGGTTGCTCCGCCACTTGGAGACGACCACCAGCCGGTGGTCGGTGGAGGAGAACACCTCGCTGGAGACGTGCATCGGGTCGTGCTCGAACTCGGGCAGCGCGGTTTCGCACACCCAGGTGATCAGCTCGGCGAAGCCGTACGACTCGGCCTTCGCCTCCCACATCCGGACGATCATGTCGGTCCTCTCCCCGTTCAGACGCTGACCACGGTCAGCGGCATCGCGGAGTCGGCCGGCAGGTCGAGCCGGCTCGGCGCGACGCCCGCGGCGACCAGGTGCGACCCGAGCGCGGCCACCATCGCGCCGTTGTCCGTGCAGAGTTTCGGCCGGGGCGTACGCACCCGGACGCCGTGCTTGTCGGCCCGGTGCTCGGCCATCGCCCGCAGCCGGGAGTTGGCGGCGACCCCACCGCCGATCACCAGCGTGTCGATGCCGCTGCTGCGGCACGCGTCCAGCGCCTTGCCGACCAGCACGTCGCAGACCGCCTCCTGGAAGGACGCCGCCACGTCGGCCACCGGCACCGGCTCGCCGGCCCGCTGCCGCGCCTCCACCCACCGGGCCACCGCTGTCTTCAGCCCGGAGAAGGAGAAGTCGAAGCGGTGACCGACCAGGTCCTTCGCGGCGGTCAGCCCGCGCGGGAAAGCGATCGCCGCCGGGTCTCCGGCCCGCGCCTCGCGGTCGATGTACGGTCCGCCGGGGAACGGCAGCCCGAGCAGCCGGGCCACCTTGTCGAACGCCTCCCCGGCCGCGTCGTCGATGGTCGCGCCGAGTGGGACCACGTCCCGGGCCAGGTCGTCGACGCGCAGCAGCGAGGAGTGCCCGCCGGAGACCAGCAGCGCGATCGCCGGCTCGGGCAGCGGTCCGTGCTCCAGCGTGTCCACGGCCACGTGTGCGGCGAGGTGGTTCACCCCGTACACCGGCTTCTCCGCGGCCACCGCGTACCCCTTGGCGGCGGCGACGCCGACGAGCAGCGCGCCGGCCAGGCCCGGTCCGGAGGTCACCGCGATCGCGTCGATGTCCGCGATGGTGACCCCGGCCTCGCGCAGCGCCCGGTCCATGGTCGGCACGATCGCCTCCAGGTGGGCCCGGCTGGCCACCTCGGGCACCACCCCGCCGAACCGGGCGTGCTCCTCGACGCTGGAGGCCAGCGCGTCGGCGAGCAGCGTGTGCCCGCGCACGATGCCCACGCCGGTCTCGTCGCAGGAGGTCTCGATGCCGAGGATCAGGGGTTCGTCAGCCATGCTCGTCAGTCCTCGGTGCGCTGCATGACCAGCGCGTCGGTGTTGCTCGATTGGTAGTAGCCGCGCCGCACGCCGATCGGCTCGAAGCCGTGGGTGGCGTAGAGGCGCTGGGCCGGGGCGTTGTCGGCGGCGACCTCCAACAGCGTGTTGCGGACGCCCCGCCGGGCCGTCTCGGCGAGCAACGCCTCCAGCAGCTGCCGGCCGACACCCCGACGCTGGACGTCCCGGCGAACCGCGACGTTCTGCACCCACGCCTCGTCGGGCGGGTAGACGGCCAGCCCGGCGTAGCCGAGCACGGCGCCGTCGTCGTCGGTGGCCACCAGGTAGAAGTGCCCGTTCGCGAGTTCGTTCCAGAACATCGCCGGGGACCACCGCTCGGCGCCGAACAGGTCCGCCTCGAGGGGCAGCACCTCCTCGACGTGCCACCAGCGGAACCGGCCGATCCTCACGGCAGGACCGGCTTGTGGCCGGTGGCCGCGACGGCGTCCGGTCGGCGCAGGTAGAGCGGGGTCAGCGGCTCACCGGGGGCGCCCGCGCGGATCCGCTCGGCGGCGAGGCGGGCCAGCGCCAGCGGGTCCGGGTACCGGGGCTCCTCCCGCACCGGCAGCCCGAGCACGTCCGCGTACCGGTGCGCGCCGTCGCCGACCGCGACGCCGACCGCCAGGTCCCGGGCCCGCTCCGCGACCACCGCCGGCGCCGCCACGTCCGGCCCGGCGACGCGTTCGCCGGCGCCGTCGTAGACGGCCCAGTAGACCTCCCGGCGGCGCGCGTCGCTCGCGGCCAGCACCGGCTCGCCGGCGGCCGCCGGGTGGCCGATCCCGTCGAGAGAACAGACACCGTACGTGGGGATGCCGAGCACCTGGGCCATGGTGGCGGCGGTGACCAGGCCGACCCGCAGCCCGGTGAACGGCCCCGGGCCGAGCCCGGCGACGATCGCGGCCAGGTCGGCGGGGCGCGCGTCCACGTCGGCCAGCACGGCGTCGACCTGCGGCGCGAGCAACTCGCCGTGGGCCCGGGCGTCGACCGTGCACCGGGACGCGCGGACCGCGACGCCGTCCGTCGAGACCTCGACCAGCGCCGCGGTCACCGCGGGCGTCGAGGAGTCCACCACGAGTACGAGCACGGTTAGCCAGCCTAGCCGTCCCGCCCGGCCGGTCAGGCCACGCCCTCACCGCCGCCTGCCCTCGCCCTCGCTGCCCGCTCCTCGCCGCCACCTGCCTTCGCCCTCGCTGCCCGCTCCTCGCCGCCGCCTGCCCTCGCCCTCGCTGCCCGCTCCTCGCCGCCACCTGCCTTCGCCCTCGCTGCCCGCTCCTCGCCGCCACCTGCCTTCGCCGTCGCCGTCGCCGTCGCCCGCGCCCGCGCCCGCGCCGGACGGTGACGCCGTCGGGTCACGGCACCCTTCGAGAGCGATATACCGCTGGGTCATATTTATGACTGAGCGGTATATCGCTCGGAACCGACGTGCCATCCTCCCGGGATGACCGAGAGTCGCCTCGCCGGGCAGGTGGCCCGCACCCTCCGGCACGAGCGGGAGCACGCGGGGCTCACCCAGCAGGCGCTGGCCGGGCGGGTCGGCCTGAGCCAGGCCGCCGTCGCCCGGATCGAGCGTGGCGACCGGCTACCGAGCCTGCCGACCGTGGAACGGCTGCTCGGCGCGCTCGGGCGCCAGCTCCGAATCGAGGTGGAGCCGCTCGACAGCCACCTCGACGCGACGCTCGACGAGGCGGCCGGGACCGCCCTGCCCGAGCGGATCGCGGATCTCGGGCTGGACCGGATCATCGACGCCCTGGGCGACCTGCCGTACGTGCTGACCGGCGGCACGGCGGCCCTGCTCCAGGGCGCTCCGCTGCCGGTGGACGCGGTCGAGATCGCGGTGCGGTGGCGGGACGCCCCCCGCTTCACCAAGTGGCTGGAGCGGGCCCACGCGCAGCGGTGGAACGCACGCTGGGAGGAGTGGGGCGGAGTGCACCCGGAACCCAACGAACCGGGCGAGCACCGCTGGCTCACCCGCTACGGCGAGCTGCGCGCCCGGATGTGCGAGGAGCTGCCCGAGCCCGTCGAGATCCGCCTCGGAGAGCGTGCGTACCCGGTCGAGCCACTGGTCGAGATCGAGGTGACGGACCCGCGCACGGCCGAGCTGCTCCGCCGGCACCGGCGGCGCCTCGCCGCAGCCGGCGAGGCGCCGGACGGGTCAGCCGGCTGAGCGTTCCCAGTCGACGGTGGGCAGGCCGGCGTCGGCGAGCGCCTTGTTGGCCGCGCTGAACGGGCGGCTGCCGAGGAAGCCCTTCGGGTTCATCGGGCTCGGGTGCCCGGCCTCCAGCACCACGTGCCGCGGGTTGGTGACCAGCGCCGCCTTCTTGCGGGCGTAGCCGCCCCACAGCAGGAACACCACCCGCTGGTCGAGCGCGTCGAGCGCCCTGATGGTGGCGTCGGTGAACTCCTCCCAGCCCCGGTTGGCGTGCGAGCCCGGCGTGGCCTGGCGGACCGTGAGCACCGAGTTGAGCAGCAACACGCCCTGCGCCGCCCAGCCGTCGAGGTTGCCGCTGCGCGGCTTCGGCACGCCCAGGTCCTCGCCCAGCTCCTTGAAGACGTTGCGCAGCGACGGCGGCACCGTCACGCCCTCGCGCACGCTGAAGCTCAGCCCGTGCGCCTGCCCCGCCTTGTGGTAGGGGTCCTGCCCGAGGATGAGCACCCGCGTCTGCGCCGGCCCGCACAGGCGGTAGGCCGAGAACAGGTCCTCCAGCGGGGGGAAGACCGTGGCGGTCGCGTACTCCCGGGCGACGAACTCGGCCAGCGCCGCGGTGCGGGCCGGGTCGAGGTGCGGGGCGATCGCCTCCCGCCACGGCTCGGGCAGGAGCGCCAACAGGTCGAGGGCGGGGGCGTCGTCGGGCATCGGCAACCTTTCGCAGTCGTCCCCGGGACTCTAGGCAGCGGGTACGACAACGCTCAGTCGAGGGTCGCCAGCCTCGCCGCCCAGTCGCCGCCGACCGGTTCCAGGGTGATCACCCGGGTGTCGTCGTCGCGCCGGTCGATGCGCACCCGCAGGTGCGCGTCGACCAGTTGCTCGACCATCCCCTCGCCCCACTCCACCACGGTGACCGCCTCGTCCACCGAGGCGTCCAGGTCGAGGTCGTCGATCTCGGCGCGCGGGTCGGCGGACTCCCCCAGCCGGTAGGCGTCGGCGTGCACCAGCGTCACCCGGCCGCCCCGCGCCGGATCCGGCCGGTGCACCCGGGCGATGACGAACGTGGGCGAGGTGATGTCCCCGCGGACGCCGAGGCCGGCGCCGATGCCCTGGGTCAGCGCGGTCTTGCCGGCCCCCAGCGGGCCGCTGAGCAGCAGCAGGTCGCCGGCGCGCAGCACGCCGGCCAGCCGGCGGCCGAACCGGTGCGTGTCGTCGAGGGTCGTCAGCTCCACCGTCACAGGGATTCCAGGAACCTTTCCAGCGCCGCGTTGACGTCGTCCGCGTGCTCGAGCATCACCACGTGCCCGCTGTCGTGGATCTTCACGAACTCGGCGTGCGGCAACCGCCGGACGATCTCCTCGGAGTGCGTCACCGGCGTGATCATGTCCTTGTCCCCCACGATCACCAGCACGGGCGTGCCGGCCAACGCGGCCAGCGCCGGGAAGCGCGAGTGGGTGGCCAGGGTGCGCAGGTAGCGGGTGACGGTGTCGGCCGAGGTGCGGGAGTTCATCGTCTCGACGTACGACACCAGGGCCGGGCTGGGCTTCGGGGTGCCGAAGCCGTACTTGCGGGTGAGCAGCCAGGCCACGTTCGACGTCGACCTGCGGGCCTTGTCGATCACCGTGCCGCCGTAGCGGGTGGCGTTGCTCATCATGTAGAGCACCGGCGCGCCGACCCGGCCGAGCAGCGCGGGGGCCACCAGCTTCGTCTCCGCGGCCAGGCCGCCGGAGGTGGCCATCAGCACGGTGCCGACCACCCGGTCGCCGAACAGCTCCGGGTATATCTCGGCGAGCGCCATGATGGTCATGCCGCCCATCGAGTGCCCGACCAGCACCAGCGGCCCCTCCGGCGCCACCTCGTCGAGCACCCTGCGCAACGTGCGGCCCAGCGCGACCAGGTCGTACTCGCCGGACTCCAGCCTCCCGGAACGGCCGTGCCCCGGCTGGTCGTACGCGACCACCCGGTAGTCCCCGCGCTCCGTGAGCAGCTTGCGCTGGAAGTGGAAGGTCCCCATGTCCAGGCAGAACCCGTGCACCAGCACGACCGTCGGACGGCCGGGGACCGGCCGGGTCGGCTCGACCACCTCGACGTGGATGTCGGTGCCGTCCGGCATCTCCAGCTCGTACGCCTCGTCGTAGCGCTGCTGGTCGAAGACCTCGTGGGCGTACCGGTCGGCGGGGTCGTTCTTGAGCCGGCGGACCAGCACCCGCTCGCTGACCACGCCCGCCGCGAGCCCGGCCGCGGCCACCCCGACGGCCGCGCCGACCAGGCCGGCGACCTTGCCGGCGGCGCTGCGCGGACGGGGCACCCGCAGGTTCATACGCGCTCGCCGTCGTAGACGCGGGGCACCCGCACCCCACCGAAGCGGGTCACGATCTCGTAGTTGATGGTGCCGACCGCCTCGGCCCAGTCGTCGGCGGTGGGCTCACCGTCCGCGCCGCTGCCGAACAGCGTCACCACGTCCCCGGCGGCCACCTCGTCGTCGCCGCAGTCGACCACGAACTGGTCCATGCAGACCCGCCCCGAGATGGTCCGCCGCTCGCCGGCGAGCAGCACCGGACCGGTGTTCGAGGCGTGCCGGGGCACCCCGTCGGCGTAGCCCAGCGGCACCACCGCCAGGTTGCTCTCGTTCTCGGTGAGGTAGGTGTGGCCGTAGGAGACGCCGGTGCCGGCCGGTACCCGCTTGGTCAGCATCACCCGGGCCCGGGCCGTCATCGCGGGCCGCAGGCCGAACCGCTCGCCCGCGATCGGCGACAGACCGTAGACCGCGATGCCGGGACGGACCAGGTCGAAGTGGGTGTCCGGCCGGGTCAGCGTGGCCGCCGAGTTGGCCAGGTGGCGGTAGCGGGGCCGCAGGCCGGCGCGGGTCACCATCTCCAGCCCTTCGCGGAAGACGGCGAGCTGGCGGTCGGTGGTGGGATGGCCGGGTGAGTCCGCGTACACGAAGTGGCTCCACACGCCGACCACCTCGACCAGACCGTCGGCCTGGGCCTTCGCGGCGGCCTCCAGCAGGGTGGGCCAGTCGGCCACGGTGGCCCCGCCCCGGGACAACCCGGTGTCGATCTTGAGGTGCAGCCGGGCCGGGCGGTCGGCCCGGCGGCTCGCCTCGATCATCTCGTCGAGCTGGGGAAGGCTGGCGCAGCCCAGGTCGACCCCGACCGCGATGCCGTCGTGCAGCGGCAGGCCCGGATCGAGCAGCCAGGCCAGGACCGGCGCGGTGATCCCCTCCTGGCGCAGCCGGAGCGCCTCGTCCAGGGTGCAGACGCCGAGCTGGTCCGCCCCGGCGTCGAGCGCCGCGCGGGCCGCCGGCACCATGCCGTGCCCGTATCCGTCGGCCTTCACCACCGCCATCAGCTCGGCGCTGGTGCCGGCCTTGAGCCGGGCCACGTTCTCCCGGATCGCGTCGAGATCGACGCGCACCTCCGACTGCCACATACCCCCAGCCTACTTCCGCCGGTGATCATCGTGGCCGTGAGCCGCGCGGCCGGCGTCACGGGCCGCGCCCGGATCAGCCCAGTCGGGCCAGCACCGGGCGCAACGCGGCGGCCACGTCGGGTGCGGTCACCGGGCCGCCGCGCGCCGCCTCCCGACCGGCCAGCCCGTGCAGGTACGCCGCGGCGGCGGCCGCCCGCTCGGGGGCCAGACCGCCGGCGAGCAGCGAGCCGAGCAGCCCGGCCAGCACGTCGCCGGTGCCACCGGTGGCCAGCACCGGGGTGCCGGTCGGGTTGACGTACGCCCGCCCGTCGGGCGTGCCGACGATCGTCCGATCACCCTTCAGCAGCACCACCGCGTTCATCCAGGCGGCCAGCCGCAGCGCCGCCGAGACCCGGTCCTCCCCCGGCATCTCGCCGCAGAGCCGGGCGTATTCCCGGTCGTGCGGGGTCACCACGATCGGGGCGTCCCGGCCGCGCAGCCGGTCGGCCAGCTTGCCGTCGACGAGCAGGGTCAACGCGTCGGCGTCCAGCACCACCGGCACCGGCGCGGCCAGCACCGCGCGCAGCTCGGCGGCGGACTCCTCGCCGGTGCCGAGCCCGGACCCGCAGACCCAGGCCTGCACCCGGCCGGCGTCGGCGACCCGGCCGGTGGCGATCACCGACGGGTGCTGGTGGACCACTTCGGCGCGGGCGCCCCCGGCGTAGCGGACCAGGCCGGTGGGACCGGCCAGCGCACCGCCGACCGAGAGCACCGCCGCGCCCGGATAGGTGGCCGACCCGGTGGCCACCCCGACCACGCCCCGCGAGTATTTCTCCGACGCCGGGCCGAGCGCGGGCCACCAGTCGACCACGTCCGACCACTCGGTCACCCGGAGCGCGGGCGAGCCGCGCAGCCACGGCGTCAGCCCGATGTCGACCAGCTCGACCTGCCCGGCCAGCGCGGCGGCCGGGCCGACCACCAGGGCCGGCTTGAGCGCGCCGAAGGCCACGGTCACGTCGGCGCGGACGGCGCAGGGCCGGCCGGCGTCGGTCAGCGGGACGTGCCCGGTGTCGACCGCGACGCCGCTCGGCACGTCCACCGCGACCACCGTGGCGCGCGTGCCGTCGCGTCCACAACGCTCGGCCAGGCTCGCCGCGAGCTGCTCGGCGGTCTCCCGCAGACCACCGGTGCCGCCGATGCCCACGATGCCGTCGAGCACCAGGTCGACCACGGCGGGCGGCCGGTCGACCACCCGCCCGCCGGCGGCACGCAGCGCGGCCAGACCGTCGGCGTGCGCCCGCCCGGGGGTGAGGAGCAGCGCCGCGACCGCGACGCCCCGGCGGGCCAGGTGCGCGCCCGCGTAGAGCGCGTCGCCGCCGTTGTCGCCGGAGCCGACCAGCAGCAGGACCCGGGCGCCGTAGACGCCGCCCCGGTCGCCGAGCAGCAGCGCGCACCGCCGGGCCAGCCCGGCCGCGGCCCGGTGCATCAACGCCCCGGCCGGGAGGGTGGCCATCAGACCCGCCTCCGCCGCGCGAACGTCAGCGACCCGCCACACCGGTCTCATGCCACCCCGTCCCGTTTCGTCGTGCCGCCCGTCCGGCGTGTCGACCACCGTGCCGACGGTCGACCGAGGGCCCGCGTGCGGGTCTCGATCAGGCCTCACCCTACCGGCGGCAGGTGCCCGCAACCGGCCCACGAACGCGCCTGTGGAAAACCTCGCCCGTTGTCCACAGGGTCGACGACGCCACCGCCGTTCCGCCTAGCGTCGTCGCCGTGCGGAGCCGGCCGGTGGGGCCGGCCGAGGCGGGGAGGGCACGTGGTGGAGGAGCCGTTCGACGTCGATCCGGAGCTGCTGCGGGCGGTGGCGCGGGAACTGGGCGACGACGCGCGCCGGCTGGCCGGTGTGTCGGGCGAGGCGTCGGAACCGCTGCTGGTGGCACCGGCGGACGGCTGGCGGTCGGGCGGTGCGCTGGCCGACCTGGAGGCGGCGGTGCGGCGCTGGTCGGGCACGCTGGCGGCCCGGGTCGCCGACACCGCCGAGGCGTTGCGCGCCGGGGCCGACGGCTACGACGCGGTGGACGACCGGGCCGCCCACCGCCTCGCCGGGATCTCCCGGTGAGCGCCCCGCGTTCGCGCCCCGCGCCGGCCTCCGCCCCGGACCGGGACGCACCGGCCGGCTACGCGCAGCTCTGGCGGGCCGACCCGGTCGCGTGGCCCGCCGCCGGCGCGGCCTGGCGTGGCCTCGCCGGCCCGGTGCGCCGCCGGGCCGACGGGCTGACCGCCCGGGTCGAGAAACTCCGCCCGGGCTGGACCGGTGCGGCGTCCACGGCCGCGCAGCGGCGGATCGGAGAGCTGCGGACGGCGCTCACCGACGTGCTGCCGGCGTTGGTCGAGGCCGACCAGGCGCTCGCCGAGTTCGGCGCCCGGCTGGGCGTCGCGAAGGCCCGGCTCGGCGCCGAGGTGGCCCGGGCCGAGAGCGGCGGCCTGCTGGTGGACCGCCACGGCGCCGTCCGGTCGCCTCCCGGCCGGCCCGTCGACCAGGCCGGCCCGGCGGTGGTGCGCGCACGGGCCGGGATCCGGGACGCGCTGACCCTGGCCGGCGCGGCGGACCGGGAGGCCGCCGGCCGGCTGGCCGAGCTGACCACGGCGGCGGCACGCGGCTGGGTGAGCGTGCCACCGGCCTGGCGGCCCGGGCCGGGCGCCGGGCCGGCCGAGGTGAGCCGCTGGTGGGCCGGCCTGAGCCCGGCCGAACGGCGGTGGCTGGTCGGGCGGGAGCCGGGCCGGGTGGGCCGGCTCGACGGGGTGCCCGTGACCGCCCGCGACCAGGCCAACCGGCTCCTGCTCGCCGACCGGCGGGAGGAGCTGCTCGCCCGTCGGATCGCGCTGTCCCGCCCGTTGCCGGCGGCGCCGTTCGAGGTGGCCCGCCGCGCCCGGCTGGCCGGGGTGGAGGCGGCGCTGCGCGGGCTCGACGGGTTGGCCGAGCGGCTCGCCGCGCCCGGGGCGCCACGGGCGTACCTGTTGGGTCTCGACCCGGCCGGGGACGGGCGGGCGGTGGTGGCGCTCGGCAACCCGGACCGGGCCGGCGCGGTGCTGACCTACGTGCCGGGCATGACCTCGGACCTCGCCGACGCGCCGGCCGAGCTGAGGCGGGCCGCCCGGGTGCTCCAGCGGTGCGCCGCGATCGGGCCGGGCGCGGAGACGGCGGCGGTGCTCTGGCTGGACTACGACGCGCCGGACCGGCTCACCGAGGCGGCCGGCGCCCGGCAGGCCGAGGACGCCGGGCCGGCGCTGCACCGCTTCCAGGAGGGGTTGCGGGCCACGCACGAGGGACCGCCGGCCCGGCAGACCGTGCTCGGGCACAGCTACGGCTCCGTGGTGGTCGGCACCGCCGCCCGGGACCACGGCCTGGGCGCCGACGCGCTGGTCTTCGTGGGGTCCCCGGGGGTGGGCGTCGACCACGCCACCGAGCTGCGGATGCCGGCCGGGCAGGTGTGGGCGGCGACCGCGCCCGACGACGTCATCCGGCTGGCCCGTCCACCGGACGAACTGGCCCGCCGGACCCTGCTGGCCGGCACGCCGCTCGGTCCGGCGCTGGCCGCGCTCGACCCGCACGCCGGGCGACTGTGGTTCGGCGAAGACCCGAGCGGCCCGGGCTTCGGCGGCCGGCGCTTCCCCAGCGCCCCGCACGGCCACACCGGCTACTGGGATCCCGACAACCCGGCGTTGGACGGGATGGCGCGGATCGTGCTGGGTGGGTGAGCCGACGCGGCCCCCTCCGTCGTGGGGCGGAGGGGGCCGGAACGGGTCGGTTACTCGACGGTGACCGACTTGGCGAGGTTCCGCGGCTGGTCGACGTCGTGCCCCCGGGCGGCGGCGATCTCGGCGGCGAGCACCTGGAGCGGCACGGTCGTCACCAGCGGCGCCAGCAGCGTGGGCGTACGCGGCACGTAGATCAGGTGGTCGGCGTAACGGACCACCGCCTGGTCGCCCTCCTCCGCGATCACGATGGTGCGGGCGCCCCGGGCGCGCACCTCCTGGATGTTGGAGACGACCTTGTCGTGCAGCATGCCCCGGCCGACCGGCGACGGCACGATGCAGATCACCGGCGTGCCCTGGTCGATGAGCGCGATCGGCCCGTGCTTCAGCTCGCCGGCGGCGAAACCCTCGGCGTGCATGTAGGCCAGCTCCTTGAGCTTCAGCGCGCCCTCCAGGGCGACCGGGTAGCCCACGTGCCGGCCGATGAACAGCACCGTCGGCTCGGACTTCAACTCGCGGGCCAGCTCGCGGACCGGCTCGATGCGGTCCAGCAGCTCACGCAGCTTGCCCGGCATCTCCTGGAGCTGGGCCACCACCGCGCCCACCTCGTCGGCGAACTTGATGCCGCGCACCTGGGCCAGGTGCAGCCCGATCAGGTAGCAGGCGACGAGCTGGGTGAGGAACGCCTTGGTGGAGGCGACCGCGATCTCCGGGCCGCCGTGGGTGTAGAGCACCGCGTCGGACTCGCGCGGGATGGTGGAGCCGTTGGTGTTGCAGATGGCCAGCACGCGGGCCTTCTGCTCCTTGGCGTGCCGCAGCGCCATCAGCGTGTCCATCGTCTCGCCGGACTGCGAGATCACCACGATCAGCGTGGAGCGGTCGAGCACGGGATCGCGGTAGCGGAACTCGCTGGCCAGTTCCACCTCGCACGGGATGCGGGTCCAGTGCTCGATGGCGTACTTCGCGACCAGGCCGGAGTGGTAGGCCGTGCCGCAGGCGACGATGAAGATCTTGTCGACGTCGCGCAGGTCCTGCTCGCTGAGGCGCACCTCGTCGAGCGCGATCTCGCCGGTCTCGGTGAGCCGACCGAGCAGCGTGTCGGCGATGGCCTGCGGCTGCTCCTCGATCTCCTTGAGCATGAACCAGTCGTAGCCGCCCTTCTCGGCGGCCGACGAGTCCCAGTCGATGTGGAAGTCCTTGCCGCTCGCCGGCTGGCCGGCGAAGTCGGTGATGTCGATGCTGTCCGGCGTGATCAGGACGATCTGGTCCTGCCCCAGCTCGACCGCCTCCCGGGTGTGCTCGATGAACGCCGCCACGTCGCTGGCCAGGTAGTTCTCGCCGTCGCCCCGGCCCACGACCAGCGGCGAGTTGCGCCGGGCGCCGACCACCGCGCCGGGGATGCCGGCGTCGACGGCGAGCAGCGTGAACGCGCCCTCCAGGCGGGCGCACACCACCCGCATGGCGGCGGCGAGGAGCTGCGGGCTGTCGGTCTCACCGGCCGAGCGCAGGTCGGCCAGCGCGCGGGCGATCAGGTGCGCGGCGCACTCGGTGTCGGTGTCGCTGGCGAACTCGACGCCCTCGTCCTCCAGCTCGGCGCGCAGCTTCGCGAAGTTCTCGATGATGCCGTTGTGGATCACGGCGACCCGGCCGTCGGGGGCGAGGTGGGGGTGGGCGTTGCGGTCGGTCGGCCCGCCGTGGGTGGCCCACCGGGTGTGGCCGATGCCGGTGGTGCCGTCGCCGATGCCGATCGGGCTGGCGGCGCAGTCCTCGGGGTTGCTCGCGGCCCGCTCGGAGAGGACCTTCTCCAGGTTGGCCAGCTTGCCGGCCTTCTTCTCGGTCAGCAGCTCGTCGTCGCAGACGACGGCGACCCCGGCCGAGTCGTAGCCGCGGTATTCCAGCCGCCGCAGTCCGTCGAGCACGATGCCGAGCGCCGGGCGCGCACCGGCGTAACCCACGATTCCACACATGGTCCGCAGCCTAGCCGAGTTTCGCTCACCGCGCGTGCTCGGAAGGCGGGTTAACGATCACTGAACATGAGCGAACCGATGAGCGGGGGCGGCGGATCGGACAAAGCGGCCCATCCCGCGTGGAGCCTTGGCCGGTCGGCATGGCGGCGGCCTCCAGCATCACCGCGTGCGAGGCCCCGGCAGGGCAGGCGCGGCGATCGACGCCCGGCCGCCCGGCCCGTGTGCGGTCACCGATGTTGACCAAGGAGTTCCGGTCGGACGACATGCCACCCTCCGACGCCAACTCCTTGATCGCCGGGTCGGGGCGGGGTTCTGGGGAGGGCGCAGGGCGGGGCCGCGGGGGTGGCTGGCACGCCCTACATTGAGGGCCGCGCCCACCCCGCCGCGGACGTCCGCGCCGTACCCCTGTGAGCTGAGCCGATGTCCGAGACGACCCCCGCCCCCGAGCCGGGCTCCGGGCCGAGCGGCCCACCCCCGACACCGGCCCACCCGGCCGCGACGCCCGGCGACCCGATCGCGCCGCCAGCGGCATCGTCCTGGACGCCGCCCGACCCGCTGGCCGCCCCGCAGCCGTGGACGCCGCCCGCCCCGTGGTCGCCGCCGACCTGGGCACCGGGCCCCTGGACCGGCGACCACTCCGGCACATCCGACCCTGCCGGCACGCCCGGCCCGACCGACCGGCCCGACACCCCCGGGCAGGGCGTCGACCCGGGACCGGGCCGACCGACGGGGGCACCGGCCGGCGGCGCGGGCTGGACGGCGCCGGAAGCGGCCGGCCACCCCCGACCGGCCGTCCCACCCGCCGTCACGCCTGCCGGCTGGTCCGGCGACCCGGCCGTCCCGTCGCCCGGTGACACCGGCGGGACGCCGCCCGGTGGCCCGGCCGCACCCGGTCGGCCGCCGGCCGCCTATCCGCCCGCGGCCTATCCGCCGGCCGCCTATCCGCCGGGGGCGTATCCGCCCGGGCCGTACCCGCCGCCGTACGCGTATCCCGGCGGGGTCCCGCGCCGCTCCACCGGCGGTTGGGTGGTCGGCCTGGTGGTCACCGTGGTCGCCGCGCTGGTGCTGGCCTTCTGCGGCTGCGTCGGCCTGGGCGTGCTCGGGGCGTTCGTGGACGACTCGACCTCGGCCGGGGAGCCCTACGACGACCCCTATCTCGACGACCCCTACCTCGACGACCCGGACGGGATCGCGGACGAGCCGACGCCCACGGTGCCGGTGACCACCCCGTCGGGCGGGCCCGGACGCTTCACCGTCGTCTACGAGGTGACCGCGACCGGCCCGGTGGACGTGCAGTTCTACGACGCGGGCGAGAACCTGCTCCACCTCGACGACGTGGCCTCGCCCTGGCGCCTGCGCCTCACCGCGAACAACCGCGAGCGGGTGCAGGTCACCGCGACCCCGGCCGGACCCGACGCCGGCGACGTGACCTGCCGGATCACCGTCGACGGCCGGGAGGTGTACCGGAACTCCGGCCGGTGGGGCGCGACCTGCTTCGGCTGGTGACGCGTCGGAGGTGGGCCGTAGGCTGGCCGCCGTGACGACGACCGATCCCCTGGTGGCCCGGATGCGGCCGTTCGGCACCACCGTCTTCGCCGAGATGTCGGCGCTGGCCGTACGCACCGGCGCGGTCAACCTCGGGCAGGGCTTCCCGGACAGCGACGGCCCGCCGGAGATGCTCGCCGCCGCCGCCGAGACGCTGCGCGGCGGCCACAACCAGTACCCGCCGGGTCCGGGGATCCCGGCGCTGCGCGCGGCCGTCGCGGCCCACCAACGCCGGTTCTGGGACCTGGACTACGACCCGGACGGCGAGATCGTGGTGACCGCCGGCGCCACCGAGGCGGTCGCGGCGAGCATCCTCGCCCTCTGCGAGCCGGGTGACGAGGTGGTCTGCTTCGAGCCCTACTACGACTCGTACGCCGCCTCGATCGCGCTGGCCGGCGCGGTCCGTCGCCCGGTGACGCTGCGACCGGGCGCCGACGGCCGGTACGCCTTCGACCCGGACGAGCTGCGCACGGCGTTCGGTCCGCGTACCCGGCTGGTGCTGCTGAACTCGCCGCACAACCCGACCGGGAAGGTCTTCACCGCCGACGAGCTGGCAGTGGTCGCCGGGCTGTGCCGGGAGCACGGGGTCTACGCGGTCACCGACGAGGTCTACGAGCATCTCGTCTACACCGACGCCGCCGGGCCGCACCTGCCGCTGGCCGGGTTGCCGGGCATGCGGGAGCGGACGCTGCGCATCTCCTCGGCCGGCAAGACGTTCTCCTGCACCGGCTGGAAGGTCGGTTGGGTGAGCGGGCCGGCACCGCTGGTCGCGGCGGTGCTGCGGGTGAAGCAGTTCCTCACGTTCGTCAACGCCGGCCCGCTCCAGCCGGCCGTGGCGGTGGCCCTCGGCCTGCCCGACGCCTACTTCACCGGGTTCCGGGACGACCTGCAACGCCGCCGGGACCAGCTGGTCGCCGGGCTCGCCGACGCCGGTTTCGGTGTCCTCCCGCCCGAGGGGACCTACTTCGTCACCGCCGACATCGGCGCGCTCGGCGGCCGGGACGGGGTGGAGTTCTGCCGGTCCCTGCCGGAGCGCTGCGGCGTGGTGGGGGTGCCGACGCAGGTCTTCTACGACGACGTGGAGGCGGGCCGCCGGCTCGTCCGGTTCGCGTTCTGCAAGCGGCCGGAGGTGCTCGCCGAGGCGGTGACCCGGCTGCGCCGGCTCCGGGAGGACGGATGAGCGACGGACACGCCGAACGGCTGCGGCGGCTCGCCGCCCAGCGCGGCTGCGACACGATGCTCTCCGGCGTACGCCCGACGTCGGTGCGGGAGCAGCTCGCCGCGCTCGGCGCGGTGGCCGGTGACGACCTGCCCGACCTCTACGGCGAGGGCGGGCCGGTGGCGGAGCTGGAGCTGCGCGTCGCCGAGCTGCTCGGCGCGGAGGCCGCCGTGTTCTTCCCCTCCGGCACGATGGCGCAGCAGGTGGCGATGCGGCACGGGGCGGAGCTGACCGGCCGGGCCGGGGTCGGGCTGCACCCGCTCAGCCACCCGCTGGTGCACGAACGCGACGCGTACGCGCTGCTCGCCGGCGTGCGCGCGGTGTCGACCACGGCCGCCCCGCGCAACCCGACGGCCGCCGAGGTCGCCGCGCTCGACGAGCCGATCGGCACGCTCTTCCTGGAGCTGCCGTTGCGGGACGCCGGGTTCGTGCTGCCGACCTGGGACGAGCTGGTCGCCGTGGTCGCGGCGGCCCGGGCCCGGGACGTCCGGGTGCACTTCGACGGCGCCCGGCTCTGGGAGTCGACCGTCCACCTCGGCTACTCGACGGCCGAGATCGCGGCGCTGGCCGACAGCACGTACGTCTCGTTCTACAAGTCGCTCGGCGGCCACTCCGGGGCGGCGCTGGCCGGGGACGCGGAGTTGGCCCGCCACGCGCGCGCCTGGCGGCACCGCTACGGCGGCACGCTGTTCCAGCAGTGGCCGGCGGCCCTGGCCGCGCTCGCCGGGCTGACCCGGGAGCTGCCGGAGCTGCCCGGGCACGTGGGGCACGCGAAGGTGGTGGCCGAGGCGTTGGCCGCCCTGCCCGGCGCCCGGGTCCACCCGACGCCGCCGCACACCCACCAGTTCCGGTTCTGGCTGCCGCACCCGGCGGCGGCGCTGAACGCGGCGAACCTCGCCCTGGCCGAGGAGGAGCGGGGGTGGTTCGTCGGCGGCTGGCGGGACACCGAGGTGCCCGGGCTGGCGCTGGCCGAGGTGACGGTGGCCGGCCCCGCGCGGGAGCTGGACGCCGAGGCGGTGACCGAGCTGGCCGACCGTTTCCTGCGCCGCCTGGTGGACTGACCGGCGCGCCGCGAGCGGCTCGCGCGTCAGCCGGCGGCCCGCGTCGGGCCGGTTCCGTCGTCCGGCCGGGCCCCCGGGTCGATCGGGTCGGCCCGAGACGCTCGACCGGCGGGCCGGTCGGACGGGGGCGCGTCGGCGAGGGCGGCCAGCGTGACGCCGCCGTCGGCGAGCAGCGCCGCCTCGGCGTCGTCGACGAAGGCGAGGTCGGCCTCGACGTGCCGGCCCGCCGCCGACAGCAACAGCCGGACCACGGGGTCGTCGGCCCGGCGGCGCAACCCGTCGAGGTTGCGCAGCTCGCGCAGGAGATGGCCGCGCTGGTTGGTGAGCACGGAACGGACGACGGACGCCTCGCCGGAGCGGGCTGCGGCGGTCACCTTGAGGAAGAAGTCGTCCCGGAAGCCGCCGCTGCGCGGGCTGGGTTCGGCGAGCCAGCGGTCCAGCTCGGTGCGGCCGGCCGGCGTGATCTCGTAGACCACCCGGTCGGGCTTCACCGGCTGGGCGTGCCGCTCGGCGACGACCTGCCCGTCCCGGGACAGCCGGTCGAGGATCTGGTAGAGGTGCCCGATGTTGAGCGGGCCCCACTGTGGACCGACGGCCGCCTCGAAGGCGCCCTTGAGCTCGTAGCCGTAGCTGGGACCACGGGCGAGCAGGGCCAGGACCGCGTGCTGGATCGCCACCGTCTCCTCCGATCCGGTTCCGGACAGGCACCCGTGCGGGGCCTTGCATTGTCACAATGTATCGCGCACAGTGTGGTCAGCACACGGGGAGGCGCGACATGTTCCACGTCATCTGGGGGCAGCTTCGTGGCCGTGCGGGACGGTCGGTGGCGCTGCTGGCCGGCGTGCTGGTGGCCACCACCGGCTTCGTCGTCCTGACCGGCGCCACCACCACCTCGCGGCTGGCCGTCACCGGCGCCGTGGAGCGCCACACCCGCGCCGCCTACGACATCCTGGTCCGTCCGCAGGGGACGCGCACGCCCCTGGAGGCCGCGCGCGGACTGGTGCGGCCCAACTACCTCTCCGACACCTACGGCGGCATCACCACGGCGCAGTACGAGCAGGTCAGAGCGGTCCCCGGAGTGGACGTGGCCGCGCCCATCGCGATGATCGGTTACTCGACCTCGGCGGTGCCGCTGCGGCTGGACCTCACCTCCGCGGTCGACCGGTCCCTCGACCGGCAGGTGATCCGGGTCGAGCCCACCTACCTGGCCGAGCGCGGCCTGTCCACCGCGCCGGGCAGGCCCCGGTACGTGTACGTGACCACACACCCCCTCATCCATCCGATGGTCGATCCGGAGCACCTGGACGAGCTCCGCTACACCGACGGCCGGCGCTACCCGGTGGACGAGGTCTGCGGAGCGGTCCCGCGCGAGGTGCAGCCGGACGGCAGCAGCCGGCCGATCTGCGACCCGCAGCGCGGCGCCCTGATCGGCAACCGTGGCGCGCTCTCCGAGCGGGACAACTGGTGGGTCGTCCCGGTCCGGCTGCTGCCGGACGGCCGCTTCGAGGCGGAGAACCGCGTGCTCGCGGAGAACGGCGACGCCGCGACGGCGATCTCCGACCGGCTGACGCTGACCGAGCCGGTCACCGTGCCGTTCCTGCTCGCCGCCGTGGACCCGGACGCCGAACAGCGCCTCGTCGGCCTCGCCGGCGCCGTGACGACGGGCCGCCCCCTGCGGGCCGGCGACGCGGTGGACGAGAAGCTGCTCGGCACCGCGCTCAACCGGTCGGTTCCGGTGCTGGCCACCAGCCGCCCCTATCTCGACAGCGAACTGCGAGCCACGCTCACCCAACTGCCCTCCGCCCGCCCGGCCGGAATGCCGGCCGTCGACCTGGAGGACGGGTTGCGGCGGGCAACCGGCACACCGGCCGGGGTGGCTCGGGCCGAGCTGGCGGACGCCTACCGGAGCCGGCTCGCGGCCGGCATTTCCGACCCGGGTGGCTGTTGTTCCGGGCAGCTCCAGATCATGACGCAGCCCGGCCCCGTGAGGTACGACGAGCGACCCGGCGGCGAGCTGCGCGCCACCGGAGTGCCACCGGCCGCACCCGAGGTCTTCGGCGACGTTCGCGAATTCAGCTGGCTGCCCCGCCCCTGGCTCACCGAGGACGTCGGGGCGCGGACCCTGCGCCGACTTCCCCTGCCCGGCGGCGGCGCGGTCACCCCGTTCCGCCAGTGGCGGGCGGTCGGCGTGTTCGACCCGGAAAAGCTGACCGGCTTCAGCGACGTCGGCACGGTGCCGCTGGAGACGTACGAGGCGCCGGTGGCCGAGGGCGCCGACGACCGCAGCCGGACCGCGCTGGGCGACCGGCCGCTGGAGCCGAGTGGCAACCCGGCCGGCTACCTGTCCGCGCCGCCGTTGCTGCTGACCAATCTCGCCAGCGCGCGCCAGCTGCTGGACGGCGCCGGCACGCCGCAGCGCACCGCGCCGATCAGCGCGATCCGGGTCCGGGTCGCCGACGTGGGCGGCTACAGCGAGCGCTCGGCCGAGCGGGTCCGCCTGATCGCCGAGCGGATCGCCCAGGCCACCGGCCTCGACGTCGACATCACGCTCGGGTCCTCTCCCGCGCCGCAGACCGTGGAGCTGCCGGCCGGCGGGTACGGCCGCCCCGCCCTGCGCCTGACCGAGAGCTGGTCGGCACTCGGGGTCGCCTCCGTGATCACCGAGGCGGTGGACCGCAAGAGCGCCGCGCTCTTCGTCCTGGTGCTGGTGGTCTGCGTGCTCTTCCTCGGCAACGCGGTGTCCGCCGCGGTCCGGGACCGCCGCCCCGAGCTGGCGGTGCTCGCCTGCCTGGGCTGGCCGGCCCACCGGATCGGCGCGCTGGTCCTCGGTGAGGTCGCCGCGCTGGGTCTCGCCGCCGGGCTCCTCTCCGTCGGCCTGGCGTTCCCGCTCGGCGCGGCCCTGGACATCGGCATCGACTGGCGGCGGGCGCTGGTCGCCGTACCGGTGGCCCTGCTGCTGGCGCTGGTCGCCGGGGTGGCGCCGGCGCTGCGAGCCGCGCGCGCCCATCCGGCCGAGGCGTTGCGTCCGCCGGTCGCCGCGGCCCGTTGGGTACGCCGCCCCCGTACCCTGCCCGGCCTGGCGCTGGTGAACCTGACCCGGAGCCCCGGCCGCACCGTGCTGGGCGCGGGCGCGCTGGCCATCGGGGTGGCCGCGCTGACACTGGTGGCGGCCACCGCGTACGCGTTCCGGGGCGCGATCGTGGGCAGCCTGCTGGGTGACACGGTGTCGCTCAGCGTGCGCGGCGCGGATGCCCTCGCGGCGGTGGCCACCGTGCTGCTCGGCGCCGCCGCCGTGGCCGACGTGCTCTACCTGAACATCCGCGACCGGGCCGCCGAACTCGCCACGCTGCGGGCGACCGGTTGGACCGACGCGGCGCTGGGCCGCCTGGTCGGCTACGAGGGCTTCGTCATCGGCGCGCTCGGCGCGGTCGGCGGCGCCACCCTCGGGCTCGGCGGGGCGGCCCTGGTGGTCGGCCAGGTGCCGGCCGGCCTGGTGACCGTGGCGGCGCTGGTCGCCTCGGCCGGTGTGCTGGTCACCTGCCTGGCGGCGCTCGTACCGGCGGCGCTGCTGCGCCGCCTACCCACCGCACGACTGCTGGCAGAGGAGTGACCATGGACCCGACGACGGGCAGTACGGTACGCATCGCCGGGCTGGTCCGGCAGTTCCGCACCGGCCCCGAGCGGCTCACCGCCGTCGACGACGTGTCGCTGGAGATCGCGGCGGGGTCGGTGGTGGCGTTGACCGGCCCGAGCGGCTCGGGCAAGTCCACGCTGCTGCACCTGATCGGTGCGATCGAGCAGGCCGACCGGGGCACGGTGACGGTGGACGACGTGGAGGTCACCGCGCTGCGTCGGGCGGCCCTGGCCCGCTACCGGCAGCGGGTCGGCTTCGTCTTCCAGCGCTACCACCTGCTGCCGGCGCTCACCGTGCTGGACAACGTGATCGCGCCGGTGCTGCCGCGCCGGGGCCGGGCCGACCACGCCGCCCGCGCCCGCGAACTGCTGGACGCGGTGGGCCTCGCCGGCCGGGAACGGGCCCTGCCGGCGGAGCTCTCCGGCGGCCAGCAGCAGCGGGTGGCGATCGCCCGGGCGTTGATGGGCGAGCCCCGGCTGCTGCTGGCCGACGAGCCGACCGGCAACCTGGACTCGACCACCGGCGCCCAGATCCTGGACCTGCTGCTCGACCTGCGCGACCGGCACGGGATGACGATCCTGCTCGCGACCCACGAGCCGGCGATCGCCGCCCGCTGCGACCGCCTGGTCCGGCTCGGCGACGGACGGATCGTCGAGGACGTGGACCTGACCGACGGGGAGGATCCGGCCGACACGTTCGACCGTGCCTCCCGACTGCGTCTCTGACCGAGGGAGCACGCGTGTTCCGATTCGTCTGGCGACAGCTCCGTGGGCGTGCGGGCCGTTCGGTGGCACTGCTGACCGGCGTCCTGGTGGCCACCACCGGTTTCGTCGTCCTCACCGGGGCGACCACCACCTCGCGGCTCGCCGTGATCGGCAGCCTCGAAAGGCACACCCGCGCGTCCTACGACATTCTCGTGCGTCCCGCGGGCAGCCGCACCCCGCTGGAGGCGCAGCGCGGGCTGGTCCGTCCCAACTACCTGTCCGGCCTCTTCGGCGGCATCACCACGGCCCAGTACGACCAGGTGAAGGCGCTGCCCGGCATCGAGGTGGCCGCGCCCATCGCGATGCTCGGACACGCCGACCAGATCATCAGCGGCTCACTCGACCTCACCGGGGCGGTCGACCCGTCCCTGGACCGGCAGGTCATCCGGATCGACCTGACCTTCGACACGGACCGTGGCCGGTCGGTCGGGCGGGCCGCACCCCGATACCTCTATCTCACGAAGCACCCGTTGATCCGTCCGGACTTCTCCGGGCCGCCCGGCCGAAAGCTCCGGTACACCGACGGCAGCGAACACGCCGTCGACGCCTGCGGCCGGGAGTACGCGGTCCCGCGCGAGGTCCAACCGGACGGGCGTTCGCTGCCGGTCTGCGATCCGTTCGCGGTCGCCAGCGACGGCGCGGCCGGATCGACCATGTCCGAACTCGACATGACCTCGCTCAGCGCGGCCCACCTGCGGCCGGACGGGCGGTTCGAGTTCGGCCCGGCCCGCCGGGGGAAGCCACCGGCGCCCACCGACCGACTGCTGCTCCCGGTGGGGGTCAGTGTCGCGCTGCTGCTCGCCGCTGTCGACCCGGTGGCCGAGGACCGGCTGGTCGGGTTGAACGGGGCGATCCAGGACGGCACGCCACTGCCGCCGGACCGCCGGCCGGCCCGGGTGGACTATTCCTCCTGGGGTCAGGCCACCGAGTTCCCGGTCCTGGCCACCAGCCGCCCGTTCGTCGACGGGTCGGTCTCGGCGACGTACCGCCAGCTCGTGCCGTCCGGGATCGCCGGCCTGCCGGCCGACACGGTCGGGGCGGCCCTGGCCACGCTCCCCGGCAGGCCGGCGGGCGGCGGGCGGGAGGACTTCGCCGACCGCTACCTCGGGGACATCCGGGACCTGATCGAGCGTCCCGGGGAGTGCTGCGGCGGCGTGCTCGACCTCGTGTTGCAGGCCGGCCCGGTCGACTACGACGAGGGACCGGACGGCGTCCTGCGGCCGCGGACGGTCACCGTCGACCCGTCGGTCTACGGCTCCGAGTTCGTGATCCGACGGCAGCGGTCCTGGCTCGCCGACGACCGGTCGTTCCGGCCGCTCAACCAGGTGCCGACGAGCATCGGCGACGAGGCCCTCTCCCACAGCTGGCGTCCGGTCGGCACGTTCGACCCGCTCCGGTTGACCGGATTCGACGACCTGTCCCGGGTGCCGCTGGAGACCTACGAGCCACCGACCGTCGAGGGCGCCGACGACCGCAGTCGGCAGGCGCTGGGTGACCGGCCGCTGCTGCCCAACGGCAGCCCCGGCGGCTACCTCTCCGCACCGCCGCTGCTGCTCACCAACCTGGCCAGCGTTCCGGATCTGCTGGTCGGCGCTCCCGCCCGGCAGCGCAAGGCGCCGATCAGCGCGATCCGGGTGAGGGTGGCCGACGTGGACGGCTACAACGAACGCTCGGCCGAGCGGGTCCGCCTGATCGCCGAACGGATCGCCACCACCACCGGCCTCGACGTGGACATCACCCTCGGTTCCTCGCCCGCGCCGCAGACCGTGGACCTGCCCGCCGGCGCCTTCGGCCGCCCCGACCTGCGGCTGACCGAGAACTGGTCCGCCCTCGGCGTCGCCTCGGTCATCACGAAGGCCGTCGACCGCAAGAGCGCCGTGCTGTTCGCGCTGGTCCTCGTGGTCTGCGCGCTGTTCCTCGGCAACGCCGTCACCGCCGCCGTCCGCGACCGCCGTGCCGAACTCGCCGTCCTGGCCTGCCTCGGCTGGTCGGCACGCCGCATCGGCGCGCTCGTCCTCGGCGAGGTCGCCACGCTCGGTCTGGCCGCCGGGCTGCTCGGGGTCGGCCTCGCCGTCCCCCTCGGTCGCGCCCTCGGCATCGACGTCGAGTGGGACCGCGCGCTGCTCGCCGTGCCCGTCGCGCTGCTCCTGGCCCTGGTCGCGGGTCTGACACCCGCGCTGCGCGCGGCCCGCGCCCACCCCTGGGCCGCGTTGCGCCCGCCGGTGGCCGCCACCCTCCGCGCCCACCGCACCCGGACCGTCGCCGGGATGGCTCTGGTCAACCTGGCCCGCGTCCCCGCACGCACCCTGCTCGGTGCCGCCGCCCTCGGTATCGGCATCGCCTCACTGACGGTGGTCGGCGCCGTCGCCTACGCCTTCCGCGGCGCGGTCGTCGGCAGTCTGCTGGGCGACACGGTGTCGCTGGACGTACGCGGCGCGGACACCCTCGCCGCCGTGGCCACGGTGCTGCTCGGCGCGGCCGCCGTCGCGGACGTGCTCTACCTGGACGTCCGGGACCGCGCCACCGAACTGGCCGCCCTCCAGGCCACCGGCTGGACCGACGGCGCGCTCACCCGTCTCGTCGGCTACCAGGCGCTGTTCCTCGGCGGCCTCGGCGCGCTCAGCGGCGCCGGCCTGGGGCTCGGCGGCGCCGCCTGGCTCGTCGGTGACCTGCCCGCGGCGCTGGTCACCACCGCCGCCCTGGCCGCCCTGGCCGGTGTGCTGGTCACCTGCCTGGCCGCGCTCGTTCCCGCCTACCTGCTGCGCCGGCTACCCACCGCGCGGCTCCTCGCCCAGGAATGACGGCGGCCGCGCGGCCAGGCGCCCAGAAACGACGCCGGCCGCGCGGCCGCTCGGGCTGGATCCGGTCAGGCGACCGGGCTGGCGGTGCGCACCTGCTCGGCGATGCGCTCGGCGACCTCGCGGGCGGTGGCCTCGGTGGCCGCCTCCACCATGACCCGCACCAGCGGCTCGGTGCCGGAGGGGCGCAGCAGCACCCGGCCGGTCTCGCCCAGCTCGGACTCGGCCCGCTCGACCTCGGCGCGGACGGCCGGCGCGGCGGCGCCGACGGTACGGTCGCCCACCGGCACGTTGATCAGCACCTGGGGCAGCTTGGTGACCACGGACGCCAACTCGGCCAGGGACGTGCCGGTGGCGGCCATCCGCGCCATCAGGTGCAGCCCGGTGAGCACGCCGTCGCCGGTGGTGGCGTACGCGGGCAGCACGATGTGCCCGCTCTGCTCGCCGCCCAGCGCCAAGCCGGAGGCGCGCAGCTCCTCCAGCACGTACCGGTCGCCGACCTTGGTCTCGACCAGCCGGATGCCCTGCGCGGACATGGCCAGCCGCAGGCCGAGGTTGCTCATCACGGTAGCGACCAGGGTGTCCTGGGTCAGCTCGCCGGCGTCCCGCATCGCCAGGGCGAGGATCGCCATCACCTGGTCGCCGTCGACCTCCTCGCCGTCGGCGGTGACCGCGACGCAGCGGTCGGCGTCGCCGTCATGGGCGATGCCGAGGTGCGCGCCGTGCTCGACCACGGCGGCGCGCAGCGCCTCGATGTGGTTGGAGCCGCACTCGTCGTTGATGTTGAGCCCGTCCGGCTCGGCGTGGATGGCGATCACCTCGGCACCGGCCTCCCGGTAGGCGACCGGTGCGACGTCGGCCGCCGCGCCGTTGGCGCAGTCGACCACGACCTTGATCCCGTCGAGGCGGTGCGGCACGGTGCCGACCAGGTGCTGGACGTAGTGGTCGGCGCCGTCGAGCAGGTCGTGCACCCGGCCCACGCCGGCGCCGGTCGGGCGCGTCCAGGCGGTGGTGGCGTTGGCCTCGACGGCCGCCTCGATCCGCATCTCGATCTCGTCGGGCAGCTTGTGCCCGCCGGCCGCGAAGAGCTTGATGCCGTTGTCCGGCATCGGGTTGTGCGAGGCGGAGAGCATCACGCCCAGGTCGGCCTTGGCCTCGGCGGTGAGGAACGCCACCGCCGGGGTGGGCAGCACGCCGACCCGGACCACGTTCGCGCCGGCGCTGGTCAGGCCGGCGACCACGGCCGCCTCCAGCATCTCGCCGCTGGCCCGGGTGTCCCGACCCACCACCGCCAGCGGCGGGTGGCTCCGGTCGGTCTCGGCCAGTGTGTGGGCCGCGGCCACCGCGACCGCGAGCGCCAACTCCGGGGTGAGATCCGCGTTCGCCCGCCCGCGTACGCCGTCCGTGCCGAACAACCGGCCCATACCCGCCAACCTCCGTGCCGTTGAGAGGAGAAACGCGGAACGGCCGGGCCGCCTCCCGGGAGGGGAGGCGGACCCGGCCGTCCGTCAGAAGTACAAGTCGCTGGTGGTGATCAGCGCTTCGAGTACTGGGGAGCCTTACGGGCCTTCTTGAGGCCGTACTTCTTGCTCTCCTTGACCCGGGCGTCACGGGTCAGGAAGCCGGCCTTCTTCAGGGCCGGGCGGTCGTCGGGCTCGTTGACGATCAGCGCCCGGGCGATGGCGAGCCGCAGCGCGCCGGCCTGGCCGGTGGTGCCGCCGCCCCGCAGGTTGGCGATCACGTCGAACGCCTCGGGCTTCTCGGCGGTGACCAGCGGGTCCTTGATGAGCTGCTGGTGCACCTTGCTCGGGAAGTAGGCCTCGAGGTCACGGCCGTTGCAGGTGATCTTGCCACTGCCGGGGACGATCCGGACCCGGACGATGGCTTCCTTGCGCCGACCCACGGTCTGGATCGGGCGGTCACCGCGGGGCGCGCGCGCGACGGGCGCCGGCGCCTCGGTGGCCTCGGGGGCGACCTCGGTCTCGGTGATGTCGGTCATGCTGCTTCCTTCGCCCGCGCTCACTGCGCGATCTGCTTGATCTCGAACGGCGCCGGCTGCTGCGCGCCGTGCGGGTGCTCGGCACCGGCGTAGACCTTCAGCTTCTTGAGGAGCTGACGGCCCAGCTTGTTGTGCGGGAGCATGCCCTTCACGGCCAGCTCGATGGCCCGCTCGGGCCGCTTGGTGAGCAGCTCGTCGTAGCCGACCCGCTTCAGACCACCCGGGTAACCGGAGTGGCGGTAAGCGACCTTGGTCTGGCGCTTGTTGCCGGTCAGCGCGACCTTGCCCGCGTTCACGATGACGACGAAGTCGCCCGTGTCGACGTGCGGCGCGAAAGTCGGCTTGTGCTTGCCACGCAGCAGCGTGGCGGCGTGGGTCGCCAGGCGGCCCAGCACGACATCAGAGGCGTCGATGACGTGCCACTGACGCTCGATCTCACCCGGCTTCGGGCTGTACGTACGCACAGGTCTACCTTGTCTCGTCGTCGGTCTGGGGTCGCGCGCCGAGGTAACCGGGGCTTCCCAGTCGAACCAGCGCGCACGAACGACCAAGCGTACCTGATGCGGCACGCCTAAGAATGTCGTACAACAGCAGGCAACGATACCCGGCCGCCCGGTGGCAGGTCAAAACGGGGTCGCACCACGCGTGGCCTGCGCGTTTTCCATGGCGCGGGTCACACGCCGGCCAGCCTACGCGGCCCGGGTCGGAGGTAGACCACCCAGGTCACCAGGAAGCAGAGCGCGTACCAGCCGATGAAGGCCAGGTAAGCGGCGTCGGCGGTGCCGGAGGTCAGGAACGACTGCCGGAACGCCACGTTCACCAGCACCCCGCCGGAGGCACCGACCGCGCCGGCGATGCCGATCAGCGCACCGGAGAGCCGGCGGGCCCGCCGCCGCGCCGCCTCCGGGTCGCCGGTCCGCTCCGTCTCGGCCGCCGCCCGGGCCCGGAAGATCGCCGGGATCATCTTGTACGTCGAACCGTTGCCGATCCCGGAGAAGACGAAGAGCGCCAGGAACCCGACCAGGTAGAGCGGGAAGGACCGGTCCCGGGCCGCGTACAGCACCAGCGCGGCGCCGCCGGCCATCGCCACGAAGTTCCAGAACGTGACCCGGGCCCCGCCGAGCCGGTCGGCCAGCTGACCGCCGAGCGGCCGGACCAGCGAGCCGACCAGCGGCCCGAGGAAGGTCAGCCAGGCGGCGTCGACCGGGGTGGGGAACCGGTCGTGGAACTGGAGCTGGAGCACCTGGCCGAAGGCGAAGCCGAAACCGATGAACGAGCCGAACGTGCCGACGTAGAGCAGCGACATCACCCAGGTGTGCGGGTCCCGGGCCGCCGCCCGCAGCGCGCCCGGCTCGTTGCGCGCCCCGGGCACGTTGTCCAGCCAGCGGGCCGCGGCCAGCGCGGCGAGCACGATCAGCGGCAGGTAGACCGCCGGCACCAGCCGGGGGTACGCGGCGCCCGCGACGCCCAGCACCGCCAGCCCGACGAGCTGCACGGCCGGCACGCCGAGGTTGCCGCCGCCGGCGTTGAGCCCCAGCGCCCGGCCCTTGAGCCGGTCCGGGAAGAACAGGTTGATGTTGGCCATGGAGGAGGCGAAGTTGCCGCCGCCCACGCCGGACAGGCAGGCCAGCACCATCAGCGTGGCGTACGACACCCCGGGCTCGATCAGCACCGCCATCGGCACCGCCGGCACGAGCAGGAGCAGGGCGCTCACGATGGTCCAGTTCCGGCCGCCGAACCGGGCCACGGCGAGCGTGTACGGCAGCCGCAGCACCGCCCCCAGCGCGGCCGGCACGGCGGTGAGCAGGAACTTCCCGGCCGGGTCGATGCCGTACTCCGGGCCGAGGAAGAGCACCACCACCGACCAGAGGCTCCACACGGAGAAGCCGACGTGTTCGGCGAAGATCGAGACGTACAGGTTGCGCCGGGCCACCCGGGCGCCGCCGGCGGCCCAGAACGCCGGGTCCTCGGGACGCCATTCGGTGATCCGCCCGGGCCGGCCGGTGGCGACCGGCGCCGGGGTCGTGGTGGTGCTGGTGGCGAGCGTGCTCACGGCGGCTCCTCCTCGTCGGTGACGAGGGGGACGCTAGGAACGGCCGGTTTCCCCGGGGTGCCCCGCGCGCGTCGGTCCGGAAACGGAGATCGCACGGCCGCCGGGCGGCGGCGGTGAGGCGGTCACAGCTCCTGGAGGATGCGCAGCGCCCGGCCGACCCGCTGCATGGTCTCGGTGTCGGCCACGTCCACGCACTCGCTGAACCACTTCTTCATCGGCGAGGAGAGCCGGTCGGGCATCACCACGAAGCCGCCCATCCGGACGGCCAGCGGCGAGTCGCGCAACAGCGACTCCTCGACCACCTCGGCTACGATCACGATCGGCACGTCGGTGGAGTTGTAGACGTCGGAGCTGATGACCAGGCCGAACCGTTCCCGGGCGCCGGAGATGCGCCAGACCTCTCCCCTACGCAGCACGCGGGCGCCCACCGCCGAACAGGGCGTCGTCGACCAGCGCGGCCTCCTGGGCGTCGGCCAGGGCGGCGGATTCGAGGTCCAGGCCGGCACGGCTGACGGCGGCGGCGTGCGCGGTGAAGACCTCGCGCAGCGCCTTCTCCCGGGCGGCCTGGTCCATCCAGGCGGAGAGGGACAGGCCCTCCCGCTTGGCGAACCGGCGCGCCTCCTCGATCGTCTCGTCGGAGAACGACAACGTCACCTTGGCGGTCATGCCGGAGAGATTACCCATAGGTATGACCACCAGTCATCCCCGCGCGCGCCCACCGGCGAACCGGACAGCCGACCTCATCCCGGACGGTGGCCGCCGAAGACGGCGAACCGCCACTCCTTGAAGAAGCAGTCCACGTCGACCAGGCCCGCCTCGGCGAGCCAGCGACACTGCTCGGCCACGGTCGCCGGGCGGTCGTGCCGCATCCGCTGCCGCGCGGCGGCGATCTCGGCGGCGTCGGAGCCCCGCTCGGTGATCCGCGCCGTCCACACCTCGTCGTAACGCCGGTCGAGCGCCGGGGTGGGGCCGGCCACCTGCTCGGCGTTGACGAACACCCCGCCCGGCGTCAGCGCGTCCACCACCCGGCGGTAGAGCGCCCGCTTGCCGTCGTCGTCGAGGTGGTGGACGGCCAGCGCGGAGACCACCGCGTCGTACCGCCCGGCGGGCAGGGGGTCGCCCAGGTCGGCGTGGACCGTGCGGTGCGGCACGCCCCGGGCGGCCAGGTGGCCGGTGGCCACCGCCAGCATCGCGGGCGCGCCGTCGACCAGCGTCAGCCGGACGCCGGGGACCGCGGCGGCCAGCAGCAGGGAGAGCAGGCCGGTGCCCGCCCCGAGGTCCAGCACCTCGGGGGTACGCCCGGCGGCGAGCGCCGTTCGCAACGGTGGCGCGGCCACCTCGACGGCGGTGCCGTAGAAGGCGTCGAAGCACGGCACCAGCCGTCGCCGGGCCTGGTCGTAGGTGCCCGCCACCGCGTCGAACGCGTCCGTCACGCTCACGATTGTCTCCCATTATATGGAACAACTTTCCCATATTCTAAACCCGACGATTCGGCCCGTCACCCCCGTGCGGTGTGAGGCGCTCTTGACAGGACCGAAACAGAAGGGACCCGGACCGGAAACCGCCCGCCGGCACGCTTTTCCGACATGACAGACGGTGCACGCACGGCGACGCGAACGGGGGTACGTCCCCGGGAGGTCGCCACGCACTGCCCGTACTGCGCGCTCCAGTGCGGCATGACGCTTCGGGCGACCGGCGACCGCGTCGAGGTGGCCCCCCGGGACTTCCCCACCAACCGGGGTGGGTTGTGCCAGAAGGGCTGGACCGCCGCCGAGCTGCTCGACCACCCGGAGCGACTGACCACCCCGCTGCTGCGGGACCGGCCCGGCGCAGCGCTGCGCCCGGCCGGGTGGGACGAGGCGCTGGACCGGATCGTCGCCGGGCTGGGAGCGGTCCGGGACCGGCACGGGCCGGACGCGGTCGCGGTCTTCGGCGGCGGCGGGCTGACCAACGAGAAGGCGTACGCGCTGGGCCGCTTCGCCCGGGTCACGCTGCGCACCCGGCACATCGACTACAACGGCCGCTGGTGCATGTCGTCGGCCGCCGCCGCCGGCAACCGCGCCTTCGGCGTCGACCGGGGACTGCCGTTCCCGCTCGCCGACCTCGGCCGGGCGGACACGCTGCTGCTGGTCGGCGCGAACCCGGCCGAGACCATGCCGCCGCTCATGCGCCACGTCACCGAGCTGCGGGAACGCGGCGGCCGGCTGATCGTGGTCGACCCCCGGGCCACCGCCACCGCCCGCCAGGCCGACCTGCACCTGCAACCGCTGCCCGGCACCGACCTGGCGGTGGCGAACGCGCTGCTGCACGTCGCACTCACCGAGGGCCTCGTCGACCGGACGTACGTGGCGGCCCGGACCACCGGTTTCGACGAGGTCCGGCGGACCGTGGCCGGCTACTGGCCGGCGGCTGTGGAACGGCTCTCCGGCGTGCCGGCGGCCGACCTGGAGGCCACCGCCCGCGCACTGGCCACGGTGGACCGGGCGATCATCCTCACCGCCCGGGGCGCCGAGCAGCACGCCAAGGGCGTCGACACGGTCACCGCCTTCGTCAACCTGGCGCTCGCCCTGGGCCTGCCCGGGCGTCCCGGCTCCGGCTACGGCTGCCTGACCGGGCAGGGCAACGGGCAGGGCGGACGGGAACACGGGCAGAAGGCCGACCAGCTCCCCGGCTACCGGCGGATCGACGACCCGGCGGCCCGGGAGCACGTGGCCCGGGTGTGGGGCGTCGACCCGGCCACGCTGCCGGGACCGGGCGTGCCGGCCTACCAACTGCTCGACTCGCTCGGCACCCCGGCCGGGCCGAGGGCGTTGCTGGTCTTCGGCTCCAACCCGGTCGTCTCCGCCCCGCGCGCGGCCCGGATCGAGTCCCGGCTGCGCGACCTGGACCTGCTCGTGGTCGCCGACCTGCTCCGCTCGGAGACGGCCGAGTTGGCCGACGTGGTGCTGCCGGTGACCCAGTGGGCCGAGGAGGACGGCACGATGACCAACCTGGAGGGTCGGGTGCTGCGCCGCCGCGCGCTGCGGGAACCGCCCGTCGGCGTCCGCAGCGACCTGGAGATCCTCGCCGCGCTCGCCGACCGGCTGCCCGGCGCGACACCGCTGCCGAGCGATCCGCGCGAGGTGTTCGAGGAACTGCGCCGGGCCTCGGCCGGCGGCCCGGCCGACTACGCCGGGATCACCTGGGACCGGATCGACGCCGACACCGGCGTCTTCTGGCCCTGCCCGGACCCCGACGGGCCGGACCACCCCCGGCTCTTCACCGACCGGTTCCCCACCCCGGACGGCCTGGCCCGGTTCCACCCGGTGGCCCACCGCCCGGCCGCCGAGCCGGTCTGCGCCGACTACCCGCTGCACCTCACCACCGGGCGGGTGCTGGCCCAGTACCAGTCCGGCACCCAGACCAGGCGCGTTTCCGCGTTGCGCCGGGCCGCCCCCGGTGGCTTCGTGGAGCTGCACCCCGACCTGGCCGCCCGGCTCGGCGTGGCCGACGGCACGCCGGTCCGCGTGGTCTCCCGCCGGGGCGAGCTGCGCGCGCCGGCCCGGCTCACCCCGACGATCCGGCCGGACACCGTCTTCGCGCCGTTCCACTGGCCCGGCGCGGCCCGGGCCAACTCGGTCACCAACGACGCGCTCGACCCGGTCTCCGGGATGCCCGAGTTCAAGATCTGCGCGGTCCGGGTGGAGCCGGCATGACCGCCCGGATCGTGGTCGTCGGGTACGGCATGGCCGGGGCCCGCCTCGTCGCCGAGCTGCACGCGCGCGACGGCGACCACCGGGTCACCGTGCTCGGGGCGGAGCCGCACCGCGCGTACAACCGGATCATGCTCTCCACCCTGCTCGCCGGCCGGATCGACGAGCCGGACCTGGAACTGGTCGAGGCCGTCGGCCCGGGCGTGGACGTGCGGACCGGCGCGCCGGTCACCGCGATCGACCGGACCGCCCGGGAGGTGCGCACCGCCGACGGCGCCCGGCACGGCTACGACCACCTGGTGCTCGCCACCGGCAGCCGGTCCGTGGTGCCGCCGCTGCCCGGGCTCGACCCGCTGCCGGACCGGGTGGTCCCGTTCCGCACGCTGGCCGACTGCCGGCGGATCCTCGCCGCCGCCCGGGACGCGCGCCACGCCCTCGTGCTCGGCGGCGGGCTGCTCGGGCTGGAGGCGGCCCGCGGGCTCGCCGCCCGGGGCGTCGCCGTGACCGTGGTCCACCCGGTCGGCCACCTGATGGAACGCCAGCTCGACCCGCCGGCCGGAGCGGTCCTCGTGGACACCCTCGCCGCGCTGGGCGTCCGGGTCCGGTTGGGCGTCCCCGCCACCGGGGTCACCGCCGACGCCGACGGCGTCCGCCTGCGCCTGGGCGACGACGAGTCGGTCGCCGCCGACCTGCTGGTGCTCTGCTGCGGCGTCCGCCCCGACACCGCGCTGGCCGCGGCCGCCGGGCTGGCCGTCGACCGGGGCGTGGTGGTGGACGACCGGATGCGGACCGACGACCGGCGCATCTCGGCGATCGGCGACTGCGCCCAGCACGACGGCACGCCGACCGGGCTCGTCGCGCCGGCCTGGGCGCAGGCCCGGGTGGTCGCCGACCTGCTGACCGGCGGCGACCCGCTGGTCCGCTACCGGCCCCGACCGGTGGTGACCCGGCTCAAGGCCGCCGGCATCGACCTGGCCTCGATGGGCGACGTGGCCGGAGTCCCGACCGGGACCGGGCCGGTCGAGGAGCTGACGTTCACCGACCCCGCGCGGGGCACCTACGCCCGGCTGCGGATCCGCGACGAGCGCCTGACCGGGGCGATCCTGCTCGGCGACAACCCGACGGTCGGCACGGTGGTGCAGCTCTTCGACCGGGGCGCGCCGGTGCCGACGGACCGGCGCGCGCTGCTGCTCGGCCGCGCGGTCGGCGCCGCCCCGGCCGAACCGGCCGCGTCCCCGGCGCTGATGCCGGACGCCGCCGTCGTCTGCCGGTGCAACGACGTGAGCAAGGGTGCGCTGGTCGCCTGCTGGCGCGCGGGCGCCCGGAGCGTCACCGCGCTGTCCGCCGCGACCCGCGCCGCCACCGGCTGCGGCGGCTGCCGGGACGCGGTCGCCGGCATCGCCGGTTGGCTCGCCGAGGCGGACCCGCCCGGCTCGGACCCCGCACCCGTCGACGCGGCCGGTGACCGGGGCCGCGGCGCGGCCGGGACCGATCATCCCCACACCCGGGGCACGGACGGCGGCGGGTCCGGCCGGGAACGGAACTCGGTGACGGACCGCGAAACGGTGGAGGCGACGCGATGAGCGAGCGGATCGGCAGGCTGGTGGTCGTCGGCAACGGCATGGTCGGGCAGCGCTTCGTCGAGGCGCTGCGGACCCGCGACCGGGACGGGCGGTGGCGGGTCACGGTGCTCGCCGAGGAGCGCCGTCCGGCGTACGACCGGGTGCGGCTCTCCGCGCTCTTCGACGGGGTGGACGCGGACGAGCTGAGCCTGCACACCCCCGACGACGGGGTGGAGCTGCGGCTGGGCGAACCGGTCACCGGCGTCGACCGGGCCCGCCGGGTGGTGACGACGGCGGACGGCGAGTACCCCTACGACGCGCTGGTGCTGGCCACCGGGTCGTACCCCTTCGTCCCGCCGGTCGACGGCACGGACCTGCCGGGGGTCTTCGTCTACCGGACGCTGGACGACCTGGCCGCGATCCGGGAGCACGCCCGGGGCCGGCGGACCGGCGCGGTGATCGGTGGCGGCCTGCTCGGCCTGGAGGCGGCCAACGCGCTGCGGCTGCTCGGGCTCGCCACCAGCGTGGTCGAGTTCGCGCCCCGGCTGATGCCGGTGCAGGTGGACGAGGCGGGCGGGGCCATGCTCCGCCGGTACGTCGAGGAGCTGGGCGTCACGTCGTACCTCGGGGTGGCCACCACGGCGCTGCGTCCCGGGCCGGACGGCACGGTGGCCGCGCTGTCGCTCGCGGACGGCCGCACGGTCGACGCGGAGCTGGTGGTGGTGGCCGCCGGGATCCGGCCCCGGGACGAGCTGGCCCGGGCGGCCGGGCTGCCGGTCGGCCCGCGCGGCGGCGTGCTGGTGGACGCGGCCTGCCGGACCGCCGACGAGCGGATCTGGGCGGTCGGCGAGTGCGCCGCGGTGGACGGCGCCTGTCACGGCCTGGTCGCGCCCGGCTACGCGACCGCCGAGGTGGTCGCCGACCGGCTGCTCGGTGGGGCGGCCACGTTCCCCGGCGCGGACACCGCGACCAAGCTCAAGCTGCTCGGCGTGGACGTGGCGTCGTTCGGCGACGCCCATGGGGTCACCCCCGGCTGCCTCGACGTGACGTTCACCGACCCGGTCACCCGCTCGTACGCGAAGCTGGTCCTCTCCGACGACGCGCGGACGCTGCTCGGCGGCGTGCTGGTCGGGGACGCGAGCGCCTACCCGACGTTGCGGGCGAGCGTCGGCGGGCCGCTGCCCGCTCCCCCGTTGGCGCTGCTCGCGCCCACCGGCGGCGCGGGCGCCGGCGCGCTGCCCGCCGCCGCCCAGGTCTGCTCCTGCAACGCGGTCACCCGGGCCGACCTGGACGCGGCGATCGCCGGTGGGGCCACCGACGTGCCGGCGCTGAAGGCGTGCACCCGGGCGGGCACCAGCTGCGGCTCCTGCGTGCCGATGCTCAAGCAGCTGCTGGACGCCGCCGGGGTACGCCAGTCCCGCGCGCTCTGCGAGCACTTCGACCTCACCCGGCAGGAGCTGTTCGACCTCATCCGGGTGCGCGGCATCCGCACGTTCTCCCGGCTCGTCGCCGAGCACGGGCGCGGGCGCGGCTGCGACATCTGCAAGCCGGTGGTGGCCTCGATCCTGGCCTCCCTCGGCACCGGCCACGTGCTCGACGGCGAGGCGGCGTCGCTGCAGGACACCAACGACCACTTCCTGGCCAACCTGCAACGCGACGGCAGCTACTCGGTGGTGCCCCGGATACCCGGTGGCGAGATCACCCCGGAGAAGCTGATCGCGATCGGCGAGGTGGCCCGGGACTTCCGGCTCTACACCAAGATCACCGGAGGGCAGCGGATCGACCTGTTCGGCGCGCGGGTCGACCAGCTGCCGCAGATCTGGCGCCGGCTGGTCGACGCGGGCTTCGAGTCCGGTCACGCGTACGGCAAGGCGCTGCGCACGGTGAAGTCCTGCGTCGGCGACACCTGGTGCCGGTACGGGGTGCAGGACTCGGTCGGGCTGGCCGTCGCGCTGGAGCTGCGCTACCGGGGCCTGCGTGCCCCGCACAAACTCAAGTCGGCGGTCTCCGGCTGCGCCCGCGAGTGCGCCGAGGCGCGGAGCAAGGACTTCGGCGTGATCGCCACCGAAACCGGCTGGAACCTCTACGTCGGCGGCAACGGCGGCTTCCGGCCCCGGCACGCCGACCTGTTCGCCACCGACCTGGGCACCGGGGAGTTGGTCACGCTGATCGACCGGTTCCTCATGTACTACGTCCGCACCGCCGACCGGTTGCAGCGCACCGCCGCCTGGATCGAGGCCATGGACGGCGGCCTCGACCACCTCCGGTCGGTGCTCGTGGACGACTCGCTGGGCCTCTGCGCCGACCTCGACGCGGCCATGGCCCGGCACGTCGCCGGCTACTCCGACGAGTGGCGGGACGTGCTGGAGGACCCGGACCGGCTGCGCCGCTTCACCTCGTTCGTCAACGCGCCGGACGTGCCCGACCCGTCCATCACCTTCGCGGTCGAACGCGGCCAGCCGGTGCCGGCCCGGGGCGCGCCGCCGGGCGGCCACCGGCAACCGGTCGTGCTGGGCCTGCCGGAGGTGCGGCGATGAGCCCGACCGTGACGCTCGGCTGGACGCCGGTCTGCCCGCCGGACCGGCTCGACCTCGACCGGGGCGTCGCCGCGCTCGTCGACGGCGTGCAGGTCGCGCTCTTCCGCACCGCCGCCGGGCTGTTCGCGGTGGACAACCTGGACCCGGTCGGTGGCGCGTACGTGATGTCCCGGGGCCTGGTCGGCAGCCGGGGCGGGGTGCCGACGCTCGCCTCCCCCCTGCACAAGCAGGTGTACGACCTCACCACCGGGCGCTGCCTGGACCTGCCCGGGGTGACGCTGCGGCGGCACCGGGCGCGCTGCCGGGACGGCCTGGTCGAGGTGCGGTTGCGGCAGGAGGAATGATGCGCGACGAGCTGGCCGGCTTCACCATCGGGGTCACCGCGGACCGGCGCCGCGACGAGCTGGCCGCCCTGCTCCAGCGGCGCGGCGCGCGGGTGGTCCTCGCCCCGGCGCTGCGGATCGTGCCGCTCGCCGACGACACCGACCTGCGTGAGGCCACCCGGGCCTGCCTGGCGCACCCGCCGGACGTGCTGATGGCCAACACGGGCATCGGGATGCGGGGCTGGTTGGAGGCCGCCGAGGGGTGGGGGCTGGCCGAGCCGCTGCGCGCCACCCTCGCCCGCGCCTACGTGGTGTCCCGCGGACCCAAGGCGACCGGGGCGATCCGTGCCGCCGGGCTGCGCGAGCACTGGTCGCCCGCGTCGGAGAGCTGCGACGAGGTGGTCGAGCACCTGGTCCGGCGCGGCGTCGCCGGCCAGGTGGTGGCGCTGCAACTGCACGGTGACCGGCAGCCGGAGTGCACCGAGGCGCTGGTCACGGCCGGGGCGACGGTGATCGAGGTGCCGGTCTACCGCTGGGCGCCGCCGGCCGACCCGGCGCCGTTGCACCGGCTCATCGACCTGGTCGCGGGACGGCTGGTCGACGCCGTCACGTTCACCTCCGCGCCGGCGGCCGAGGCCCTGCTGCGGGCGGCCGGGGACCGCGCCGAGACGGTGCTGGAGGCGCTGCGCGGCGACGTGCTGGCCGGATGCGTCGGCACGGTCACCGCCGAGCCGCTGGTGCGGCGGGGGGTGCCGGTGAGCGCGCCGAGCCGGGCCCGGCTGGGTGCCCTGGTGCGCACGATCGTCGAGGAGCTGCCCCGGCGTACCGTCTCGGTGAAGGCGGCCGGGCACGTGCTCACGCTGCGCGGACACGCCGCGGTGGTCGACGGCGAGCTGCGCCCGCTGGCGCCGGCTCCGATGGCGGTGCTGCGGGCGCTCGCGGCGTCGCCCGGGAAGGTGCTGTCGCGCACCGCGCTGCTGCGCACGCTGCCGCGCGGCGCCGACGAGCACGCGGTGGAGATGGCGGTCGCCCGCCTGCGGGTCGGCCTGAAGGCCCCCCGCGTGGTGCAGACGGTGGTCAAGCGCGGCTACCGCCTGCGGGTCGACTGACCCGCAGGCGGTCTCAGCCGACCGAGGCCGGGAAGCCGTGCTCGGCCTGGAGCCGGAGCATGGCGTGCTCCACCACCGTGACCAGCACCTGCTTGACCGACTCCCGCCGCCGGGCGTCGCACATCACCAGCGGCACGTCCGGCGAGATGGCCAGCGCCTCCCGGATCTCCTCCAGCTCGTAGTGCGGCGCGTCGTCGAAGCGGTTCAGCGCCACCACGTACGGCAGCTTGCGGTTCTCGAAGTAGTCCAGCGGCGCGAACGCGTCGGTGATCCGGCGGGTGTCCACCAGCACCGCCGCGCCCACCGCGCCCCGGATGATCTCGTCCCACATGAACCAGAACCGGGTCTGGCCGGGGGTGCCGAAGAGGTAGAGGATCAGGTCCTCGGCCATGGTGATACGCCCGAAGTCCATGGCGACCGTGGTGGTCTCCTTGCCCGGCACCTTCGACGGGTCGTCGATGCCCACCCCGGCCGCGGTCATCAGGGCCTCGGTGGTCAGCGGCTGGATCTCGGAGATCGCCCCGACCAGGGTGGTCTTGCCCACCCCGAAGCCGCCCGCGATCACGATCTTCGCGGAGATGATCTCCCGGCCGCGGTTCGCCCCGTCGGGGTCATAGTTCGCGAAGTCCACTTAGCACCCTTCCAAGCAGGTTCATGCGCGCCGCGAAGCCCGTCGCGGGAGCGGCAGTGTGTAGCGTCAGCAGGCCCTCGGCCACCATGTCGGCGACCAGCACCCGGGTGACGCCCAGCGGCATCCGGGTGTAAGCGGCGATTTCCGCCAGCGACTGTGCCCGGCCCTCACAGACCGAGGAGATGCGGTACTTGTCGTGCCCGGCGAAGCGCGCCTCGGCCGACTGCGTCGGCGTGCTGGACAGCACCGCCTCGAGCGCGATGTTCTGCAACGGCTCGGTGCGGCCCCGGGTGACCGCGTACGGTCGCACCAGCGCGCCACGCGGATCACGTCGCGGTTCCAACTCGCGATCACCTCCCCTCGTACGGAGCCGAAGCGGCTCCGGATCACCAGGTCGACCGGCCCGGTCAGGACCGGACGGCGTCCCTCGGCAACGGGACCAACGCCTGGCCGACCCGCTCCACCAGCAGTGCCATCTCGTAGCCCACCTGACCGACGTCGCAGCTGCGCGCCGCGAGCACGGCCATCGACGAGCCGTCGCTGATGGACATCAGGAACAGGTATCCGCTGTCCATCTCGATCACGGTCTGCAACACCCCGCCGGCGCTGAACATCCGCGCCGCGCCCTCGGTCAGGCTCACCACGCCGGAGGTGATCGCGGCCAGCTGGTCGGCCCGGTCCCCGGGGAGGTCCCGGGAGGAGGCGAGCAGCAACCCGTCCGCGGACACCGCCACCACGTGGGCGATGCCGGCCACGCTGTCGGCGAAGTTGGTGAGCAGCCAACCCATGTCCTGCATGGCAGCCGGCCTGTTCATCGGTTCGTCTCCTTGGTCGAGGTGCTGGTCGGGTCGGCGCCGGCCGTACGGCCCCGCTGGACGCCGCGGTGGTACGCGGAGAGCAGCCCCCGCACTTCGTCCGGGGTACGTCGGCTGCGGTCCCGCCCGCTCTTCGGTTCGATCCCACCGGGCACGAGCTGGGCCTGCGGCACGCGCTTGGGCAGGCCGGAGCGGGTGGTGCCGCCGGTGGTGGGCTCGGCGGCCCGGCTGGCCCGGGTCCACCCCTCGTCGGCCGCCGTCCGCCAGGCCTCCGGGTCGACGGGCGAGGCGGGCGCGGGGGCCGGCGACACCGGGTTCGCCGGCGGCGGGGCCGCCGCGGCGGGCCGGGTGGGCGGCACCGGCGGCGGGCTGTACGGCGGCGGCGTGGTGATCCCGGCCGCCTGGGCGCCGGGGGTGCGGGTGGGCAGCGGCGGTCGCGTCGCGGCAGTGGGCTGCATCGACGCGGCCGGCTCCGGCACTGCGGGCGGCACCGGTGCGGGTGACGGCGCCGCCGGCTGCGTCGGTGCGGGCGGCTCGTCGAACCGGGGCCGGGTGAAGATGGTGGTCTCGTCCTCTCCGTGTGAGCGGAACCAGACCGCCTCCATCTCCCGGAATATCGGCGCCTCGGCCGGCCGTTCCGGCCGGGCCACCACCGGTGCGGCCGGGGTGGGCTCCGCCGGTGGCGGCACGGCCAGCGGCTGGTAGGCCGGCGGTGCCGCGGTGGCCGCCGTGTCGCTGCTCGGTGCCCGCTGCGGCAGCGGGTCCAGAGCGGGGTACGCGACCGTCGGCCCACCCGCCGACCAGCCGGCGCCGGACACCGGCGTGGGCGCGGTCGTCGGCGCGGCGGCAACCGGGCTGGAGACGGTGGGCATCGCGCCGGTCGCCCCGCCGAGGTGCACGACCGGCGCGGCGGTGTCCCGCGCCTCGGCCGGGGCCTGCCAGCGGGCGGGCGGTGGGGTGGTCGCCCCGCGCCACTGCTCGGCGAGGGTCGCGGTCGCGCCCCGGCCGGCGCCGGCCAGCGCGTCGGCGGCGCCGACCTGGCTCAACGGCGACTGCTCCACGGCGAGCGGCTGACGCGGCCGGGTCAGCGGGGCCTGGCCCCGGTTGACCGGCAGCACCACGGTGGGGTTCGGCAGCGTCACCTGGGCGACCGTGCCGCCCTCGACGTTGCGGCGCAGCTCGACCCGGATCCCGTAGCGGGAGGCGAGCCGGCTGACCACGGCCAGGCCCATCAGCCGGAACGCGGCCACGTCGACGGTCGGCGGCGCGGCCAGGCGTCGGTTGAGCGAGTCGAGCTGCTCGTCGCTGAGGCCGAGACCCCGGTCCTCGATCTGGATCAGCACGTAGTCGCGGATCCGGCGACCGTCGGCCACCACGGAGGTGTTCGGCGGCGAGAACCGGGTGGCGTTGTCGAGCAGCTCGGCCACCAGGCGGACCACGTCGTTGACGGCGTGCGCGGCGACCGAGATGTCGGTGTCGACCGTGCCGAACTCGATCCGGTTGTAGAGCTCCACCTCGGACTGGGCGGCGCGCAGCACGTCGACCAGGAGCGCGTCGTCGCGGCGCGGCACCGCCGAGTCGGCCCCGGCCAGGACCAGCAGGTTCTCGTCGTTGCGGCGCATCCGGGTGGCCAGGTGGTCCAGCTCGAAGAGCTGGGCCAGCCGCTTCGGGTCCTCCTCGCCGCGCTCGATCGCGTCCAGCTCGCCGATCATCCGGTCGACCAGGCTCTGCGAGCGGCGGGCCAGGTTGAGGAACATCGCCGAGACGCTGGTCCGCAGCGCGGCCTGCTCGGCCGCGACCCGGACCGCCTCGCGGTGGACCACGTTGAAGGCCACCGCCACCTGGCCGACCTCGTCCCGGTTGGACAGCTTGATCGGGTCGCGGACCTGCTGGACGATCTCGTCCACGCCGCCGTCGCCGATGGCGTTGACGTTCTGCAGCCGGCTCACCGCGTCCGGCAGGTCGTGGTTGGCCACCGAGAGCGCGCCCTCACGCAGCCGGCGCAGCGAGTCGTTGAGCGAGCGGGCGAGCACCACCGCGAGCGTGACGGCGACGGCCAGGGTGAGCAGCACGAGCAGGCTCTCCACGAAGGCCTGCCGGATCACGTCCGCGCGCACCGCGTCGGCGTCGGCCAGCAGCTCGTCCAGGAGCTGGATCTCCGCCCACCGCATCAGGTCGTCGACCGCGCCGATGGCGGCGGACGCCTCGTCCCGGGTGACCTGCGTGGGCTTGCCGACCGACCGGGACAGGTCGTTGGCGACCCGGTCGGCGAGCTGGACCGCGTCGCCGGAGACGGTGCGGTCCACCAGGCCCCGCTGTTCCGGCGCGGCGGCCCGGGAGAAGGCGAGCAGCGCCTCCTGCTGGCCGGTCAGGGTGGCGACGAAGGAGGAGAACTGCTCCTCGTCGATCCGGCCGCCGGCGGCGAGCGCGGTGAACGCGACCGCCTGCTCCTCCGCGACCTCGGCCTTGGCGTGGGCGAACGCGGCCACCGCCCGGCGGGCGTCGGCGAGGCTCTCCGCGCCGGGCTGCTGGGCCAGCGCGTCGCCGTACGAGACCAGGTCGTCGAGGACGATCCCGTAACGCAGGCTCGCCTCGGCCACCGGCATCTGCAGGCGGTCGAGCACCTCCTGGCGGGTGCCGTTGAGCGTGGCCAGGTGGTCGTCGATCACCTTCAGCCGGTCCCGGATCGCGGCCGACACGTCGCCGAGCTTGTCGCGCTCCTCGCGGTACGCCGCGATCCGCTCGTCCGTGCGGCGCACCCGCAGGTTGTAGTCGTCGGGCTTCTGCTCCGGGTCGGCCAGGAAGGCCGCCGCCGCCATCCGCTCCTTGTGCAGGTCCTGGGTGAGCGCCGAGACGTCGACCGAGACCGCGGTGAGCGCGCGGACCTGGTCCGCCTCGTACGCGCCCTGGCCCACGGAAATGAGTCGGATAGTTGCCAGTGCGATGACAGCGGCTACCGGAACGACCAGGATGAGGGCGAGCTTGGAGCGGATCCGCGCGTCGCGCAGCCTGGGCAGGCGCCGTCGCCGGTTCCGCTGTTCGGCGTTGGGGCTCCCGGGCAGGGTCGTAGGTCCGGTGCTCACGACATCGCCTCCGTCGTTTCTTCCACGCGCGACCCGCTGACCCGTGCCTGGTGCAGCGGCCAGCGCCACGCGCGGCACGGCCGCGATTTCATCAGACGAGATCCTGTTTGGGAAGCCGCAGTGAGGCAGGAAACGGTCGGGGTCGACTCAACCCGAGATCCGATCACCTAATACCTTCTTTTCTCCAACCCCCTGAACAGGGGATGTCACTCCAGAGTGGTCACGCGCATCTGGGCAGTAATTGTCGGTTAACGTTTCGTGTCCCCAGCATGTGGGATGAGCGTCCCGAAACGGCTTCCGGCGTCCGCGCTTGACCACAGGGCCCGGCATTGGCAAGGTTTTGCAGGCTTCGCGCACACCGTACGGCACACCAATCCCGTTCCTCCACTGAGGACGGACGAGCGGCGGTGATCGGGCGTCGACCCGCGCCGCACCTGGAGGACTGAGTTGAGCCCCATCCGCTCCGCGCGCATCGCGGTGCTCGCATCGGCCGTGCTGGCCACCACGCTCACCGGCTGTGGGATCGGCGGGGAACCGCAGGACACCAGCCCGATCGTGATCGCCGCCGACCTCGAACTCTCCGGCGCTTCCGCGCCGATCGGCAAGGTCTACCAAAGGGCTCTGGAACTGAAGGTCGACCAGTTGAACGCCTCGGGCGCGCTGGGTGGCCGGCAGATCAAGCTGAGGGTGAAGGACAACCGCTCCGACGCGGCCGAGTCCTTGCGGAACATCAACGATTTCAGTGGTGACGCACAGGTGAGCGCCGTCATCATGGGCAGTTGCAACGAATGCGCCGTCGGCGCCGCCCGCACGATCGGCGACAAGCGCATTCCCACCATCGCGCTCGCCTCCGCCGGCGCGGTCACCGAGCCGGTCGGCCAGCGCCGATACGTCTTCAAGCTCGCGCCGAATGCGGCCGACAGCGCGGCGGCGCTCACCACCGAACTGAGCCGGCGTCAGATCCGCAAGGTGGCCGTGCTGCACAGCGCCGACGGCTACGGCCAGGAGGGGCTGACCGCGCTGCGGCGCGAGTTCGGCAAGACCTCGGTACGGCTCGTCGGCGCCGAGTCGGTGCGCACCACCGACACCGAGGTGAGCACCCAGATCAGCGACCTGATCGCCAAGAAGCCGCAGGCCCTGGTCCTCTGGACCACGCCGGAGCAGGCGACGCTGGCCGCCACCACCGCCCGGCAGAGCAAGTTCGGCGGCTCGTTCTTCTTCGACGCCTCGGCCGCCGGTGACCTGTTCCTGGGCCCGTCGGCCCGCTCCACCGAGCAGGCCACGCTCATCTTCACCCAGACGATGGTGATCGACGACGTCATCGCCACCACCCCGGCCAAGGCCGCCCGCCGGCAGTGGTTCCAGGACTACACCGCCCGGTTCGGTGGCTACAACGGCTTCTCCTCGTTCGCCGCGGACGCGGTGCAGCTCATCGCCGACGCCGAGCAGCGCGCCGGCGGGAAGCCGGGCGAGGTGAACCGGGACGCGCTGCGCGACGTCCTGGAGACCGCACAGCTCGACGGCCTCTCCGGGCCGATCCGGATGACCCCGGACAACCACTCCGGGCTGATGCCGCAGGCGTTGACGACGCTTGTCGCTCGTGGTGGTCGCTGGCGGCTCGCCGGGTAGTCACCGTGGGGGTGTGGGCCCCGGCGCCGGGGCCCACCTCCCCTCGGGGTGGGTCAGCGGGCGGAGGTGGTGGCCCGGACCCAGGGCAGGGCGAGGCGCTCGATCAGGCTCAGCACCGCGTAGAGCACGATGCTCATCAGCGCCACCAGCACGATGGCCGCCCAGGCGGTCGCGGTGTCGCCGACGCCGTTGTACTGCAGGATCTGGTAGCCCAGGCCGGGCCGGTCCGAGTAGAACTCCCCGATCACCGCGCCGATCGCGGCCAGCGGCATGGCCACCTTGAGGCCGACGAAGATCTGCGGCAGGGCGGCCGGGAAACGCACCTTGCGGAACGACTGCCACCAGGACGCGTTGAGCGACCGGCCCAGCTCCGCCAGGTCGGCCGGGGTGGTGGTCAGCCCGGTGGCGGTGGAGAGCACGATCGGGAAGAAGCAGAGCAGGAACACCATCGTCAGGATGGGTTTCTGGCCGAAACCCACGGCCACCACGAGCAGCGGACCGAAGGCGATCTTCGGGACCGCGTTCACCGCCACCAGCAGCGGCGCGAACATCCGCTCCACCCGGCGGGACGCGGCCAGCGCCATCCCGATCAGCACGCCGACGGCCGCCGAGAGCAGGAAGCCGGCGAGGGTCATCCAGGTGGTGATGCCCAGCGCCGGCAGCAGCACGTCGGTGGTGGCGGCCAGCGAGCGGGCCACGTCCTGCGGCGGCGGCAACGCCACCGGGTGCACCAGGTGCAGCCCCGAGGTGACCAGCCACCAGGCGGCCACCGCGATGACCAGCCCCAGCGCCGGCAACCCGACCGCCGCCGGGCGTACCGCCGGGCCGCGACGGGGCCGCGCGGTCGGGGCCGGCTCCTCCGGCGCCCCCGGCCGGGCCTCGGTCAACTGCGTCAACGTGTCCTCCTCTCTCGGCCGGTCAGGACGACCGGCACGCGAAGGGGGTGCGCCCCACCGGGTGTTCCGGCGGGGCGCACCCCCGTGACCCGAGCCGACCGGTCAGGCCTTCGGCGCGAGGTTGAAGTCGATGATCTGGTCCGGGGTGAGGTTCTGCTTGAGCGCGCCCGCGCCCTGCAGCAGCGCGATGCTCTTGGCCACCCGGCCGCTGTCCAGCGTGCCGATCGCGGTGCCGGAGTTGCTCGACCGGACGTACGCGGCCATCAGCTGCAGCTCCGCGGCGGACGCGCCCGGGTTCGCGGCCGGCACGTTCTTCTTCAGGATCTCGCCCGCCTCCTCCGGGTGCTCCAGGGAGTACTCCAGGCCCTTGAGCAGAGCGGCCGTGAACTTCTTGACCATCTCCGGCTTCTCCTTGGCGATCTTCGTGGAGGTGATCAGCGCGTTGCCGTAGAGGTCCTGCATCACGTTGCTGTAAGGCAGCACGACCGGCTTCTTCTTGGCCACCGCCTCGACCGTCGGCTGGCCGACGACGAACTGGCCGATGCCGTCCACCGAGCCCGAGCCGAGCATGCCGATCAGGCCCTGCGCCTCACCGTTGACCCAGGTCACCTTGCTGCCGTCGATGCCGGCCAGCCGGGCGTACGTCGGGAAGAGGTTGCGCACGACGGAGGTCGGGGTGTCGGCGAGCTTCTTGCCCTCGAGGTCCTTCGGGGTGGCGATGTTCTTGCCCTCGACCGTGACGATGGCCGCCATGGTGCGCTGCTGGATCGCGGCCACCGCGACGAAGTCCTTGGCCTGGCCGTTGCCGAGCTGCAGGATGCCGCCGGTCAGGTCGATCGGGCCGAAGTCGGCCTGACCGCCGGTGATGGTCTGGATGACGGAACCGGTGCCCTGGCCGGGCTTGATGTCGACGTCGAAGCCGGCCTCCTTGAAGAAGCCCTTGTCCTTCGCCACCCAGGCGTAGGAGTCACGGCCGAAGTTGCCGAACGAGGTGAGGTAGGTCACCTTCTCCAGCGCCGCGCCGTTGCCGCCGCCGCCCTCGGACTTGTCCGAGTCGCTGCTGCAGCCGCCGACGAGGGCGAGGGCGGTCGCCAGCGCCGCGGCGGCGACCGTACGGGTCAACCTTCTCATCAGTGCACCATGTCCTTTCCGACCAGGACTTCTTCGCCGGTCGGGTCGTGGGTCCGACGGGGTCGGCAGGAGGGGCAGCCGACTGGACCGTCGTGAGGGGACTCTTCGCGCGCAACAGCGTACGAGAAGGCTGATGACGCGCCGCAACCGTCCGGGTTGCGGAAAGGAAACGAAGTTGCGTGACGGAAAGCGGACTGACGTCCACCCCGGACGGTGCTATAAGCACGATCCCCGCTACGCTAACCCGGCTCACGTTCGCGACGACGGTGGAAGGGAGCCGGCGGGAGATGATCCGACTGTCCGGGGTGTCCCGCACCTTCGACGGCCGTTCGGGGCGGGTGGAGGCACTGCGCGGCATCGACCTCGACGTCGCCGAGGGTGAGTTCGTCGCCGTGCTGGGCCGGTCCGGCTGCGGCAAGTCCACGCTGCTGCGCATGATCGCCGGTCTGCTGCCGGTCACCGCCGGCGAGATCACCGTCGCCGGCACGCCGATCACGAAGCCGCGGCGGGACGTGGCCATGCTGTTCCAGCGGCCGGCCCTGCTGCCCTGGCGCACGGTGCTCGACAACGTCCTGCTGCCGGTGGAGATCTTCGGCTGGAGCCGGGCCAAGCACCGCGACCGGGCCCGCGAGCTGCTGGAGATGGCCGGGCTGGGCGGCTTCGAGAAGCGCCTGCCGCACGAGCTGTCCGGCGGCATGCAGCAGCGCGTCTCGCTCTGCCGGTCGCTGATCGGCTCACCCCGGGTGATGCTGATGGACGAGCCGTTCTCCGCGCTCGACGCGCTGACCCGGGAGGAGCTCTCCGGGGAGCTGCAGCGGGTGCACATGGACACGAAGGCCACCATCGTCTTCGTCACCCACTCGATCGACGAGGCGGTGCTGCTGGCCGATCGCGTGGTCGTGCTCAGCCCCCGCCCCGGCCGGATCCGCGAGGTGGTCGAGGTGACCGTGCCCCGGCCCCGCACCCTGGGCCGGCACGCGCACCTGGCCGACGTCGCGCGGATCAGCGCCGAGCTGCACGAACTGCTGATGGAGCGGGACGCCCCGGGCGTACCCGCGTCGGCCGGCCCGGCGGACTCGCCGGCCGCGTCGACCGAGACGCCGCCGCGGGCCGCGGCGGCGGGAGGACGGTGACCATGCGGGTCTCGGTCTTCACCGAACCCCACCGCGGAGCGGACTACGACGACCAGCTCCGGTTCGCCCGCCTGGTCGAGGAGACCGGCTTCGAGGGCTTCTTCCGGGCCGACCACTACCGGGCCATGGGAGACGAGCCGGCGCTGCCCGGCCCCACCGACGCCTGGCTCACGCTCGCCGCGCTGGCCCGGGAGACCTCCCGGATCCGGCTCGGCACGCTGGTCACCTCGGCGACCTTCCGCCTGCCCGGACCGCTGGCCGTCATGGTCGCCCAGGTCGACCGGATGAGCGGCGGCCGGGTCGAGCTGGGCATCGGCGCCGGCTGGTTCGAGCGCGAGCACACCGCCTACGGCATCCCGTTCCCGCCGGTCAACGAGCGGTTCGACCGCCTGGCCGAGCAGTTGGAGATCGTCACCGGGCTGTGGCGCACCCCGCTCGGCGAGACGTACAGCTTCACCGGCGAGCACTACCGGCTGGCCGACGCGCCCGCGCTGCCCAAGCCGGTGCAGCAGCCCGGCCCGCCGGTGATCGTGGGCGGCCGCGGCCCGAAGCGCACCCCCGAGCTGGCCGCCCGGTACGCCGACGAGTTCAACATGCCGTTCAAGAGCGTCGCCGAGACGGCCGCCGCGTACGAGCGGGTCCGCGAGGCGTGCGACCGCACCGGCCGTGACGCCTCCGGCCGCGCGCCGCTGACGCTCTCCGCCGGCGTCGTGGTGGCGATCGGACGCACCGACGCCGAGGCACGGCGCCGGGCCGCGCCGCTGCACGTCACCAGCGCGCTCCCGCCGGAGGACCCGGTGGTCGGCTCCCCGGCCCAGCTCGTCGACCGGCTCGGCGAGTTCGCCGCGGTCGGGACCACCCGGGTCCACCTGCGGCTGATCGACTTCGACGACCTCGACCACGTGGAGCTGATCGCCGCCGAGGTGCTCCCCCAACTGGACGGACCACGATGACCGACCTCTCCGCCGAACCCGAACTCGGCCCGGTGGGCCAGGAGATCGTCTTCGAGAACGACCGGGTACGCGTCTGGCACATCCGGCTGGAGCCGGGCGAGCGGCAGCCGCTGCATCGGCACGACCACCCGTACCTGGTGGTGGCGGTCCAGGGCGCGAAGAACGTGGTGCAGACGATCGACGGCGTCACGATCGACGCCGACGAGCCCACCGGCGGGGTGGTCTACCGCGACCCGGGCGCGGTGCACATGCTGACCAACGTCGGTGACACCACCTACCTCGCCCGTCTGGTCGAGTTGACGTAGCCACGCCGGCGGGGTTCGCCGCGCCGCGCGGTGGCAAGGTGGCGAACCACCCCACCGGGCCGTAACGTGCCCGACATGGCCTTTCGGACGTGGGGCAGGCTGCTGCTCACGGCGCTCGGGGTGAGTGTGCTCGCCGGTGCCGGCCAGCTCGGCATCGCGTACGGCTTCGGCGTCGTCCGTCTCGACGGCGCGTTCGTCGATGCCTCGGTCAACCGGTGGCCCGCCCAGCTCGCCTGGGTCGGCTGGTTCGCCGCGGTCGCCACGGTCGCCGGGGCCGTCCTCACCGAGCGCTTCGCCCGCCGGGACGAGGTCCCCGCCGGCACCACCGAGCTGCTCTCCATCGCCGGCGTCAGCGCGCTGGGCGCGATCGTGGTCGCCCCGCTCTGCATGCAGCCGGCCCGCGCCGCCGAACTGGGCGGCTCGGTCGACCCGGTGTGGGCCGCCGGCATCTGCGCCGCCCTCGGCGCGGTGGTGGGCGCGGGCGCGGCCATCACCGTGCTGCTCAAGCCGCCGTTCGGCTGGGGCGTCGCGGGCACCGCCGGGATCGTCTGGCTGCTCGCCCTGCTCTCCGTCGCGCCGACGATCGTCGCCAACCGCCCGCTGGCCACCGTACGGCTGGGGGTCCTCGAACCGTCCTGGCTGGACCCGGCCGCGGCGCAGCGGCTGGCCATGCTGCTGCTACCGGTGCTGGCCCTGCTCGCGGGCGGCGCGGTCGGCGTGCGGGCCCGCCGGGCCGGGCACCCGCCGCTGGTCGGCGGCGCGGCCGGGGCGGCCGGCCCGGTGCTGGTCGCCTTCGCCTACCTGACCGCCGGCCCCGGCACCGCGACCGACCGCTACCAGCTCGCGCCCTACTACGGCGCGCTGATCGCGGTTGTCGCCGGAGCGCTCGGCTCGACCGCCACCACGGTGCTTCCCCGGCCGATCGGCGCGGCCGGCGACGCCGTGGAACCGACCGACATCCTGGCGCCGCTGCCGCCCACGGCGACCGGCGCCGCGCCGGCCACCGGCACCACGGTCGCGGCCACCGGCGCGGCGGCGTCCCCGGCCGCGCCCGGCGGGCCCGCACCCGCGCACTGGGACTGGCCGGAGACCGGCGGCGCCGCCGGCGCGTCCCCCGGCCCTCGGCACGTCGCCCCGGAACAGCCCACCGTTCCCGGGCCGCCCACCGCGCCGGGCCAGCCGGACGACGAGGACCACGCCCGCACCCGCGCGGTGTCCGGCCTGTTGTCCCCGGGCCGGCGGACCTCGGCCATCGACGTGCTGGCCGCCGGCCGGCCCGGGCCGCAGCCGTCGGCCGGGCCGGACCCGGACCACACCCCACCGCGTCCCCGGACCGATGCCGCCGCCGCGCCGTCCCCGCTCACCGCGCCGTCCCCGCTCACCAAGCCGGCCCCGCTCACCGAGCCGGTGCCGGTCACCGAGCCGGCCCCGGCGGTCGCGGGGACCGCGACCGCCGGCAGCGCGGCCGCCGACGCGCCGGCGGCCACCGGCGGGGCTACCGCCTCGACCACCGGGGCCGTCGGGCCGGAACCCGAGCCGCGGACCGACCCGGCGGCGTCCGCCCCCCGCCCGGCCGAGACGCCCTCCGCCCCGGCACGCGGCGCGCGGGCGCGACGCGGCCGGGCGGCCGAGCGGTCCACCGACGACCGGACGCCGACCGGAGACAGCCCCGTCGCCGGGAGCGATACGCCCGAGCCGGTCACGGTGCCCGACGCGACGCGGAGCCCGACGCGCGACGCCGCCGTACCGGCGGTGGACGCTGCCGTACCGGGTGACGAGGGCACCGGCCGGCCCACCCGGTCGCGCCGCACGCGCGCCGCCCGGACCAGCCGGAGCGACGCCGCGCCGGTGTCCGCCACCACGCCACCGGCCGGGGACGTCCCGCCGGCGGGCCCGATCGCCGCGGCCACCGCCTCCGCCCCGCGCGACACCGCCGACCCGACACCGCCCGGCCCGACACCGACCGACCCGGCACCGACCGCCTCGGCGCCAGCCGCCACGGGAACGCCGGCCGACCCGGCGCCGGCCGCCACGGAGAAGCCGGGAGGCGCGGCGACGCCGGGCGACGCGGACATGCCGATCGCCCCGCCGGCCGCCGAGTCACCGGTCGAGCCGAAGCTGGCTCGCGCCCGGAGCTTCTTCTTCGACGACGCCGAGCCGGCCGGCCCACCCGCCGCGCCCCCGTCGCCCCGGCCCCGGTTCCCCATCTTCGAGGACGTCGCCGAACGGCCGGGCGAGGTGCGGCCGGCCTGGCCGATCGCCAGCCGGCCGCCGCGTCCGGACAGCGCGACCGGGCCGAGCGGGCCGGCCATCGGCCGGGACGGCGACGATCGGGCCGCCCGCGCCGAGCCGGCCCCCCGCCCCCGGCACCAGGGACTGCCCGAGCCGGGCCGGAGCACCGGCTGGGACGCGCTGGCCACCAACGCCAAGCCCGCCGGCCCGACCGCTCCGGAGCCGCCCCGGACCGCCGCCGCCGAGACGACCGTGCCGGCGCAGGCCGGTCCCGGTCCGGACGGCGCCGAGCCGGACCCGACCGGGGAGCGGGGGCGGCACGCCGGTCCGGAGGACGCCGACGCGGTCGGCGGGAAGACCAGGGCCCGGCGGGGCCTGTTCCGGCGCAACCGGGCCAAGGGCGAGCCGGAGCCGGCCGACCGGACGGTCGAGCCGGACGCCACGACCGACGACGAGTACGTCGACTGGGTCGCCGGTCTCGCCTCGGACGACAACGCCGACGACGCCCGCTCGCTGCGGACCGGCCGGCACCACCGCGACTGAGCCGTCCGGGGCCGGGCTCTCCCCGGCCCCGGAAACGCTCAGGCCAGCGGCAGGTAGACCCGGGAACCGGAGGCGACGAACTCCTCGGACTTGCCGCGCATGCCGCGCGCCGCGTAGTCCTTCAGCTCCTGGGTGATCTTCATGGAGCAGAACTTCGGCCCGCACATCGAGCAGAAGTGCGCGGTCTTCGCCGGCTCCGCCGGCAGCGTCGCGTCGTGGTAGGCCCGTGCGGTCTCCGGGTCGAGCGCCAGGTTGAACTGGTCCTCCCAGCGGAACTCGAACCGGGCCTTGGAGAGCGCGTCGTCCCACGCCTGCGCGCCGGGGTGCCCCTTGGCCAGGTCGGCCGCGTGCGCCGCGATCTTGTAGGCGATCACGCCCGCCTTCACGTCGTCCCGGTCCGGCAGCCCGAGGTGCTCCTTCGGCGTGACGTAGCAGAGCATCGCGGTGCCGAACATGCCGATCATCGCCGCGCCGATCGCGGAGGTGATGTGGTCGTACGCGGGCGCGACGTCGGTGGTCAGCGGCCCGAGCGTGTAGAACGGCGCCTCGTGGCACCACTCCTGCTGGAGGTCCACGTTCTCCTTGATCTTGTGCATCGGGACGTGCCCCGGGCCCTCGATCATCACCTGGACGTCGTGCTCCCAGGCGACCTTCGTCAGCTCGCCGAGCGTGCGCAGCTCGGCGAACTGCGCCTCGTCGTTGGCGTCCGCGATGGAGCCGGGGCGCAGGCCGTCACCGAGGGAGAACGTCACGTCGTAGCGGGCCAGGATCGCGCACAGCTCGGCGAAGTTCGTGTAGAGGAAGTTCTCCTCGTGGTGCGCCAGGCACCAGGCCGCCATGATCGAGCCACCCCGGGACACGATGCCGGTGACCCGGTCCACCGCGAGCGGCACGTACGGCAGCAGCACCCCGGCGTGCACCGTCATGTAGTCGACGCCCTGCTCCGCCTGCTCGATCACCGTCTCGCGGAACACCTCCCAGCTCAGCTTCACCGGGTCGCCGCCGACCTTCTCCAGCGCCTGGTAGATCGGCACGGTGCCGATCGGCACCGGGGCGTTGCGCACGATCGCCTCGCGGGTCTCGTGGATCCGCTTGCCGGTGGACAGGTCCATCACGGTGTCCGCGCCCCACCGGGTCGCCCAGGTGAGCTTCTCCACCTCCTCCGCCACCGACGAGGTCACCGCCGAGGTGCCGATGTTCGCGTTGACCTTGACCAGGAACGCCTTGCCGATGATCGCCGGCTCGCACTCCGGGTGGTTGACGTTCAGCGGCAGCACCGCCCGCCCGGCCGCGATCTCGTCCCGGACGAACTCCGGCGTCACCGACTCCCGGATCGCCACGAACTCCATCTCCGGGGTGACGATCCCGGCCCGGGCGTGCGCGAGCTGCGTCGGCCGCTTCCCGTCCACCCCGGCCAGCGGGGTGCCGGCGCCCCGGACCGGCGCCACGTCGCCGCGCTCGGCGATCCACGGCCCGCGCAGCGCGGGCAGCCCGACCTCCGGGTCGGAGCCGGGGCCGGAGGTGTCGTAGAGCCGGACCGGCGGGTTGTCCCCGGTCAGCGCCACCTCGGCGAACGGCACCCGGACGTCCGGCCGGGACCCTTCCACGTACACCTTGCGACGTGCCTGCATGACAGCCTCCCTGTCGGTCAAGCGGACCAGCCGAAGTGGTCCAGCGGGCCGCGTCCCGCGCCCAGCTCCCAGCTCCGCGCGCCGGTCAGCGCGCGGGTGACGTACTCCTTGGCGGCCTCCACCGCGACCGGCACCGGGTCGCCGGCGGCCAACCGGACCGCGACGGCGGCCGCGAACGAGCAGCCGGTGCCGTGGTTGTGCCGGGTGTCCACCCGGGGCGCGCGCAGCAGCCGCGTAGTCCCCCCGCCCGCCAGCACGTCCACCGACTCGCCGGCCGCGTCCACGTCGCCGCCGGTCACCACCACGAACGCCGGTCCGCGCGCCGCCAGCGCCTCGGCCGCCGCGACCATCTCCTCGACGGTGCCCACCGGGCCTCCGGTGAGGGCCGCGGCCTCCGCGCAGTTCGGCGTCGCCACCTCGGCGTACGGGAGCAGCCGCTCGACCGCCTCCACCACGCCGAGCCGGTGCCCGCTGGTGGCGACCAGCACCGGGTCGACGACCAGGTGCGGCAGCCGCCCGGCCCGGGCCGCGTCGGCCACCGCGTCGGCGACGGCCGGGGTGCCGAGCATTCCGGTCTTCACCGCGCGGACGGCGAAGTCGCCGAGCACGCTGTCCAGCTGGTCGCGCACGGTCTGCGGGGGCAGCGGCAGGACCGCGTCGACGCCCCGGGTGTTCTGCGCGGTGACGGCGGTGAGCACGCTCGTGCCGTACGCGCCGAGCGCGGCGAACGTCTTCAGGTCGGCCTGGATGCCGGCGCCGCCCCCGGAGTCGGAGCCGGCGATGGTGAGAACTGTTCTCGGCGTCACTGGTCTTCTCCGGTGGTTACGGTTGAGGGCTGCGGCCGACCGTGCCCACTGGCGTTCTTCGGTGGTTGCGGTCGGGGCTGCGGCCGACCGTGCCCACTCCGGGCGGTCAGGCTTGATCCCTCCGTGGTCACGGTCGGCCGCAGCCCTGTCTCGGGGGGACGTTCGCCGCGACGCGCAGGGCTGGTGACAAGGCGGGTGGCCGCCTCCTGGAAGGCTCTGCCCAGCGTGGTGGCGGTTTCGGTGGGGTCCTGGGCGCGCATGATCGCGCCCAGCACGGCTACGCCGGCGGCGCCCGCCTCGACGCATGCGGTGACCTGATCCGGGGTTTCGATGCCGCCCAGGGCGAGCACCGGGACCGGGCTGGCTTTCACCAGCACGGCGAGTCCGGCCGGGCGCAGTGCCGGGCCGTGGCCGGGCTTCGTCTTCGTCTCGTAGACCGGGGACAGCGTCGCGTAGTGCTCGGTGGTGAGCCGGGCCAGCTCGGCGGTGTCGTGGCAGGAGCGGCCGACCAGTCCGACGGCGGGCGGCGGGTAGGGGCCGGCGGCGGGCAGGTGCACCGCGTCCCCGTCGAGCGGATCCGGTCCGGCCACGACGAGCGTGCCGCCCGCCTCGGCGAGGATCGCGCGCAGGTCGACAGCGAGCGCGAGGCGTTCGGCGCGGGGCAGGTCCTTCTCCCGCAGCACCACCCACCGCACTCCCCCGCCCACGGCACCCGCCACCACGTCGACGAGCGCCCCCCGCGCGACGCGCCGATCGGTGAGCAGCACAAGCCCACTCGGGCAGCCCTCGATCCTGGTACGCGGCCGCCCCTCCAGGGGCGCATCCGTACCAAGATCCGCAGCGCGTACGGCGGTCACAGGTCGGGCCGTCCCTCGTCCGGCGTGGACGCGAGGGCGTGGAAGCGGCGGGCGATGCGGCCCGCGCCGTACGCCAGGCGGCCGGCCTCGACCGCGTACCGCATCGCCGTGGCCATCGCCACCGGGTCGGCGGCCCGGGTCACGGCGCTGGCCAGCAGCACCGCGTCGCAGCCCAGCTCCATCGCGAGCGCGGCGTCGGAGGCGGTGCCGATGCCCGCGTCGAGCACCACCGGGACGTCGACGGCCTGCCGGATCAGCCGGATGTGGTGCGGGTTGCCGATGCCCAGACCGGAGCCGATCGGCGACCCGGCCGGCATCACCGCCGCGCACCCCACGTCGGCCAGCCGCCGGGCCAGCACCGGATCGTCCGAGGTGTACGGCAGCACGGTGAACCCGTCCGCGACCAGCTCCTCGGCGGCGCGCAGCAGCTCCACCCCGTCGGGCAGCAGCGTGCGCTCGTCGCCGATCACCTCCAGCTTCACCCAGTCGGTGTCGAACGCCTCCCGGGCCAGGTGCGCGGTCTTCACCGCCTCGACGGCGGTGCGGCAGCCGGCCGTGTTCGGCAGCAGCCGTACGCCGCACCGCTCCACCAGGTCCAGCAGCCCGACCGACCCGCCGGGCGCGGTGTCCACCCGGCGCAGCGCCAGTGTCACCAGCTCGGTGCCGGAGGCGCGGATCGCCTGCTCCAGCACATGCAGGTTGGCCGCGCCGCCGGTGCCGAGGACGAGCCGGGAGCCGAACGAGACCCCGCCGATCTCCAACGTGGACATCCGCTCACCCGCCCTGGGTGGCGCTGAGGACCTCGACCCGGTCGCCGTCGCGCAGCACGCTTGCCGACCAGCCGCCGCGCGGCACCACCTCGCCGTTCACCGCGACCGCGAGCCCGCGCTCCCGGTCGGTGACGGTGCGGACCACCTCGGCGACGGTGACGCCCTCGGGCAGCGTCCGGCCCGTGCCGTTGACGATCAGTTCCACGTGCGCTCCTTCCCGAAGCGGTCCGGGGTGAAGGGGGCGAGCGCGGGATCCGGCTCGCCGGTGACGATCAGCTCGGCGACCAGGTCGGCGGTGACCGGGGTGAGCACGATGCCGTGCCGGTGGTGGCCGGTCGCCACGACCACACCGGGCAGGCCGGGCAGCGGCCCGATGACCGGGGCGTTGTCCGGCGTACCGGGGCGCAGCCCGGCGACGGCCTCCACCAGCTCGTACTCGACGAGTTCCGGCACCAGCTCGGCGGCGGCGCGCAGCAGCGTCAGCACGCCTCCGGCGGTGACCTCGGTGTCCGCGCGCTCCTCGACGGTCGCGCCGACCACCACCTCGCCGCTGTCCCGGGGCACCAGGTAGACCGCCTCGCCGTCGGCGTACCCCCGGATCACGTGCCGGAAGCCCGGCGGGCCGCCGGCGGGCGCGCGGAGTCGCAGCACCTGGCCCTTGACCGGCCGGACCGGCAGGCCGGTCAACGCCGCCGCGCCGCAGCCCGCCGCGACCACGGTGACCCGGGCGTCCACCTCGGACAGCGCGCCGACCCGCACCGGCCGCAGCGCGACGCCGGCCCGCCCGGCCGCCGCGCGCAACGCGGTGACCAGCCGGCGCGGGTCGACCTGGTGGTCGCCGGGCGCCACGGCGCCGCCGCGCACCCGGGTGGCCAGCGCCGGCTCACGGTCGCGCAGCTCCGAGGGGCGCAGCGGCGTGATCGGCAGTGCCAGACCCTGTTGGTACGACCACAGCCGCCGCGCCTCGGCCAGGTCGTCGGCGGTGAGCCCGACGACGAGCGTGCCCTCGGTGCGATGCCCGAGGTCGACGCCGCTCGCCGCGGTCAGCTCCGCGGCGAACGCGGGCCAGCGGGCGGCGGACGAGACCAGCAGCCCGGTCAACTCGTGCTCCCCGAAGTACGCCTCGGCGACCGGCGAGAGCATCCCCGCGGCCACCGAGGAGGCACCCGACCCGGGCCGGTCGTCGTGCACCACCACGCGCAGCCCGCGCTGGGCGCACCGCCACGCGATCGCCCACCCGATCGGCCCGCCACCCACCACCGCCACGTCGGTAAGGAAGGGCCCCCTGTTAACGCCTCCGGTAGAGGAAGGGCCCCTGCTTAACACGTCAGCGCACCGAGCAGCTCGGCGGTGGCCCGGGCCGGGTCGGCCGCCCCGCTGACCGCCCCCACCACCGCCACCCCGTACGCCCCGGCGGCCCGCAGCGCCGGCACGGTGGCGGCGGTCACCCCGCCGATGGCGATCACCGGCACGTCCACCGCCCCGGCGACGGCGCGTACCCCCGCCGGGCCGATCGGCGTGGGCAGGCCGGACTTGGTGGTGGTGGCGTGGCACGGGCCGACGCCCAGGTAACTCGCGCCGGCGGCGACGGCCGCTCGGGCGCCGCCCGGCTCGCGGGCGGTGGCGCCGAGCACGGCGTCCGGGCCGAGCACCCGACGCGCGGCGGCCACCGGCAGGTCGTCCGCCCCGACGTGGCCCCCGGCAGCCACCACCGCCACCGCCACGTGCAACCGGTCGTTGACCAGGCACCGCGCCCCGTACGGCCGGCAGGCGTCGACCACCAGGCGGGCCAGCTCGTACGCCTCCCGGTCGGTGGCGTCGTCCTCCACCCGGACCTGCACGACGAGGTCGGCGCGGGCCACCGGCAGGGCGGCGCGCAGCACGGCGAGCGGGTCACGCCCCGGCCGGGTGTCGGTGATGAGATGCAGTCGTCCCAGGGACGGCACGGCAACGCTCCTCCCTGCGCCGGCATTACCCGGATCAGGTTCGACGGTCGGGGGCTCCCAGCCCCCCTCTCAGCCCGGTCCACACCGGGCTCCCGTGGGTCACTTGCGGCCTACCGTACGACGCCTCCCCCGCCGGACGGAAGACCGGGTGACGTTTTTCCCAGGAACCCGCCGCGCGCCGGATCGGGGCGTACGGTGACCGTCGCGTCACGACACGCTGTGCGGATGCCCGCTCACGCCCGAGCGCCCGGCGGCCTGTCCGCCCTGCCGTTCCGGGGCAGCCGTGCCGTCTCCGAAGGGCTGCTGACCTGGACGATGTTGCGCGGGCCGACATGGGTCCGTCTGCTGCCTGACGTGTACGTGCACCGGGACGGACACCGCGCCGACGACCACCGGATGTGGTGCGAGGCGGTGGCGCTGCGCCTGCCGCCGGGTGCCGCACTGGCGGGACGCAGCGCCGCCTGGCTGTTCCGGGTGGACCTGCTGGGCCGGGACGCGCCGGTGACGGTGCTGCTGCCGCGCCCCGCCCGACTGCGCCCGCACCCGCGTCTGTCGGTCGCCCGGTCCCCGTTGCCCGGTGGGGATCGGACCCGGTTCGGCGGGCTCCCGGTCACCACCACGCTGCGCACCGCGTTCGACCTTGGTCGGCAGGGGTCACGCGCCGACGCGCTGGTCGCCGTCGAAGCGCTGCTCCGCCGCCGGGTGGTGACGCTGCCCGCCCTGCGCTCCTACGCCGCCGACCGACCGGGCTGGCCGGGCGCTCCGCTGCTGCGCGAGGTGCTGGCCCTGGCCGAGCCGTCGAGCGAGTCCCCGATGGAGACCCGCCTGCGGCTGCTCCTCCTCGACGCCGGCCTCGGCCCGCTCGTCGCGCAGCACGAGGTACGCGCGGGCGGGCGCTTCGTGGCCCGGGTCGACCTGGCCTGGCCGGCGCTCCGCCTCGCGATCGAGTACGACGGCGACCACCACCGCGAGCGAGCTCACTTCCGTCGCGACGTGGCGCGCCTGAACGCGCTCCGCGCGGCCGGTTGGGTGGTGCTCCGGTTCACCGCCGACGACGTGTTGCGCCGTCCGGACGCCACCGTCGCCCTGGTCCGCCAGGCACTCGCCGAACGCCTCGCCACCGCACCGCCGCACTGACCCGGTGTCCCCCACGCGCCCACACCCGAATGCCCCGCCCCTCGGCCCCGCCCGACGTGCCGCCCCACCCGACGTGCCGCCGCCGCCCGTCAGCTCTGCCCCGCCCGCCGGGCCCGCCCCGCCCGACGCCCCCGCCCCGCGGTAGGCGGCCAGGTCGAAGTCGTCCGGGCGGTCGTCGCACTCCTCGGACCTGAGGCGCCACGGACGTCAGACCCGCCCGCAGACACCCACAACGTTCCACCCGCCGCCAGGACCGGCCGTGGGTGGAACACCATGGGTGCCTCAGCGCTCGTTTGACACCCATGCCGTTCCACTCACGGTGAGCGCTGGCGCTGAGTGGAACACCATGGGTGTCTGCCTGGCGGCACTCGCCGGTGGATCGCCACGAGAGGTGACGCGTCGCGGGTGGCCACGGCGCAGGCCGCCGTGCTGGAAGGTGGCCACCGAAGGCTGCCACGCTGGAGGGTGGCCGCCGAAGGCTGCCACGCTGGAAGGTCAGCCCGCACCAGGACCGCCACGCGAGGAACGGCCACGCCGTCTCGCTGGCGGACCACCACGCCAACGAGCGACCACGCCGGCGGACCGCGGAGGCGGCCACGCCGGCGGGGATCCGTCAGAGGAGAGCGTCGAGGGCGTCCAGATCCTCGGCGGAGGGCTGCCAGGTGCCCGCCTCGGCGTTGGCGCGTACCTGCTCGGGCGTGGTGGCACCGGCGATCACCGAGGTCACCGCGGGCCGGGCGGCCAGCCCGCCGATGGCCACCTGGAGCATGCTGATCCCGCGCTCGGCCGCGTACGCCTCGATCGCCTCGATGGTGTCCCAGCGCGCGGCGGCCAGCCGCTCGGCGTACCGGCCGCCGCCGGCCAGCCGGCTGCCCGCCGGGGGCGCCTCGTCCCGCTTGTACTTGCCGGTGAGCAGCCCGTTGGCGAGCGGGAAGAACGGCAGCATGCCGAGGCCGAACCGCTCGCAGGCGGGGATCACCTCGTCCTCCACGCCGCGTTCCAGCAGCGAGTAGTGGTTCTGCGCGGAGATGAACCGGGTGCGGCCCTGCGACGACGCGGTCCAGTCGGCGTCGGCGATCTGCCACCCGGCGAAGTTGGAGTTGCCGAGGTAGCGCACCTTGCCGGCGGTCACCAGGTCGTCCAGCGCGGCGAGCGTCTCGTCGATCGGCGTACCCGGGTCCGGCTCGTGCATCTGGTAGAGGTCAATGTGGTCGGTGCCGAGCCGGCGCAGCGACGCCTCGACCGCGCGGGCGATGTAGCGGCGGGCGCCCCGGGCGCCGTGATCCGGCCCGTTCGCGCCGTGCATGTCCATGCCGAACTTGGTGGCGACCACCACGTCGTCGCGACGTCCCTTGAGCGCCTGCCCGAGCAGCTCCTCGGAGCCGCCCTGCGGCTCGCCGTAGATGTCGGCGGTGTCGAAGAAGGTGATCCCGGCGTCGAGCGCGGCGTCCACCACTGCCCGGGTGCCGTCGGTGTCGAGTTTGCGGCCGAAGTTGTTGCAGCCGATGCCGACCACGGACACCACGAGTCCGGAGTCGCCCAGCCGGCGGTAGGTCATCTCACTCACGAGATCCACCCTATGCCCGCGCCCGTGCCGCCACCGGGCGAGCGCCGGGCCGGGTCACCGCCGAGGTGAGTCGTCCGCGGCATCAGCTCCATAGGCCTCCGGCGGACGCCCCGCGCCACGCCGCGCCGCACCGCCACGCCGCCGCCACGCCGCCGCCACGCCACGCCGCCGCCGCGTCACCATCGCCGAACGTCCGCCCGCCCACGCGCCACGCCGCACGACCAGCACCGAACGTCCGCCCGCCCACGCGCCACGCCGCTCGACCGCCGCTGACCGCTCAGCCCAGCACGTCGGCGGCCAGCGCGCGGGCGTCGGCGACCGTCGCCGCCAGCTCCACCGGGGTACGCCCCACCGCGCCGAGCAGCGCGTGCGCCCGGTCGGCGAAGGCCAGCGGCGCGTCCGGCAACCGGCCGGCCGAGGTGATCATGCCCTTCTCGTTGACCAGCCACCGCCCCGCCCGGCCGTGCAGCGCGTGCGCCAGCACCCCGACGACGCGGAACAGGCACCCGGCGACGTAGCCGGCGTCGCCCCCGGCCGCCCCCTTCGCCGCGCCGTCGAGCAGCAGCCCGGTCTCCCAGCCGCCGGCCACCAGCGCGGCGCCGAGCGCGGGCGGGTAGTCGACGGTCTCGGCGCGCAACGCGGTCAGCTCACCGGTCGGGTCGCCGAGCACCTGCCCGAGCGCCACCTCCCCCGCGTACGCGTGCGAGTAGAAGCCGAGCGGATGACCGGCCTGTACCTGCACCGTGTAGTGGCCGGCCCGGCAGTCCGCCCAGATCCGCCGCACGCGGTCCAGGTCCCGGTAGATCCAGTCCACCGCCGCCCCGCCGACGCGCAGCCAGCCGCCGCCGTCGACCCAGGGCCCCCAGTTGCCGGGCGAGGTGAGGTCCACCGGCCCGTCGGCGACCGAGGCGGCCACCGCGCGCAGCGCGGCCAGGTCCGGCTCGCCCCGGTAGTAGAGCCCGAGGTCCCAGTCGGAGTCGGGCCGGTGGTCGCCGCGGGCCCGGCTGCCGCCGAGCGCCACCGCGACCACGCCGTCGACCGCGCACAGCCGGTCGACCAGTCCCTGGTCGATCATCCGACGTCCCAGACCGGTTCCGACGTCTCCACCACGTCGCCGTCGCCGCGGAACAGCACGAACCGGTCGAAGGTCCGGGTGAACCAGCGGTCGTGGGTCACCGCGATCACCGTCCCCTCGAACGCGGTCAGCCCGGCCTCCAACGCCTCGGCGGAGGCGAGGTCGAGGTTGTCGGTGGGCTCGTCGAGCAGCAGCAGCGTCGCGCCGGACAGCTCCAGCAGCAGCACCAGGAACCGGGCCTGCTGGCCGCCGGAGAGCGTCCCGAACCGCTGGTCGCCCTGGCCGGCCAGCTCGTAGCGGGACAGCGCCCCCATGGCCGCGTGCCGGTCCATCCCGGCCCGGTGCTCGTCGCCCCGCCACAGCACCTCGACGAGCGTCTTCTCCATCAGCTCGGGCCGGTCGTGGGTCTGCGAGAAGTGACCCGGCCGGACCCGCGCGCCCAGCCGGACCACGCCGCCGTGCGCGACCGGCGCGAGCGCGGCGGCGCCGTCGACAGGCGTGTTGCCCGGGTCCGGGTCGGTGCCGCCGCGGGCCAGCAGCCGCAGGAAGTGCGACTTGCCGGTGCCGTTCGCGCCGAGCACGGCGACCCGGTCGCCGTACCAGAGTTCCAGGTCGAACGGGTACGTCAGGCCGTCCAGCTCCAACTGCTCGGCGATCACCGCCCGCTTGCCGGTCCGCCCGCCGGTCAGCCGCATCCGGATGTCCTGGTCCTTCGGGGGTACGGGCGGCGGCCCGGCCTCCTCGAACTTGCGCAACCGGGTCTGCGCGGCCTGGTACCGCGAGGCCATTCCCGAGTTGTACGCGGCCTTCTGCTTGTACATCAGCATCAGCTCGCGCAGCTTCTCGTGCTCCTCGTCCCAGCGCTTGCGCAGCTCGTCGAGGCGGTCGTGCCGGGCCACCCGCGCGGAGTGCCAGCTCGCGAAGCCACCCGGGTGCACCCAGGCGCTGCCGCCCTCGACGGCCACCACCCGGTCGGCGGTCTGGGCCAGCAGCTCGCGGTCGTGCGAGACGTAGAGCACCGACTTGCCGGACTCGCGCAGTCGCGCCTCCAGCCACCGCTTGCCGGGCACGTCGAGGAAGTTGTCCGGCTCGTCGAGCAGCAGCACCTCGTCCGGGCCGCGCAGCAGCAGTTCCAGCGCGAAGCGTTTCTGCTGGCCGCCGGAGAGCGTCCGCACCGGCCGCTCCCGGGCGCTGTCCCAGGGCAGATCCAGCACGACGGTGGCGACGGTGTCGAAGAGCACCTCGGCGTCGTACCCGCCGGTCTCGCCCCAGGCGGCCAGCGCGTCCGCGTACGCGAGCTGGGTCCTGGCGGCGGCGGAGCTGTACTTGCCGCGGACCTCGGCCGACCGCATGGCCGCCTCGGTCTCGGCGAGCCGCCGCCCGGCGTCGCGCAGCGCCGGCGGCGCCAGCGACAGGGCCAGGTCGGCGAGCGTCGACTCGTCGCCGATCATGCCGATGAACTGCCGCATCACGCCGAGCCCGCCGCTGCGGGCGATCGCGCCGGTCTTGACCGGCAGGTCGCCGGCGACCATCCGCAGCAGCGTGGTCTTGCCGGCGCCGTTGGGGCCGACGAGCGCCACCTTGGCGCCCTCACCGACCCGGAACGACACGTCGCCGAACAACTCCCGGCCGTCCGGGAGGATGTGCCCGACCCCTGCCACGTCCACGTATCCCACGCGGGCATCCTGCCCGAGCGGGGCACGCGGGCGACACCCGATTACCGGGTGACCCGGAGCACCCGGTAGCCCTTCTGGCTGGCGTGCCGGTCGACCTGCCATCCCTGCTCGACCAGCCAGCGGTGCAGCGAGTCGCCGCCGAGGTGGCGGGCGACGACCAGCCAGGCGACGCCGTCCGGGGTGAGCCGGGGCAGCCAGCGCAGCAGCAGGTCGTGCAGTTCCGCCTTGCCGATGTGGATCGGCGGGTTGGACCAGATCTGGGTGAACGTGACGTCCGCCGGCATCCCGTCCGGGGCGACGGCGCGGACCCGGTCGGCGGCGTCCACCCGGGCCGCGTTAGTGGTGGTGAGGGCGCGGGCCCGCTCGTTGACGTCCACCGCCCAGACCGTGGCGGCCGGCGCGACGGTGGCCAGGACGCAGGTGATCGGGCCGAACCCGCAGCCGATGTCGAGCAGCGGACCGGTCTCGCCCGCGGAGGGCAGTGCCGCCTTGCGCAGCAGCACCGCGGTGCCGGGGTCGAGCCGGTCGGCGGAGAAGACGCCGCCGGCCGAGGTGAGGGTGTAGTCGCGCCCGGCGACGTTGAACTCGACCTCGCGCGGGCGGGCCGGGGTCGTCGGTTCAGCGGTGAAGTAGTGGTCGCCGGTCACGTCCGGCATTGTCGCACCGGCCGGCAGCGGGCCCGGCGACGGTGCGGCGGGGAGCATCGGACGCCACTCCGCCAGAATTTCCCGATATTACCCCTGAAAGGGACAATCGGCCCTACTCTATCCCACATGGTGTACCGGTACGAGTCCGACGAGGACGCCTTCCTGGAGTACCCGAAGCCCGGGTCGGCCCCCACCGGGTCCGGAGCCGCGACGCCGCCGCCCGCGGGCCCGTCGCCCTCCCGCTTCCCCACCCCGTCGCTGCCACCGGCCCGGCCGGCCGGCGACGCCGCCCGCGCCCCCGCGCCCGCGCCGCCGGCGCCGACGCCAGGCCGCCCCGCGCCGCCCCGGGAGCCGTCCCCGGTGCCACAGCCCGCGCCGCCGGTCCCGCAGCCCGTGCCGGCCGCGACCACCCGGCCGACCGTGCCGATCCCGGCCAGCCCGACCGCACGTACCGGCGACGTGTGGGACCCGCCGCGGACCCGGCACACCGACCGCCGGCGCGGCGGCCGGGTCCTGCAGACGCTGATCGGCGGCGCCGCCGTGCTGCTCCTGCTCTCGCTGACCGGGCTGGCCGTCGCGGCGCTGCTCGACGAGCGGGCCACCACCCCACCGGCCGGCCAGCCGACGCCGCAACCGACGGTCGAGCAGACCACCGCGCCCGCCGGGTCCGACCTGGACTCCCGGGACACCGACCAGGCGGCGCTGACCGCCAAGGAGGTCTTCCCGGCCAAGAGCCTGGTGATCACCGACGGCAAGCCGGCCTACCGGGTGCTCAAGACCCAGGCGAGCGGCAACTGCGCCTCCGCCGCCACCGGCGAGATCGCCGACCTGCTGGTCCGGCTCGGCTGCAACCAGGTGGTCCGGGGCACGCTCCGCTCCCCCGACGGCGACCACCTGCTCACCGCCGGCCTGTTCAACCTGACCGACGTGGCCAGCGCCCAGCGGGTGCGCGACCGGATCCGGCCGCTGCTGGACGAGCGGCAGGGCCGCTTCCGCGGCATGAAGGCGGGCGACGACACCGAGGCGGTGGAGAAGGCCGCCGCCCGGGTCGGCTGGCAGGTACGCGGCCACTACGTCGCGTACTGCCTCGTCACCCGCGCCGACGGGGAGCGCATCCCGACCGACGACACCACCGCCCGCGAGATCATGTACGACCTGATCGAGCTGCACCTGAACCGGAGCGTGCTGGACCGCCGGGCCGCCGGCGGGACGGCCGGCCAGCCCACCGACGGTCCGACCGAGGACAGCGCCGGACAACGCGGCTCGGACGACTGACCCCGCCCCGTCGACGGCCCGTCACCCCACGCGGGGCGGCGGGCCGTTCCGTGTCCGCTCAGCCCTCCGCGACGGGCACGCGCAGCCGGCGGGTGAGGTCGGCGCGGCGGGCGTACTCGGCGGGGTCGGTCGGGTAGCCGACCTCGACCAACGCCAGGCCGTGTGCCGGCGCCACGGTCACCTCGCTGGACCGCTCCCGGCGGCTCAGCAGGCCGGCCGGCCACTCCACCGGCCGCCGCCCGTCCCCGGCGACCAGCATGGCGCCGACCAGGCTGCGCACCATGTTCTGGCAGAACGCGTCGGCCTGCACGGTGGCGACCAGGATCCCGTCCGGGTCGCGCCGCCAATCCAGCCGGGTCACCTCGCGCAGCGTGGTGGCGTTCTCCTTGCGCCGGCAGTACGCGGCGAAGTCGTGCTCGCCGACCAGCCCGGCCGCGGCGGCGTTGAGCGCGGTCAGGTCCAGCGGCTTCGGCCAGGCCAGGGTGTCCCGGCGGCGCAGCGGTTCGGCGCCCCAGGGCGCGTCGGTGACCCGGTACTCGTAGCGCCGGTAGGTGGCCGAGAACCGGGCGTCGAAGTCGGCGGGGACCTCGGTCATCGCGCGGACCCGGGCGTCCGGCGGGAGGAGGCGGGCCAACCGGCGCAGCAGCCGCCCGTCGTGCTCGCGCCACACCTCGGTGGGCAGGTCCAGGTGGCAGATCTGCCCGGTGGCGTGCACCCCGGCGTCGGTGCGCCCGGCCACGGTCAGCCCGGTCGCGGTGCCCGCGCCGAGCACCAGGTCCAGGGCCTCCATGAGCACCCCGGCCACCGTGCGCCGGGTGGGCTGGGGCGCCCAGCCGGAGAACTCCGTGCCGTCGTACGAGACGTCCAGCCGCAGCCGGGTCCGCTCGCTCACCTCGTACCTCCGTTGACGGCGTCGGGCCCGGCACCCCACGAGGGGGTGCCGGGCCCGACGATGCTGCCTGCGATCAGGCCTTGTCGTTCTCGGTGGCCTCGTCGCTGTCCTCACGGGCGGCGGCGGTGTCGCCCGACGCGGAGACCGGAGCCTCGGCGTCCTGGTCACCGGCGCTGGACTTCGGGGCCTCCTCGGCCGGGGCCAGGGCCTCGACCTTGTCCTGCTGGGCGGCCTTGCGGGCGGCGGTCTTCTTGTTCGCCTTCGGCTCGGCGACCTGAAGCTCCTCCACCAGCTCGATGATCGCCATCGGAGCGGCGTCACCCTTGCGCGGGCCGGTCTTCACGATCCGGGTGTAGCCACCGTTGCGGTTGGCGTACCGGGGCGCGATCTGGTCGAACAGGGAGTAGACCACGTCCTTGTCCTTGACGACGCCCAGCACCCGCCGACGCGAGGCGAGGTCGCCGCGCTTGGCCTTGGTGATGAGCTGCTCGGCCAGCGGACGCAGCCGCCGGGCCTTCGTCTCGGTGGTCTGGATCTTGCCGTGCTGGAACAGCGCGGTGGCCAGGTTGGCCAGCATCAGCCGCTCGTGCGCGGGGCTGCCGCCGAGGCGGGGGCCCTTGGTGGGCGTGGGCATGCTTGGTGCTCCTCAGGTGTGGCGGCAGCGCGGACTAGAGCTGCTCGGTCTCGCGGTAGTCGTCGGTGTCGTAGTCGGCCTCGCCGAAGGCGTCCACGACGTGCGCCGGGTCGAAGTTCGGAGCCGAGTCCTTCAGCCCCAGGCCCATCCCGGCGAGCTTCATCTTGACCTCGTCGATCGACTTCTGACCGAAGTTGCGGATGTCGAGAAGGTCGGCCTCGGTACGCCCGATCAGCTCACCAACGGAGTTGATGCCCTCGCGCTTGAGGCAGTTGTAGGAGCGGACGGTGAGGTCCAGCTCCTCGATCGGCAGAGCCAGGTCCGCCGCCAGCTGGGCGTCCTGCGGGGACGGCCCGATGTCGATGCCCTCGGCGGTCTCGTCCAGCTCGCGGGCGAGCCCGAACAGCTCCACCAGCGTCGAGCCGGCCGAGGCCAGCGCGGTGCGCGGGCCCATCGACGGCTTGGTCTCGACGTCGATGATCAGCCGGTCGAAGTCGGTCCGCTGCTCGACCCGGGTCGCCTCGACGCGGTACGTCACCTTGAGCACCGGCGAGTAGATCGAGTCGACCGGGATCCGGCCGATCTCGGCGCCCGCCTGCTTGTTCTGCGCCGCGGTGACGTAGCCCCGACCCCGCTCGACGGTCAGCTCCATGTCGAGCCGGCCCTTGCCGTTGAGGGTGGCGAGCTTCAGGTCCGGGTTGTGCACCGAGACACCGGCCGGGGGCTGGATGTCACCGGCGGTCACGTCGCCCGGGCCCTGCTTGCGCAGGTACATGCTGACCGGCTCGTCGTGCTCGGAGCTGACGCACAGCTCCTTGATGTTCATGACGAGCTCGACCACGTCCTCCTTGACCCCGGGGATCGTGGTGAACTCGTGCAGCACACCGTCGATCTTGATCGAGGTGACCGCCGCGCCCGGGATGGACGACAGCAGCGTGCGCCGCAGCGAGTTGCCCAGCGTGTAGCCGAAGCCGGGCTCCAGCGGCTCGATGGTGAACCGGGAGCGGGTCTCGTTGATCGACTCTTCGGAGAGAGACGGTCGCTGGCTGATGAGCATCTTTTCTCTTCTCTTCCGGGGCGCCCGCTATTTGACGCCCACGACACAACTGTTCCGGTGGCCCGCCCCGCAGGGCGGGCCACCGCAGCGAGCCCTTACTTGGAGTAGAGCTCGACGATCAGCTGCTCCTGGACCTGGGTGTCGATCACCTGACGGGCCGGGAGCGAGTGCACGAGGACCTTCATCTGGCTGGGGATGGCCTCGAGCCACGCCGGAACGGTCTTGGAGCCGGCCTCGGCCTGCGCGACGATGAACGGGGTGAGCTCCTTGCTCTTGCCCCGGACCTCGATGATGTCGTGCTCCTTGACGCGGTACGACGGGATGTCGACCTTCTTGCCGTTCACCATGAAGTGACCGTGCTTGACCAGCTGACGGGCCATGTCCCGGGACTTGGCGTAGCCGGCCCGGTAGACCACGTTGTCGAGCCGCGACTCGAGGATCTGAAGGAGGACCTCACCGGTCTTCGCCTTCTTGCCCACGGCCTCTTCGTAGTAGCCGCGGAACTGCTTCTCGAGCACGCCGTAGACCCGACGGGCCTTCTGCTTCTCACGGAGCTGGAGCAGGTACTCCGTCTCCTTGGTCCGACCGCGGCCGTGCTGCCCGGGCGGGAACGGCCGGGACTCGAACGGGCACTTCGGACCATCGCACTTGCTGCCCTTGAGGAACAGCTTCATCTTCTCCCGCCGGCAACGGCGGCAGTCAGCACCGGTGTAACGAGCCATCTCTCTCTAACCTCTCAGACCCGGCGACGCTTCGGCGGACGGCACCCGTTGTGCGGCTGCGGGGTGACGTCGGAGATCTGCCCGACCTCCAGCCCAGCGGCCTGCAGCGAACGGATGGCGGTCTCCCGGCCGGAGCCGGGGCCCTTGACGAACACGTCGACCTTGCGCATGCCGTGCTCCATGGCCCGACGCGCGGCGGCCTCGGCGGCCAGCTGCGCGGCGAACGGGGTCGACTTGCGGGAGCCCTTGAAGCCCACCTGGCCGGACGAGGCCCAGGAGATGACCGCACCGGTCGGGTCCGTGATGGACACGATGGTGTTGTTGAAGGTGCTCTTGATGTGCGCCTGCCCGTGGGCGACGTTCTTGCGTTCCTTGCGCCGGACCTTCTTGACGGCGGCTCCGGCACGAGCCTTCGGTGGCATAAGTCTGTGCGCTCCTAGTTACTTCTTGCCGGGCTTCTTCTTGCCGGCCACGGTCCGCTTCGGGCCCTTCCGGGTCCGCGCGTTGGTCTTGGTGCGCTGGCCACGCACGGGCAGACCGCGGCGGTGCCGGATACCGGCGTAGCAGCCGATCTCGACCTTGCGGCGGATGTCAGCGGCGACCTCGCGGCGCAGGTCGCCTTCAACCTTGTAGTTGCCCTCGATGTGGTTCCGGAGCTCGACGAGCTCCTCGTCCGTGAGGTCGCGAACGCGCTTGTCCGGCGAGATGCCGGTCGCGGCGAGCGTCTCCAGGGCGCGGGTGCGACCGACCCCGAAGATGTAGGTGAGCGCGATCTCCATCCGCTTCTCGCGGGGGAGATCCACGCCGACTAGACGTGCCATGTGCGGGCGTACTCCTCATGATTGTGGCGGAGGTGTGGACCCGTCCCACCCCGCTGCCCGAGCGGGCCCCGGCCTCCGACCGGGGGTCAACCACGAGAGGTACGCGCTGCGCACCGTCCGCGGCTGGGACGAGCTGGTGACGTGTGGGGCGTCAGCCCTGGCGCTGCTTGTGGCGCGGGTCGGTGCAGATGACCATGACCCGGCCGTGCCGGCGGATCACCCGGCACTTGTTGCAGATCCTCTTGACGCTCGGCTTGACCTTCACGGTTGCCTTACTTCCCATCTGGCCCGGAGACGCGACGGAGCGCGACCCGGACGTCGAAGACGGACACGGGGACGTCCCGGCCGTCGTCAGGCTTACTTGTAGCGGTAGACGATGCGCCCGCGGGTCAGGTCGTACGGCGACAGTTCGACGACGACCCGGTCCTCCGGCAGGATGCGGATGTAGTGCTGCCGCATCTTGCCGCTGATGTGAGCCAGCACCTTGTGGCCGTTCGCGAGCTCCACCCGGAACATGGCGTTCGGCAGGGGCTCGATGACCCGACCCTCGATCTCGATGGCTCCGTCTTTTTTCGGCATGTACTCCGCTGTCCTGACGTCGGTTACTCCGGACGGCCCACAACGTCTTACACGGGTGAACTGACCAAGATCAGATAACCCGCGCCAGCCGCGGCTCCGACTCCCACCGAAGCGCAGGGTGGGCATGGCGGAGTGGACGCTGTGCGCCGATCTGAAAGTGTACGCCCGCACGCGCACCGTCGCCAAACCGGCCGGCCGTCCGGTCCCCCCGACGGGGGATTTCCGGCGCGGCTGTGACCAGCGGCACAGCTCCGGCCGCCTCAGCGGCGGCGGTCGTGTCGCTTCCGACCGTGGTCGACGCCGATCAGCCCGACGGACTGCATCAGCACCAGGCCGCCCCACGGCCCCAGCACCCAGAGCGGCCAGACACCGGCGGTGTGGCCGGTGGCGATCACGCTGATCAGCCAGATCGGCAGCAGCAGCGCGGCCACCCGCAGCCAGGGCATCCAGAGGCCGAGCAGCCGCGAGCGGGTGTCCGGCGCGACCGGCGTCCCGGCCCCGGCGGCCGGCTCGCCGCTCGGAACGGCCGCCGCGGGCGCGGGTGGCGCCGGCGCGAGTGGCGGCGTCGCGGGCGGCGGCGTCGGGGTGGCGGGCACCACGGCGGACCGCTCGGCCGACGCCGGGCCCGGCAGGTCGGCCACCACCTCGTCCAGGTCGGCGTAGGTGCGGGCGCCGTACGCGCGGGCCAGCCGCTCGTCGTACTCGTGCAGGCCGAGCCGGCCCTCCTCCAGCGCCACCCGGAGCCGTTCCGCCGTGGCCTCCCGGTCACGGTCGGCCGCCCGCATCTCCCGCTGCCCGTCCATGACGGCAAGGATGCCACCGGCCCGCCACCGGACGAAAACCCGCCGCCCGGCCCGCACCCGGACCGCGCCCTCCAGCCTGTCGACGCCCGTCACGTGGCGTGACCGGGCTGACACAGATGCGACCCCGCGCCGATATACCGCCTGGTCATAAATATGACTCAGAGGTATATCGGGGTGAAGTGACGACCCGCCCGCCCGGGAAATCGCCGTGGCCCACCGGCCCTGGGAATGCCGGATGGCCCACGGAACGTCGGGTTGCCTGGCCCCGCCTGGCCGAACATCGCACACCCGCCGAGTCGCCGAGCCCGACGGCACCGCAACCGCCGCCCCCGACAAGCACCGCGGCCGCCCGGCCGCCCGGCCCGACACACACCGCGGCCGCCCGGCCGCCCGGCCCGACACACACCGCGGCCGCCCGGCCGCCCGGCCCGACACACACCGCGGCTGCCCGGCCGCCCGGCCCGACAGGCACCGGGACGGCCGGCGGCGCCAGGGTGAGCGGCGGCTCGGCCGGGCGACGGACGGGTCAGCGGGCCGGGGAGTCCGCGGGCTGGCGGGCGGTGACCAGGTCACCGAGGCGGGCCCGGCCGCCGTCCTCGGCGGTCAGCACCCAGACGCCGTCGTCCAGCAGCGCCATCGAGTGCTCGACGTGCACCGCCATCGAGCCGTCCCGCGTCACCACGGTCCAGCCGTCGGCCAGCTCCGCCGTGCGCGGGGAGCCCATCGTGATCATCGGCTCGATGGCGAGCGCCAGGCCGGGAACCAGGCGCGGGCCCTTGCCGGGGCGGCCGTGGTTCAGCACGTGCGGGTCCTGGTGCATCTCGGTGCCGATGCCGTGGCCGCCGTAGCCGTCGACGATCCCGTACCGGCCGCCCTTGCGGACCGCGCTCTCCACCGCGTGGGAGATGTCGGTGAGCCGTCCCCTGCCGGAGGCCGCGCCCCGGGCGGCGGTGGCGATGCCGGCCCACATCGCGTCCTCGGCCACCTCGGCCATCCGCAGCAGTGCCGGGTCGACCTCCCCCACCGCCACCGTGACGGCCGCGTCGCCGTGCCAGCCGTCGAGCACCGCGCCGCAGTCGATCGAGATCAGGTCGCCCTCGCGCAGCACCTGCTGGGCCGACGGGATGGCGTGCACCACCTGCTCGTTGACCGAGGAGCAGATCGACGCCGGGAACCCGTGGTAGCCCTTGAACGACGGGACCGCGCCCGCCTCCCGGATGGTGGCCTCGGCGATCGCGTCGAGGTCGGCCGTCGTCACGCCGGGGGCGACCGCCTCACGCATCCGGCGCAGGGCACGGGCGACCACCAGACCGGCGGCCCGCATCAGCTCGATCTGCTCGGGGGTCTTCAGCTGGATGTCCAGCTGGGGACGGCGCATGGCGGTCTAACCTTTCGTCGCGCGTACGCGGAACAGCGGGGCACGTCGCGCGTACCCCGCCGTTCGCACTCTATCCGCCGGACGGCGGTGGGTCGTCAGCCGCCGTAGGAGCGCAGCGCGTCGATGGCGCGGACGGTGACGTCCTCCACCGGCCCGGTCGCGTCGATGCCGACCAGCTTGCCCTGGGCGCCGTAGTAGTCCACCAGTGGCGCGGTCTTCTCGGCGTACTCCCGCAGCCGCGCCGCGATGGTCTCCGGCTTGTCGTCGTCCCGCTGGAACAGCTCCGCGCCGCAGCGGTCGCAGATGCCCTCACGGGTGGTCGCGTCGAACTCGACGTGCCAGATCTTGCCGCAGCCCCGGCAGGTGCGCCGGCCGGACAGCCGCCGGATCACCTCGTCGTCGTCGACGACCAGCTCCAGCACCAGGTCCAGCGCGGAGCCCAGGTCGGCGAGGAGCTTGTCCAGCTCGGCGGCCTGCGGCGTGGTGCGCGGGAAGCCGTCGAGCAGGAAGCCCTCGCCGGCGTCCGGCTCAGCGAGCCGGTCGCGCACCATATTGATGGTGACGTCGTCCGGGACCAGCTTGCCCGCGTCCATGTACCGCTTGGCCTCGACACCCAGGGGCGTGCCCTGGGTGACGTTGGCCCGGAAGATGTCACCGGTCGAGATCTTCGGCACCGAGAGGTGGGCGGCGATGAACTCCGCCTGTGTGCCCTTGCCCGCGCCCGGCGGGCCAACCAGAACGAGTCGCATCTACCGCAGGAACCCTTCGTAGTTCCGCTGCATGAGTTGGCTCTCGATCTGCTTCACGGTCTCCAGACCGACGCCGACCATGATGAGCACAGCGGTGCCGCCGAACGGGAAGTTCTGGAACTGCTGGTTGTCCAGCCAGATGAAGAAGAAGTTCGGCAGGATCGCGATGATGCCCAGGTAGAGCGCACCCGGCAGGGTGATCCGGCTGAGGATGAAGTCGAGGTACTCGGCGGTCGGCTTGCCGGGGCGGATGCCCGGCACGAAGCCGCCGTACTTCTTCATGTTGTCCGCGACCTCGGTCGGGTTGAACGTGATGGACACGTAGAAGTAGGTGAAGAAGATGATCAGCAGGAAGTAGATCGCGATGTGCTCCGGCGCGCTCGCCTTCACGATGTGGTTCTGGATCCACGCCTGGACCTTGCCCGGGTCGTTCGGATCGAAGAACTGGAGCGCGAGCTGCGGCAGGTAGAGCAGCGACGAGGCGAAGATGACTGGGATGACGCCGGCCTGGTTCACCTTGAGCGGGATGTAGGTCGAGGTGCCGCCGTACATCCGCCGGCCGATCATGCGCTTGGCGTACTGCACCGGGATCCGGCGCTGCGCCTGCTCGATGAAGGTCACCGCGGTGATGACCAGGAGCACCAGGGCGATGACGAGGAGGAACATCCCCCAGCCCTTGGTGGTCTTGATCTTCCAGCCCTCGCTGGGAAGGCGGGCCGCGATCGAGGTGAAGATCAGCACCGACATGCCGTTGCCGACGCCCCGGTCGGTGATCAGCTCACCGAGCCACATCACCACGCCGGTGCCGGCGGTCATCGTCATGACCAGGATGGTCAGCGTCAGCCAGTCCGGGATGCCGGTGCCCTTGGGCACGATCGGGAACTGGTCGCACTGGTTGTTGAACAGCTGCCCGGAGCGGGCCAGCGCCACGAACGCCGAGGACTGGAGGATGCCCAGGCCCAGCGTCAGGTAGCGGGTGTACTGGGTAATCTTCGCCTGGCCGGCCTGGCCCTCCTTGCGGAGCTGCTCCAGCCGCGGGATCACCACCGTCAGCAGCTGCAGGATGATCGACGCGGTGATGTAGGGCATGATGCCCAGCGCGAAGACCGAGAGCTGGAGCAGCGCGCCGCCGGAGAAGAGATCCAGCAGGTTGAGCACGCCGGTGCTGCCCTGGATGGTGTCGAGGCACTTCTGCACGTTGCCGTACGAGACGCCCGGGCTGGGCAGCGTGGCGCCCAGCCGGTAGACCGCGATGATGCCTACTGTGAACAGCAGCTTCTTGCGCAGGTCAGGCGTACGGAACGCACTGAGAAAGGCGGACAGCAACTTCTTCCTCCTGCGCGACGCGGGCCGCCGGTGACGATCCCTGGCGGGGCGGGGTGGGTGCCGGGCGAGCGCCCGGTATCCATGGCTGGGAACGGACTCTAACAGCCCGATCCCGGTCCGGGCAGATGTGCCCGGCTACATAAAACGAATCCGATGTTACCCGGCGCACACGTCGCCGGTAGACCATGGCGCCCGCCCAGTTGCGAACAACTGAGCGGGCGCCACGAACATGCCTTACAGCTCGGTGACCGAGCCACCGGCCGCGGTGATCTTCTCCTTGGCCGACGCGCTGAACGCGTGCGCCGTCACCTGGAGGGACACACCGCCGAGGTCGCCGGTGCCGAGCACCTTGACCGGGTGGCCCTTGCGGACCGCACCGGCCTCGGCCAGCTCGACGGGGCCGACCTGGCCGCCGTTCGGGAAGAGCTCGGCGAGCCGGTCCAGGTTGACCACCTGGAACACGACCTTGAACTTGTTCTTGAAGCCCTTCATCTTCGGCAGGCGCATGTGGATGGGCATCTGCCCACCCTCGAACGCCGCCGAGATGTTCTTGCGGGCCTTCGAACCCTTGGTACCACGGCCGGCGGTCTTGCCCTTCGAGCCCTCACCGCGACCCACACGGGTCTTGTCGGTCTTGGCACCCGGAGCCGGACGCAGGTGGTGCACCTTGATCGTCATTACTCGACCTCCTCGACCTTCACGAGGTGGTTGACCGTGAAGATCATGCCGCGGATCTCCGGCCGGTCCTCCTTGACCACCACGTCGTTGATCCGCTTGAGACCGAGGGAACGCAGCGAGTCACGCTGGTTCTTCTTGGTCCCGATCTCGGACCGGACCTGGGTGACCTTCAGGCGTGCCATCAGGACGCCACCCCCGCCCGCGACGCCAGCATGGCGGCCGGCGCGACGTCCTCGACCGGCAGACCACGACGCGCCGCGACCTGCTCGGGGGACTCGAGCCCCTTCAGGGCCGCCACGGTGGCGTGCACGATGTTGATCGGGTTGGACGAGCCGAGGCTCTTGGAGAGCACGTCGTGGATGCCCGCGCACTCCAGCACGGCGCGTACCGGACCGCCGGCGATGACACCCGTACCGGCCGAGGCCGGCTTGAGCAGCACCACACCGGCCGCGTCCTCACCCGTCACCGGGTGCGGGATCGACTGACCGATCCGCGGCACCTTGAAGAAGTGCTTCTTGGCCTCCTCGACACCCTTGGCGATCGCCGCGGGCACCTCCTTGGCCTTTCCGTAGCCCACACCGACGGTGCCGTCGCCGTCGCCCACGATCACCAGGGCGGTGAAGCTGAAGCGACGACCACCCTTCACGACCTTGGCGACGCGGTTGATCGCGACGACCCGCTCGAGGTGCGGGGTCTTCTCGACGGGCGCGTTTCCGCGGCCGCCCTCACGGCGGTTGTCGCGGCGACCACCCTCGTTGCCACCGGACCCGCCGCCACGGCGCTGTTGACCTGGCATCAGCAGCCTTCCTTCTCTCTCGTGACGGGGTTTCTAGAACTCGAGCCCGGCTTCGCGGGCGGCGTCGGCAAGCGCGGCGACCCGCCCCGCGTACCGGTTGCCACCGCGGTCGAAGACGACCTTCGAGACGCCGGCGGCCTTGGCGCGCTCGGCGAGCAGGGCGCCGACCTTGCCGGCCAGGGCGCTCTTGTCGCCCTCGGCGCCGCGCAGCGAGGCGTCCATGGTCGAGGCCGACGCCAGGGTGTGACCCTTGGTGTCGTCGACGACCTGGGCGACCATGTGCCGCAGGGAGCGGGTGACGACCAGGCGGGGACGCTCGGCCGTGCCGTTGACGTTCTTGCGGACCCGGAAGTGCCGACGCGCACGCCCGACGGCACGCTTGGCGGCGACGCCGCGGCGGCGCTTGAGCAGCGTGGCGCTCACTTCTTACCTGCCTTTCCAGCCTTGCGGCGGATGACCTCGCCCTGGTACTTCACGCCCTTGCCCTTGTAGGGCTCCGGCGGGCGGATCTTCCGGATGTTGGCGGCGACCTCGCCGACCTGCTGCTTGTCGATGCCGGCCACGTGGAACAGCGTCGGCCGCTCCACCGTGAACGTGATGCCGTCCGGCGCCGGCACGAGCACCGGGTGCGAGAACCCGAGCGCGAACTCCAGGTCCTTGCCCTTGGCGGTCACGCGGTAACCGGTGCCGGCGATCTCCAGGCTCTTGCGGTAGCCCTCGGTCACACCGACGATCATGTTGGCCACCAGCGTACGGCTCAGGCCGTGCAGCTCCTTGGCCCTGCGCTCGTCGTTGGGCCGGTTGACGTGCAGCGCGCCGTCCTCGCCCCGCTCCGCCGTGATCGGCTCGGCCAGCACGTGGCTCAGCTCGCCCTTGGGGCCCTTGACCTTGACGGTCTGGCCGTCGATCGTGATGTCGACGCCGGATGGCACCGGGATCGACTTACGTCCAATACGCGACATTTCTACCTGTCTCCCGTTACCAGACGAAGGCGAGGACTTCCCCGCCAACGCTCCGCTTGCGGGCCTGCCGGTCGGTGAGCAGCCCCTGGGACGTCGAAATGATCGCCACGCCCAGCCCGCCGAGCACCCGCGGGAGCCCGTCCGACTTGGCGTACACCCGGAGACCGGGCTTGGACACGCGCTTGATGCCGGCCAGGCTCCGCTCGCGGTTCTGGCCGTACTTCAGCTCGACGACCAGTCGCTTGCCGACGGCGCCCTCCTCGGGCTCCTCGACCGACCAGGTGGCGATGTAACCCTCGGCCTTGAGGACCTCGGCGATGTTCGCCTTGATCTTCGAGTAGGGCATCGTCACCCGGTCGTGGTACGCCTGGTTGGCGTTACGCAGACGCGTGAGCATGTCTGCGATCGGGTCGGTCATCGTCATGAAAACTCGTCAACCTTTCTCGCCGGGGTTCCCCGGGCCAGGCCCGGGGCCTACGGCGAAGAGACAGTTCAGCTGACGCGCCGGAGCGCGCCGGGCTATTACCAGGAAGCCTTGGACACGCCGGGCAGCTCACCGCGGTGGGCCATCTCCCGGATGCACACCCGGCAGAGACCGAACTTGCGGTAGACCGCCTTCGGACGCCCGCACCGCTGGCAGCGGGTGTACGCGCGAACCGAGAACTTCGGCTTCGCGGCCGCCTTGAGGATCAGCGCCTTCTTGGCCATCTCAGTTCTCCTTGAACGGGAAGCCCAGGAGCTTGAGCAGCGCCCGGCCCTCGTCGTCGGTCGTGGCGGTCGTGACCACCGTGATGTCCATGCCCCGCTGGCGATCGATCTTGTCCTGGTCGATCTCGTGGAACACCGACTGCTCGGTCAGACCGAACGTGTAGTTGCCGTGCCCGTCGAGCTTGCGCCCGTCCAGACCGCGGAAGTCACGGATACGCGGCAGCGCGATCGACAGCAGCCGGTCCAGGAACTCCCACATCCGGTCGCCGCGGAGGGTGACCTTCGCGCCGATCGGCATGCCCTCGCGGAGCTTGAACTGCGCGATGGACTTGGTCGCCCGCCGGACCAGCGGCTTCTGACCGGTGATCGTGGCGAGGTCGCGGACCGCGCCGTCGATCAGCTTGGCGTCCCGAGCGGCCTCGCCGACACCCATGTTGACGACGATCTTGACCAGGCCGGGCACCTGCATGGGGTTGCCGTAGGCGTACTGCTCCTGCAGCTTCGCCACGACCTCGTTGCGGTACCGCTCCTTGAGGCGCGGCAGGGTCTTGGTTTCGGTAGCCGTGGTCATCACAGGTCCTTACCGGTGCTACGCGCGATGCGGACCTTCTGGCCGTTGTCGTCGATCCGGTAGCCGATGCGGGTCGGCTTGCCGTCGGAGTCCAGGACCATCACGTTCGAGACGTGGATCGGGGCCTCCTGGGTGACGATGCCACCGGTCTTGGCGCCACGCTGGGTGGTGCTGATGCGGGTGTGCTTCTTGACCCGGTTCACGCCCTCGACCAGGACCTTGTCCTGCCGCGGGTAGGCCGCGATGACCTTGCCCTTGGCACCCTTGTCCTTGCCGGCGATGACGACGACCGTGTCGCCCTTCTTGACCTTCACGGTCACAACACCTCCGGCGCGAGAGAGATGATCTTCATGAACCGCTTGTCCCGCAGCTCCCGGCCCACCGGGCCGAAGATGCGGGTACCGCGCGGGTCCCCACCGTCCTTGATGATGACGGCGGCGTTCTCGTCGAAGCGGATGTACGACCCGTCCGGCCGCCGCTTCTCCTTGGCGGTCCGAACGACGACGGCCTTGACGACGTCGCCCTTCTTCACACCGGCACCGGGGATCGCGTCCTTGACCGTGGCCACGATGACGTCGCCGATGCTCGCGTAGCGCCGACCGGAGCCACCGAGAACCCGGATGCACAGGATCTCCCGGGCACCCGTGTTGTCGGCGACGCGCAGTCGCGACTCCTGCTGAATCACGTCTATCTCCTATGTCTGCCGGTTCTCCGGCCGCCGGGGGCGGCCGGAGCCTGGCGGAACCTGCGCCCGACCGATACCGGCCGAGCTCGAGCCTTCGCTACTTGGCCTTCTCGAGGATCTCCACGAGCCGCCACCGCTTGGTGGCGGAGAGCGGCCGGGTCTCCATGATCAGGACCCGGTCGCCGATGCCGGCCGAGTTCTGCTCGTCGTGCACCTTCAGCTTGCTCGTACGGCGCATGATCTTGCCGTACAGCGCGTGCTTGACCCGGTCCTCGACCTCGACCACGACGGTCTTGTCCATCTTGTCGCTGACCACGAGGCCCTCGCGGACCTTGCGGCGGGACCGCGCGGCGGCGGTGGTGGTGGTGTTCTCACTCATGATGCAGTCACCTCAGTCGGCGCGGCCGAGAGACCCAGCTCACGCTCACGCATGATCGTGTAGATCCGGGCGATCTCCCGACGGATGACCTGCAGCCGCCGGTTGTTGTCCAGCTGCCCGGTTGCGGCCTGCACGCGGAGGTTGAACAGCTCCGCCTTGGCCTCGCGCAGCTTCGTGACCAGCTCCTCCTCGGAGAGCTCACGCAGCTCGGAAGGCTTGACGCCCGCTGCCATCAGGATTCACCCACTTCGCGCGTAACAATGCGGCACTTCATCGGGAGCTTGTGGATCGCGCGACGCATCGCCTCTCGCGCGATCTGCTCGTTGGGGAAGGACATCTCGAAGAGGACCCGCCCCGGCTTGACGTTGGCGACCCACCACTCGGGCGAACCCTTACCGGAACCCATCCGGGTCTCGGCCGGCTTCTTGGTGAGGGCCTGGTCCGGGAAGATCGTGATCCAGACCTTGCCGCCACGCTTGATGTGACGGGTCATCGCGATACGCGCCGACTCGATCTGACGGTTGGTCACGTACGCCGGCTCGAGAGCCTGGATCCCGAACTCGCCGAACACCACCCGGTTACCGCCCTTGGACGCGCCGTGGCGGTCCGGGTGGTGCGGCTTGCGGAAGCCCTTCGGGGGCTTGCGCGGCATCAGCATCTGTCAGCCCTCCTGCTGCTGTTCTGCCGGCTGGTTCGGAGCCGAGGCGGCTGCGGCGACAGCGCTGCTGTCGACCGGCTCACCGGCCGGCGTCTCCGCCTGCTGCGCGATGGTGGTCGCGGCAGCGCGGCCGGCCTCGGTGCCACCGGCGGTCGTACCCGACGAGCCCGACCGACCACGGCGCGGCCGGTCCGGCCGGTCGCCACGGTCACGGCGCGGGCCGCGCGACGGGGCGGCCTCGGCCGGGGCCTCGCGGCCCGGGACGGCGTCGCCCTTGTAGATCCAGACCTTCACGCCGATCCGGCCGAACGTGGTACGGGCCTCGAAGAAGCCGTACTCGATGTTGGCCCGCAGCGTGTGCAGCGGGACCCGGCCCTCGCGGTAGAACTCGGTCCGGCTCATCTCGGCGCCGCCGAGACGACCCGAGACCTGCACCCGGATGCCCTTGCAGACCGGGTTCTTCATCGCGGACTGCATCGCCTTGCGCATGGCCCGACGGAAGCTGACCCGGCTGGACAGCTGCTCGGCGACGCCCTGGGCGACCAGCTGCGCGTCCGACTCGGGGCTCTTCACCTCGATGATGTTCAGCTGGACCTGCTTGCCGGTGAGCTTCTCCAGCTCGCCGCGGATCCGGTCGGCCTCCGCACCCTTACGGCCGATGACGATGCCCGGCCGGGCGGTGTGGATGTCGACGCGGACCCGGTCCCGGGTGCGCTCGATGTCGACCTTGGAGATCCCGGCGCGCTCGAGGCCCTTGGACATCATCCGGCGGATCTTGACGTCCTCGCCGATGTAGTCCTTGTAGAGCTTGTCCGCGAACCAGCGGGACTTCCAGTCGGTCGAGATGCCGAGCCGGAACCCGGTGGGGTGAACCTTCTGACCCATTACTCGGCACCCTCCGTCGTGCTCTGCTGCGCCGGCTCGGCCTGCTTGGCCGGAGCGGCCTTCTTGGCCGACTTCTTCGGCGCGGCCGCAGCCACGGCCTCGACCGCCACGGTGATGTGGCAGGTCCGCTTGCGGATCCGGTAGGCCCGGCCCTGCGCCCGCGGCCGGAACCGCTTCATCGTCGGGCCCTCGTCGACGAACGCCTCGCTGACGAGCAGCGCATCGGGGTCCAGCCGCTCGTTGTTCTCCGCGTTGGCGATCGCGCTAGCGAGCACCTTGTACACCTGCTCGCTCGCCGCCTGCGGCGCGAACTGCAGCACCGTGAGCGCCTCCTTCGCGGGCAGGCCGCGGACGAGGTTGACCACCCGGCGCGCCTTCATCGGCGAGATGCGCACGTGCCGCGCAACCGCCCGCGCGCCCGGAAGCACCGGAGCGTCGCCCTTTCCTGGCATCGCTGTAACCCCTTGTTCCTCTATCCGTATGCCCGCGGCGTCAGCGCCGGCGGCTCTTCCGGTCGTCCTTCTCGTGACCCTTGAACGTGCGGGTCAGCGCGAACTCGCCGAGCTTGTGCCCGACCATGGCCTCGGTCACGAAGACCGGGACGTGCTTACGTCCGTCGTGCACGGCGATCGTGTGACCCAGCATCTCCGGGATGATCGTCGAGCGTCGCGACCAGGTCTTGATGACGTTCTTCGAGCCCTTGTCGTTCTGCGTCTCCACCTTCTTGAGCAGGTGGTCGTCGACGAACGGGCCCTTCTTCAGGCTGCGAGGCATGTCTTATCTCCCTCAGCCGCGCTTACGCGTGGCGTAGCGGCGGCGGACGATCAGCCGGTCGCTCGGCTGGCCCTTACGACGGGTGCGGCCCTCGGGCTTACCCTGCGGGTTGACCGGGTGGCGACCACCGGAGGTCTTACCCTCACCACCACCGTGCGGGTGGTCGACGGGGTTCATCGCGACACCACGGACGGTCGGGCGCTTGCCCTTCCACCGCATCCGGCCGGCCTTGCCCCAGTTGATGTTCGACTGGTCGGCGTTGCCGATCTCGCCGATGCTGGCGCGGCAGCGCACGTCCACCCGCCGGATCTCGCCGGACGGCATACGCAGGGTCGCGTACGCGCCCTCACGGCCGAGCAGCTGGATGCCGACGCCGGCCGAGCGGGCCAGCTTGGCGCCGCCGCCCGGACGCAGCTCCACGTTGTGGATGGTGGTACCGACCGGGATGTTGCGCAGCGGCAGGTTGTTGCCCGGCTTGATGTCGGCGCCCGGGCCCGACTCCACGGCGTCGCCCTGCTTCAGGTCCTTCGGCGCGAGGATGTAGCGCTTCTCGCCGTCGGCGTAGTGCAGCAGCGCGATGCGCGCGGTGCGGTTCGGGTCGTACTCGATGTGGGCGACCTTCGCCGGCACGCCGTCCTTGTCGACCCGCTTGAAGTCGATCAGACGGTACTGGCGCTTGTGGCCGCCACCGTGGTGCCGCGTGGTGATCCGGCCGTGGGCGTTGCGTCCGCCCTTCTTCGGCAGCGGAGCCAGCAGCGACTTCTCGGGCGTCGACCGGGTGATCTCGGCGAAGTCGGCAACGCTCGAGCCACGCCGGCCCGGCGTCGTCGGCTTGTACTTACGGATAGCCATTGTCTACACCCCTCAGCTGACCGGGCCGCCGAAGGCCTCGATACGGTCTCCGTCAGCCAGCTTCACGATCGCCCGCTTGGTGGACTTGCGCTGACCGAAGCCGGTCTTGGTGCGCTTGCGCTTGCCCTCACGGTTGAGCGTGTTGACCGTCAGGACGCGGACGTTGAAGATCTGCTGGATAGCGATCTTGATCTCGGTCTTGTTGGCGTCCGGGTGCACCAGGAAGGTGTACCAGTTGCGGTTCAGCTCGCTGTAGCTCTTCTCCGAGACGACCGGAGCGACGATGATGTCGCGCGGATCGGCGATCGTGCTCACTTGCCACCCTCCTCGGTGGTCTCGGCGGGAACGCCCAGGAACTCGTCCAGGGCCTCCTTGGTGAAGACCACGTCGTCGGCCACCAGCACGTCGTACGTGTTGAGCTGGCCGGCCTCGATCAGGTGCACCCGGCTGTCCCGCGCGTTGCGCAGGTTCCGCAGCGACACCCAGTTCAGCTCGTCGGTGCTGCTCAGCACGACCAGGACCCGACGGGCCGTGGTCAGCTTCGCCAGCGTGGTCAGAGCCGCCTTGGTCGACGGCTTCTCGCCCGAGACGAACGCCTCGACGACGTGCACCTGGCCGGCGCGGGCCCGGTCCGAGAGGGCGCCACGCAGGGCGGCGGCCTTCATCTTCTTCGGGGTGCGCTGGCTGTAGTCGCGCGGCACCGGGCCGTGGACCACGCCACCGCCGGCGAACTGCGGCGCGCGGGTCGAACCCTGGCGGGCACGACCGGTGCCCTTCTGCTTGTACGGCTTCTTGCCTCCACCGGAGACCTCGCCGCGGGTCTTGGTCTTGTGCGTGCCCTGCCGGGCCGCCGCGAGCTGAGCCACCACGACCTGGTGCATCAGCGCGATGTTCGCCTGCGCGTCGAAGATGTCGGCCGGCAGCTCGACGGAGCCGCTCTTGCCGCCTTCGACGTTGAGGACGTCAACGGTGGTCACTTGGCCGCACCGCCCTTCTTCACCTTCGCCTTGGCCGCGGTACGGACCAGGACGAGCGCGCCCTTGGGGCCGGGAATGGCGCCACGGACGAGCAGGAGGTTGTTCTCGGTGTCGACCGCCTGGACGGTCAGGTTCTGGACGGTGTAGCGCACGCCACCCATCCGGCCCGCCATCCGGGTGCCCTTGAAGACGCGACCCGGGGTGGCGCAGGCGCCGATCGAGCCGGGCGAGCGGTGCTTGCGCTCGACACCGTGGCTCGCGCGCAGGCCGTGGAAGCCGTGCCGCTTCATCGGGCCGGCGTAGCCCTTGCCCTTGGTCTTGCCGGTCACGTCGATCACGACGCCGGCCGGGAACTCCTCGACCGTGACCTCCTGGCCGGCGGAGTAGTCCGCGGCGTCCGAGGTGCGCAGCTCGACGATGTGCCGGCGCGGCGCGACGTCCGCCTTGGCGTAGTGCCCGGCGACCGGCTTCTTGACCTTGCGCGGGTCGATGGCCCCGTACGCCAGCTGGACCGCGGAGTAACCGTCCTTGTCGGCGCTACGAACCTGGCTCACGACGCACGGGCCGGCCTGCACCACGGTCACGGGGACAACCTTGTTGTTGTCCCAGACCTGGGTCATGCCGAGCTTGGCGCCCAGGATCCCCTTGACTTGCCTGTCCATTTGATCGATCCCTACAGCTTGATCTCGATGTCGACGCCAGCCGGCAGGTCGAGGCGCATGAGCGAGTCGACCGTCTTCGGGGTCGGGTCGATGATGTCGATCAGACGCTTGTGCGTGCGCATCTCGAAGTGCTCGCGCGAGTCCTTGTACTTGTGCGGCGAGCGGATGACGCAGAAACGGTTGATCTCCGTGGGCAGCGGCACCGGGCCAGCGACCTGCGCCCCGGTACGCGTCACCGTCTCGACGATCTTCCGAGCCGAGGAGTCGACGACCTCGTGGTCATAGGCCTTGAGCCGGATGCGGATCTTCTGTCCCGCCATGGTGGCTTCTGTTCCTTCTCTCGATGCCGCTGTGTTGCGGGCGCCTGTACCGGCTGGCACAGGCCCACTTCCGCCGACCCCCGCGGTCGGGCGTGTCGCGCCCGTGGGCCAGGCTCCGCCCCGGGACTCCGGAGCGATTCTCTGACCACGCGGTGGGTCATGGCGCCGATCGCGGGGACCGCGACCTGAACGCCGCGCGAGGGTGGTTGACCGCCGATGGCGGTCAACCACCCAACGCGAGACAGTCTGACTCCCGGAGGTCCAGCCTCAACCGGACGCGGGCGACCGACCGTCGTTACGCAACCTGACTAGTATGCCGCACGACCGGCGGCGACGCTAATCGGGGTTACCCAGCTCACTTGACGATCTTGGTGACGCGACCCGCGCCGACCGTACGACCACCCTCGCGAATCGCGAACTTCAGGTTCTCCTCCATGGCGATGGGCTGGATCAGCTTCACCGACATCGAGGTGTTGTCGCCCGGCATGACCATCTCGGTGCCCTCGGGCAGCGTGACGACGCCGGTGACGTCCGTGGTCCGGAAGTAGAACTGCGGGCGGTAGTTCTGGAAGAACGGGGTGTGGCGGCCACCCTCCTCCTTGGAGAGGATGTAGACCGTCGCCTCGAACTCCGTGTGCGGGGTCGTGGTGCCCGGCTTGATGACGACCATGCCGCGCTCGACGTCCTCGCGCTTGATGCCGCGCAGCAGCAGACCGACGTTCTCACCCGCGCGGGCCTCGTCGAGCAGCTTGCGGAACATCTCGATGCCGGTGCAGGTGGTCTTCATCGACTTCTCGCGGATGCCGACGATCTCCACCTCCTCGTTCGGCTTGAGGATGCCGCGCTCGGCGCGACCGGTCACCACGGTGCCACGGCCGGTGATCGTGAAGACGTCCTCGATGGGCATGAGGAACGGCTTCTCGGTCTCGCGCTCCGGCTGCGGGATCGCGGTGTCCACGGCGTTCATCAGGTCCATGAGCTTCCCGGTCCACTCCGGGTCGCCCTCGAGGGCCTTCAGCGCCGAGACCCGGACGACCGGCAGGTCGTCACCCGGGTACTCCTGCGAGGAGAGCAGCTCGCGGACCTCGAGCTCGACGAGCTCCAGGAGCTCCTCGTCGTCGACCATGTCGCTCTTGTTGAGCGCCACGACGATGTACGGCACGCCGACCTGACGGGCCAGCAGCACGTGCTCGCGGGTCTGCGGCATCGGGCCGTCGGTCGCCGCCACCACCAGGATCGCGCCGTCCATCTGCGCGGCACCGGTGATCATGTTCTTGATGTAGTCGGCGTGACCGGGGCAGTCGACGTGCGCGTAGTGACGCGCCTCGGTCTGGTACTCGACGTGCGCGATGGAGATCGTGATGCCGCGGGCCTTCTCCTCCGGCGCCTTGTCGATCTCGTCGAACGGCGTGTACGGGTTCAGGTCCGGGAACTGGTCGTGCAGGACCTTGGTGATGGCCGCCGTCAGCGTCGTCTTACCGTGGTCGATGTGACCAATGGTGCCGATGTTGACGTGCGGCTTAGTCCGCTCGAACTTCGCCTTCGCCACTGGTGTCCTCCTGTGGACTTTCTTGGTTCGTTCGCCCCGGTGCGCCGGTCGGCGCTTAGGACTCTGTCGACAGCCTTTCCGGCCTGACGGCCGGAGAGCCTTGGTGGGTTCTGCGGCGATGAAGCCTACAGGCCCGGAATCACACAACCCGACCGAGGTGGTCGCGGGCGGGAGAACCCTCCCGCGACCGGCCCCGGATCACCGGGTCAGCTCGGAGTGAGCGTCACTCACCCGTCGCCTTGGCGATGATCTCCTTCGCCACGCTCTGCGGAACCTCGGCGTAGGAGTCGAACTGCATGCTGTAGCTAGCCCGGCCCTGGGTCTTCGACCGCAGGTCGCCGACGTAGCCGAACATCTCCGACAGCGGGACCAGGGCCCGGACGACGCGAGCGCCGCTGCGCTCCTCCATCGCCTGGATGATCCCCCGCCGGGAGTTGAGGTCGCCGATGACGTCACCCATGTTCTCCTCAGGAGTGGTGACCTCAACAGCCATCATCGGCTCGAGCAGTGCGGGGTCGGCCTTGCGGGCCGCCTCCTTCATCACCATCGAACCGGCGATCTTGAACGCCATCTCGGACGAGTCGACCTCGTGGTACTGCCCGTCCAGCAGCGTCAGCTTGACACCCACCAGCGGGAAGCCGGCGAGAATGCCGTACTGCATGGCGTCCTGGGCGCCGGCGTCCACCGAGGGGATGAACTCCCGGGGGATGCGGCCACCGGTGACGGCGTTCGCGAACTCGTAGGTCGGCGAGTCGTTGCCCATGGGCAGCGGCTCGAGGCTCACGATCACGCGGGCGTACTGGCCGGAGCCACCGGTCTGCTTCTTGTGGGTGTACTCGGCCTTCTCCACCGTGCGGCGGATGGTCTCACGGTACGCCACCTGCGGCTTGCCGATGTTCGCCTCGACGTTGAACTCGCGGCGCATCCGGTCCACCAGGATGTCCAGGTGCAGCTCGCCCATGCCGGAGATGACCGTCTGACCGGTCTGGTCGTCCAGCTTGACGCGGAAGGTCGGGTCCTCCTCGGCCAGCCGCTGGATGGCGGTGCTGAGCTTCTCCTGGTCGGCCTTGGTCTTCGGCTCGATGGCCACCTCGATGACCGGCTCCGGGAAGGTCATCGACTCGAGGATGACCGGGTTCGCCGGGTCGCACAGGGTGTCACCGGTGGTGGTCTGCTTCAGACCCTGGACCGCGATGATGTCGCCGGCCTTGGCGGAGCCGCGCTCCTCACGCTTGTTGGCGTGCATCTGGTAGATCTTGCCGATGCGCTCCTTGCGGTCCTTGGTGGAGTTGACCACCTGGGACCCGGACTCGACCACGCCGGAGTAGACCCGGACGTAGGTGAGCTTGCCGAGGTGCTTGTCGGTCTGGATCTTGAAGGCCAGGCCGGAGAACGGCTCGGACGGCGACGGCTTCCGCTGCATCGGCGTCTCGCCGTCGGTGGCCGTGCCCTCGATCGCCGGGACGTCCAGCGGCGACGGCAGGTAGTCGATGACGGCGTCGAGCATGGGCTGCACGCCCTTGTTCTTGAACGCCGAGCCGCAGAGGACCGGGTTGGCCTTGCTGGCGATGGTGGCCCGACGGATGGCGGCCTTGATCTCCTCGACGGAGATCTCCTCGCCCTCCAGGTACTTCTCCATCACCGCGTCGTCGACGTCGGCCAGGGTCTCCATCAGCTTCTCGCGCCACTCCGCCGCGGAGTCGGCCAGCTCGGCCGGGATCTCCTCGATGGCGTAGTCCTCACCCTTCTGGGTCTCCCCGCGCCAGGTGAGGGCGCGCATGCCGACCAGGTCGACGACGCCGATGTGGTCGCCCTCGAGGCCGATCGGGATCTGGAGCACCAGCGGGGTGGCGTTCAGCCGGTCGATCATCATCTGGACGCAGCGGAAGAAGTCCGCGCCGGTGCGGTCCAGCTTGTTGACGAAGCACATGCGCGGGACGTGGTACTTGTCGGCCTGGCGCCAGACGTTCTCGGTCTGGGGCTCCACACCGGCCACGCCGTCGTACACCGCGACCGCACCGTCCAGAACACGCAGCGACCGCTCCACCTCGACCGTGAAGTCGACGTGGCCGGGCGTGTCGATGATCTGGATCGTGTGGCCCTTCCACTCGCACTTGGTGGCGGCGGAAGTGATGGTGATACCGCGCTCCTGCTCCTGCTCCATCCAGTCCATGACGGCGGCGCCCTCGTGGACCTCACCGATCTTGTACGTGATGCCGGTGTAGAACAGGATTCGCTCGGTGGTAGTGGTCTTACCGGCATCGATGTGCGCCATGATGCCGATGTTGCGTACGTTGGCGAGCGCGTCTGCGGCGGCCACTTCAATCCCTACTTATCGTCGTCTCGACACAACTGGTGGCGGTTCCGGCGCCCGGGGGCGCCGGAACCTCAGGTGTTACCAGCGGTAGTGCGCGAAGGCCTTGTTCGACTCGGCCATCTTGTGCGTGTCCTCGCGCCGCTTGACGGCGGCACCGAGGCCGTTGCTCGCGTCCAGCAGCTCGTTCATCAGCCGCTCGACCATGGTCTTCTCGCGCCGGGCCCGGGAGTAGGTCACCAGCCAGCGCAGACCGAGGGTGGTCGCGCGGGCCGGCCGGACCTCGACCGGAACCTGGTAGGTGGCGCCACCGACACGACGGCTGCGCACCTCGAGGGTCGGCTTCACGTTGTCCATCGCGCGCTTGAGCGTGACGACGGGGTCGGTGCCGGACTTCTCGCGGCAGCCCTCCAGGGCGGCGTACACGATGCGCTCGGCGAGCTGACGCTTGCCGCGCAGCAGGATCTTGTTCACCAGCTGGGTGACCAGCGGCGAGTTGTACACCGGGTCAGCGACCAGCGGCTTCCGCGGAGCGGGTCCCTTACGCGGCATGTCAGCTCTTCTCCTTCTTCGCGCCGTAACGGCTGCGAGCCTGCTTGCGGTTGCGGACACCCTGGGTGTCCAGCGAGCCGCGAACGATCTTGTACCGCACGCCGGGGAGGTCCTTCACACGGCCGCCGCGCACGAGCACGATCGAGTGCTCCTGCAGGTTGTGGCCGACGCCCGGGATGTAGGCGGTCACCTCGATCTGGCTGCTGAGCTTGACACGAGCGACCTTGCGCAGCGCCGAGTTCGGCTTCTTCGGGGTGGTGGTGTACACGCGGGTGCACACGCCGCGCCGCTGGGGAGACCCCTTGAGCGCAGGGGTCTTGGTCTTGGTCGTCTTGGCCTGACGGCCCTTTCGGACCAGCTGCTGAATGGTGGGCACCGGGTTTCTCCGCTCCCTTCGGCCGCTGCGAGGCGACCGCGCCGTCTGCTCTAGCCGGCCTGATGGACGGCTCTCCTACATTCCAACCAGGGCCGCCTGACGGAGGCCCCAGCACCCGCGGTCGGGCGTGTCGCCCGAGTCACGGTCCGGTGCGTTCGCTCGCGCGGCGTACCGGATCTTTGGGTCTGTGGTGGTGCGACAGTGGATGACCGGCTGACCGGTTCCCGCGCACGCACGCATTGCCCGGGCGAGCCCGGGCACAAGGGGAAAGAGTACCTACCACAAGCGCGCCGGTCAAAACGGATCGGTCCGGAGAAGCTGGTTCACAGCCCCGCCGGTCGACGTCCGGATCGTCGGTGCGCCCCTGATGGGCACCTACGATGACAAGTGTACCGGCTCGTCCGTCGTGCGACCCGTCGCCCCCGGCAGCGCCCGCCTCCCGGACACCGGGACAAACCGGTCGGCGCTGGTCATCGGCCCCGGACGACGCGCCGACGGCGTCACGTGATCTGCACCACCAGGGCCAGCGCCAGCCCGACCACGCTCAGCAGCAGGCCCGCGGCGCCGCAGCTGAGCCCGGCCACCGCCAGTCCCCCGCCGGTGAACCGGACCGCCGGCGGCGGGGCCGGACGCCGGATCTGCCGCCGCGCCAGCAGCCAGGCCACGATCGCGCCGACCCCGGCCAGCCCGCCGAGCAGGGTGAACGCCCCGGCCGCCCACGCTCCGCCGTAGTCCGGCCCTGCGACGCCGAAGCAGAAGACCAGCAGCGACACCAGGATCGAGCCGACGCCGGTGACCAGCGAGCCGATGGCCAGCCCGGAGGTGACCGGCGGCACGTCCAGGTGGACCACCCCGAACGGGGTGCCCGGGACCGGCTCCACCCGCTTCGGCGGCCGGGGCGCCTCACTCGGGGGCGGCGGCAGCGCCGGCCCGGCCGGGCCCCAGCCGCCGCCGGGCGCGCTCCCCGGAGCCGGCCACCCGCCGCCGTGCCCGGCCCCACTCCCCGGGTACGCCCCGAACCCCGGCCCACTCCCCGGGTACGCCCCGAATCCCTGGCCCGGTCCACTCCCGGGATGCGGGCCGGTGAGGTGGCCCGGCTGCCCCGGGTGGTGCCCGGTCCCGGGCGCCGGGGCGGGGAATCCGTGCCCGGGTTGGTGCCCCGGAGCCGGGCCGGCGGGCGGGTACGGGCCGGCCGGCGGCCAGGGGGCGGGCGCTCCGGAATGCGGTGCGCCGGGCGGGGCCGAGGACGGACCGGCCGGCGCTCCCGTGAACGGCTCAGACGGGCCCGCGGACGACGGGCTCGGCGGCGTCGGGGCGTACCCGGGCGGGGTCGCCCCGGACGACGGGCCGGGAGCACCGGCGGAGCGCTCCCCGTGCGTGGTCGGCGGCGCCCACGGGCTCACCGGCTCAAGGGCCGGCGGGGCGGCGGGATCCGGCCCGGCACCGGGGCGGTTCGGGTCGCCTCCCGGCGGCGCAGCCGGTTCCGTCACGGGGTCCTCCTGTCCACATGGCTCACCCGCCGCGCGGCGGACACCGGCCAGGCTACCGTCGCCGGTCACCACCGGGTGGGCGGGCGCGGTGCCGCTCCCCCGCCGGGTCAGTCGAAGTTCGGCGCGTAGTCGTGCCCGAACGAGGCGTCGGCGTGCCGGACCAGCCCGATCACCACCGCGGCCACCACCGCGACGGCGGTCAGCACCAGACCGATCCGGGCCAACCGCTCGCCGCGGCGCAGCCAGTCGGCGCCGGTCAGGTAACCCCCCGACGCGTACGCCTCCCGGCGGGCCTGGCGGGCGAGGGTGAGCGCGAGCGTCGCGGGCACCACCCCGCCGACGAAGAAGCCGGTCAGCGCCCCGATCAGACCGAGGGCGAAGACGGCGCGGGCCTTGGTGGAGCGGACCGGCTCAGGATCGTGCGGATGGCGCTGCGCCTGCGGCACGACGGGCACCTGCCCGGGCACGGTCGTCATGCCCTCCATCATGCCCCGATCCGGACTCCCGTTCCCGGCCAGCCGCCCAGGACGCGACGAGGCCCCCGGCATCCGCCGGGGGCCTCGTCGTTCGTGCGGTTTAGCGGTACGACCCGAAGTCGAAGTCGTCCAGCGGCACGGCCTGGCCGCTGGCCGGCCCGAAGCCGTAGTCGGTCTCGGGGTAGCCGGTCATCGAGTAGACCTTGGCCTTCGCCTCCTCGGTCGGCTCGACCCGGACGTTGCGGTACTTGCTGATGCCCGTACCGGCCGGGATGAGCTTACCGATGATCACGTTCTCCTTGAGGCCGATCAGCGAGTCGCTGCGGGCGTGGATCGCCGCGTCCGTCAGCACCCGGGTGGTCTCCTGGAAGGAGGCCGCCGACAGCCAGGAATCCGTGGCCAGCGAGGCCTTGGTGATACCCATCAGCACCGGGCGACCGGCGGCGGGCTCGCCGCCCTCGCCGACGAGCCGGCGGTTCTCCGACTCGAACAGCGCCCGGTCGACCAGCACACCCGGCAGGAACTCGGTCGAGCCGGAGTCGATGACCGTCACCCGCTTGAGCATCTGGCGGATGATGATCTCGATGTGCTTGTCGTGGATGAGCACACCCTGCGAGCGGTAGACCTCCTGGACCTCCTGGGTCAGGTGGACCTGGACCGCGCGCGGGCCGAGGATGCGCAGCAGCTCGTGCGGGTCGATGGTGCCCTCGGTGAGCTTCTCGCCGACCTCGACGTGGTCGCCGTCGTGCGCCCGGAGCCGGACCCGCTTCGAGATCTTGTCGTAGACGATCTCGTCGCTGCCGTCGTCCGGGATGACCACGATCTTGCGGGACCGCTCGCCGTCCTCGATCCGGATGCGACCCGGGGTGTCGGCGATGGGCGCCTTGCCCTTGGGCACCCGGGCCTCGAAGATCTCCTGGACACGGGGCAGACCCTGGGTGATGTCCTCACCCGCGACACCACCGGTGTGGAAGGTACGCATCGTCAGCTGCGTACCCGGCTCACCGATCGACTGGGCGGCGATGATGCCGACCGCCTCGCCGACGTCCACGGTCTTGCCGGTCGGCAGCGAGCGGCCGTAGCACGCACCGCAGACGCCCAGCTTCGACTCGCAGGTGAGCACGCTGCGCACCCGCACCGTCTCGGTCCCGGCGGCGACGATCGCGTCGACGCCGATGGAGTTGATGTCCTGGCCCCGGTGGGCCACCACGGTGCCGTCCGGCCCCTTGATGTCGTCGGCCAGCGTCCGGGCGTGCACGCTGGTCTCGGCGTGCTCGTGCACGACCAGCTTGCCGTCGACGCGCTCGCCGATCTGCATCGGGATGGCCCGGTCGGTGCCGCAGTCCTCCTCGCGGATGATGACGTCCTGCGAGACGTCCACCAGACGCCGGGTCAGGTAACCCGAGTCGGCGGTACGCAGGGCGGTGTCCGCGAGACCCTTACGGGCGCCGTGCGTGGAGATGAAGTACTCCAGCACGGACAGACCCTCCCGGTACGAGGCCTTGATCGGCCGCGGGATGATCTCACCCTTCGGGTTGGCCACCAGACCACGGATCGCCGCGATCTGCCGGAGCTGGAGCAGGTTACCGCGGGCACCCGAGTTGATCATCTTCCACAGCGGGTTCTCCTGCGGCAGCGCGGTGTCCATCTCCTTGGCGACCTCGTTGGTCGCCTTGGTCCAGATCTCGATGAGCTCGCCGCGACGCTCCTCGGCGGTCATCAGACCACGCTGGTACTGCTTGTCGATCCGGTCGGCTTCCTTCTCGTACCGCTCCAGGATCTCCCGCTTGCGCGGCGGAGCGATGACGTCCTCCATGCCGATGGTGACGCCGGACCAGGTGGCCCAGTGGAAACCGGCCTCCTTGAGCCCGTCCAGGGTGGCCGCCAGGGCCACCTTCGGGAAGCGCTCGGCGAGGTCGTTGACGATCGCGGAGAGCTGGCCCTTGCGGATCTCGTAGTTCACGAAGCGGTAGCCCGGGGGCAGCGTCTCGTTGAACAGGACCCGGCCCAGGGTGGTCTCCACCGTCACCGGCTCGCCCTCGACCCAGCCCTCGGGCGCGGTCCACGGCTCGGCGCCGGCGCCGTTGTCGACACCGACCACGTCGTGCAGCCGGATCTTCACCGGGGTCTGCAGGTGCAGCTCGCCGTTGTCGTACGCCATCCGCGCCTCGGCGTCCGAGCTGAACGCCCGGCCCTCGCCCTTGCCCCCCGGAGTGAGGTGGGTGAGGTGGTAGAGGCCGATGACCATGTCCTGGGTGGGCATGGTGACCGGCTTGCCGTCGGCCGGCTTGAGGATGTTGTTCGACGACAGCATCAGGATCCGCGCCTCGGCCTGGGCCTCGGCGGACAGCGGCACGTGGACCGCCATCTGGTCACCGTCGAAGTCGGCGTTGAACGCGGTGCAGACCAGCGGGTGGATCTGGATGGCCTTGCCCTCGACCAGCTGCGGCTCGAAGGCCTGGATGCCCAGGCGGTGCAGGGTCGGCGCGCGGTTCAGCAGAACCGGGTGCTCGCCGATGACCTCCTCCAGCACGTCCCACACGACCGGCCGCTGCCGCTCGACCATCCGCTTGGCGGACTTGATGTTCTGCGCGTGGTTGAGGTCCACCAGCCGCTTCATCACGAACGGCTTGAACAGCTCCAGCGCCATCTGCTTGGGCAGACCGCACTGGTGCAGCTTGAGCTTCGGGCCGACCACGATGACCGAACGGCCGGAGTAGTCGACGCGCTTGCCCAGCAGGTTCTGGCGGAACCGGCCCTGCTTGCCCTTGAGCATGTCGGAGAGCGACTTCAGCGGCCGGTTGCCCGGGCCGGTGACCGGACGACCGCGACGACCGTTGTCGAACAGCGCGTCGACGGCCTCCTGGAGCATCCGCTTCTCGTTGTTGACGATGATCTCGGGCGCGCCGAGGTCGATCAGCCGCTTGAGGCGGTTGTTCCGGTTGATCACACGCCGGTACAGGTCGTTCAGGTCGGAGGTCGCGAAGCGGCCACCGTCGAGCTGCACCATCGGGCGCAGGTCCGGCGGGATGACCGGGACGCAGTCCAGCACCATGCCGAGCGGCGAGTTCCGGGTGTTCTGGAACGCCGCGACGACCTTCAGCCGCTTGAGCGCGCGGATCTTCCGCTGGCCCTTGCCGGAGCGGATGGTCTCGCGGAGGTTCTCCGCCTCGGCCTCCAGGTCCATGTTCTGGACCAGGGCCTTGATGGCCTCGGCGCCCATGCTGCCGGTGAAGTACTCACCGAAACGGTCGCGCAGCTCGCGGTAGAGCAGCTCGTCGGTGACCAGCTGCTTCGGCTCCAGCTTGCGGAAGGTGTCGAGGACCTCGTCGAGGCGGTCGATCTCGCGCTGGGCCCGGTCGCGGATCTGGCGCATCTCGCGCTCTCCGCCCTCCTTGACCTTGCGCCGGACGTCCGCCTTCGCGCCCTCGGCCTCCAGCTCGGCCAGGTCGGCCTCGAGCTTGGCGGCCCGCTTCTCGATCTCCGAGTCGCGGCTGTTCTCGGACTGCCGCTTCTCGGCCAGGATCTCGTTCTCGATGGTCGAGAGGTCGCGGTGACGCGCTTCGGCGTCCACGCTCGTCACGACGTACGAGGCGAAGTAGATGATCTTTTCGAGGTCCTTCGGGGCGAGGTCCAGCAGGTAGCCCAGCCGGCTCGGCACGCCCTTGAAGTACCAGATGTGGGTCACCGGAGCGGCCAGCTCGATGTGACCCATCCGCTCCCGGCGAACCTTGGAGCGGGTCACCTCGACGCCGCAGCGCTCGCAGATGATGCCCTTGAAGCGGACCCGCTTGTACTTACCGCAGTAGCACTCCCAGTCCCGCTGCGGACCGAAGATCTTCTCGCAGAAGAGCCCGTCCTTCTCCGGCTTGAGGGTGCGGTAGTTGATGGTCTCGGGCTTCTTGACCTCGCCGTGGGACCACTGACGGATGTCGTCGGCGGTGGCGAGACCGATGCGCAGCTCGTCGAAGAAGTTGACGTCGAGCACTGTGTCCCCTATGTCGTCGTCTGTACTGCTAGCTAACGGGCGGGATCGGGGGCCGGCGAGCCGGCCCCCGAATCACCGCCTCAGACCTCTTCGACCGAGCTCGGCTCGCGCCGGGACAGGTCGATGCCCAGCTCCTCCGCGGCGCGGAACACCTCGTCGTCGGTCTCGCGCATCTCCAGGGCCACACCGTCGCTGGAGAGCACCTCGACGTTGAGGCACAGCGACTGCAGCTCCTTGAGCAGCACCTTGAACGACTCCGGGATGCCCGGCTCGGGGATGTTCTCGCCCTTGACGATCGCCTCGTAGACCTTGACCCGGCCGAGGACGTCGTCGGACTTGATGGTCAGCAGCTCCTGCAGGGCGTAGGCGGCGCCGTACGCCTGCATGGCCCAGCACTCCATCTCACCGAAGCGCTGGCCACCGAACTGCGCCTTACCACCCAGCGGCTGCTGCGTGATCATCGAGTACGGGCCGGTCGAGCGGGCGTGGATCTTGTCGTCGACCAGGTGGTTGAGCTTCAGGATGTAGACGTAGCCGACCGCGATCGGGTCGGGCAGCGGCTCACCGGAGCGACCGTCGAACAGCTGCGCCTTGCCGGTGCGCCCGATCAGCTGGTTGCCGTCCCGGTTGGGCAGGGTCGACGCCAGCAGGCCGGAGATCTCCTCCTCGCGGGCACCGTCGAAGACCGGGGTGGCCACGTTGGTGTCCGGCTCGGACTCGTGCGCGTTGATCGACTTGAGCTGGCGCTTCCACTCCTCGTCGTCACCGTCGACGCTCCAGCCGGTCTTGGCCACCCACCCGAGGTGGGTCTCCAGGACCTGGCCGATGTTCATCCGGGACGGCACACCGAGCGGGTTCAGCACGATGTCGACCGGGGTGCCGTCCTCCAGGAACGGCATGTCCTCGACCGGCAGGATCTTGGAGATGACGCCCTTGTTGCCGTGGCGGCCCGCGAGCTTGTCACCGTCCTGGATCTTGCGCTTCTGGGCCACGTAGACCCGCACCAGCTCGTTCACGCCCGGGGGCAGCTCGTCGCCGTCCTCGCGGGAGAAGGTACGCACACCGATGACCGTGCCGGTCTCGCCGTGCGGCACCTTCAGCGAGGTGTCACGGACCTCGCGCGCCTTCTCACCGAAGATCGCGCGGAGCAGCCGCTCCTCGGGGGTCAGCTCGGTCTCGCCCTTCGGCGTGACCTTGCCGACCAGGATGTCGCCGGGGACGACCTCGGCGCCGATCCGGATGATGCCGCGCTCGTCGAGGTCGGCGAGCATCTCCTCGCTGACGTTCGGGATGTCGCGGGTGATCTCCTCCGGGCCGAGCTTGGTGTCCCGGGCGTCGACCTCGTGCTCCTCGATGTGGATCGAGGTGAGCACGTCCTGCTGCACGAGGCGCTGCGACAGGATGATCGCGTCCTCGTAGTTGTGGCCCTCCCAGCACATGAACGCCACCAGCAGGTTGCGTCCGAGCGCCATCTCGCCCTCGTCGGTGCACGGACCGTCGGCGATGACCTGGCCGGCCTCGACGCGGTCGCCCTCGAAGACGACCGGCTTCTGGTTGACGCAGGAGCCGGCGTTGGAGCGGCGGAACTTGTGCAGCAGGTACGTCCGGCGGTGGCCGTCGTCCTGGTGGACCGTGATGTAGTCCGCGCACAGGTCCTCGACCACACCGCCGACCTCGGCGACGACCACGTCGCCGGCGTCCACGGCCGCGCGGTACTCCATGCCCGTGCCGACCAGCGGGGCCTCGGCCTTGACCAGCGGCACCGCCTGACGCTGCATGTTCGCGCCCATGAGCGCGCGGTTGGCGTCGTCGTGCTCGAGGAACGGGATCATCGCGGTGGCGACCGAGGTCATCTGCCGCGGCGACACGTCCATGTAGTCCACGGCGCCGGGCGCGACGTCCTCGGTCTCGCCGCCCTTACGGCGGACCAGGACCCGGTCCTCGGCGAACGTGCCGTCGGCCCGCAGCGGGGCGTTGGCCTGCGCCTTGACGAACCGGTCCTCCTCGTCCGCGGTCAGGTAGTCGATCTGGTCGGTGACCCGACCGTCGATGACCTTCCGGTACGGCGTCTCGATGAAGCCGAACGGGTTGACCCGGGCGAAGGTGGAGAGCGCGCCGATCAGGCCGATGTTCGGGCCTTCCGGCGTCTCGATCGGGCACATCCGGCCGTAGTGGGACGGGTGCACGTCGCGGACCTCGAAGCCGGCCCGCTCACGGGACAGACCACCCGGGCCGAGCGCGCTCAGCCGGCGCCGGTGGGTCAGACCCGCCAGCGGGTTGGTCTGGTCCATGAACTGGGACAGCTGCGACGTGCCGAAGAACTCCTTGATCGCCGCCACCACCGGGCGGATGTTGATCAGGGTCTGCGGCGTGATCGCCTCGACGTCCTGGGTGGTCATCCGCTCGCGGACGACCCGCTCCATCCGGGAGAGACCCACCCGGACCTGGTTCTGGATCAGCTCGCCCACGGTACGCAGGCGACGGTTGCCGAAGTGGTCGATGTCGTCGGCCTCGTAGCCCTCCTCACCGGCGTGCAGCCGGCAGAGGTATTCCACGGTGGCGACGATGTCGTCCTCGGTGAGCGTGCCGGTGGTGATCGGCACGTCCAGCTCGAGCTTCTTGTTGAACTTGTAGCGCCCGACCTTGGCGACGTCGTACCGCTTCGGGTTGAAGAAGAGGTTGTCGAGCAGGGTCTGGGCGTTCTCACGGGTCGGCGGCTCGCCAGGGCGGAGCTTCCGGTAGATGTCGAGCAGGGCCTCGTCCTGCCCGGCGATGTGGTCCTTCTCGAGCGTGGTCATCATCAGCTCGGACCAGCCGAACTTCTCGCGGATGCGCTCCGCGGACCACCCGATGGCCTTGAGCAGGACGGTGACGGCCTGCCGACGCTTACGGTCGATGCGGACGCCGACCGTGTCGCGCTTGTCGATGTCGAACTCCAGCCAGGCACCCCGGCTCGGGATGACCTTGACGCTGGAGAGGTCGCGGTCGGAGGTCTTGTCCGGCTGCTTGTCGAAGTACACGCCCGGCGAGCGGACGAGCTGGCTGACCACGACGCGCTCGGTGCCGTTGATGATGAAGGTGCCCTTCGGCGTCATCATCGGGAAGTCACCCATGAACACCGTCTGGCTCTTGATCTCGCCAGTGGTGTTGTTGGTGAACTCCGCGGTCACGAACAGTGGCGCGCAGTAGGTCAGGTCCTTCTCCTTGCACTCCTCGATCGAGGCCTTGACCTCGTCGAAGCGCGGAGCCGAGAAGGAGAGCGACATGGTGCCGGAGAAGTCCTCAATGGGACTGATCTCGTCGAGGATCTCCGCGAGACCCGAGCGTGCGTGCGGGTCGTCCGCCGACCGGCCCTGCCAAGCCTCGTTGCCGACGAGCCAGTCGAAGGACTCGTTCTGGATGGCGAGGAGGTTGGGGACCTCGAGGTGTTCGGTGATCCGACCGAAAGAAACTCGGCGGGGCGCGAATGCGCTCGACGTACGACTGGTCTTCGCAGGGCGGGAAGCTGCCAAGATGCGTCCTTCCGAGGACCGGTGCTGCAGAACGGCTGGTACGCGTGCACTCCAATGACCCCACCAGAAATATCCACAAACGGACATTTCCGAGCAGGGGTCAAGTCGGAAGGCAGCGCAAACTAGCAGTGTAGCCGAGAGGCTAACCGCTGTCCAGCCCACCCCGCAGGTCGTCGCGGAACAAGCCCTGGGACCTCGAAAAACCGGGTCCACCGGGCCGCTCGGAACGCGACGCTCCTGCCGGTCCGCTCGGGTGCCGCGGCGGTGGTGCTGCCGTTGCCTTACCCGAGAGGCGGCCGTTGCAAGCGCGGAAGGTCTTGCTGATGTCAGCGTGCCTGCCGGGCCGGTGCCGCGTCAAGGGCCGGTTACCGCTCGGGGTGTCTTTCCCACCGACGGGCTACCGGCGGGCATCGCTGGGAAGCCGGTGCGAGGAACCTGTACGCCCTGCTCACGCCACTGCCGTCGGGCACCACCAACACGGCGGGCGGTGATCCGTTCCCGGATCACCGCCCGCCGCGACGCGGTGTGCCCCGGCTCACGTGAGCCGGACGCGCGTCAGGTCAACGCAAGGTCACTTGAGGGTGACCTTGGCGCCCTCGCCCTCGAGCTTGGCCTTGGCCTTCTCGGCGGTCTCCTTGTTGGCCTTCTCCAGGACGGCCTTCGGAGCGGCCTCGACCAGGTCCTTGGCCTCCTTGAGGCCCAGGCCGGTCAGCTCGCGCACGACCTTGATGACCTGGATCTTCTTGCCACCGTCGGCGTCGAGGATGACGTCGAACTCGTCCTTCTCCGGCTCGGCCTCGGCGGCGGCACCGCCGGCGGCCGGGCCCGCCATCATCATCGCGGCCGGCGCGGCGGCGGTGACCTCGAAGGTCTCCTCGAACTGCTTCACGAACTCGGAGAGCTCGATCAGCGTCATCTCCTTGAACGCGTCGAGCAGCTCGTCGGTGCTGAGCTTCGCCATGTCTGGCGTCCTTTCTACAAGTGAAAACTAAGAACGTGGGTGCGCCGCGGGGCCTCAGGCCGCCTCGGCGCCCTCTTCCTTTTCGCGCTTGTCCTGCAGGGCGGCCGCCAGACGCGCGGTCTTGGCGAGCGGAGCCTGGAACAGGGCCGCGGCCTTGCTCAGGTTGCCCTTCATGGCACCGGCCAGCTTGGCCAGCAGCACCTCGCGGGACTCCAGGTCGGCGAGCTTCGTGACCTCGGCCGCGGAAATGGCCTTGCCCTCGAAGACACCGCCCTTGATGACGAGCTTCGGGTTGGCCTTCGCGAAGTCGCGAAGGCCCTTCGCCGCCTCGACGACGTCGCCCGAAACGAAAGTCAGCGCGGTAGGACCGGTGAACAGCTCATCGAGGCCGGAGATGCCCGCATCGGCCGCGGCACGCTTGGCCAGCGTGTTCTTCGCGACCGTGTAGCTGGTCTCCTTGCCGAGCGAGCGTCGCAGCTGGGTGAGCTGCGAAACCGTGAGCCCGCGGTACTCGGTGAGCACGGTGGCTCCCGCGGCGCGGAAGCTCTCGGTCAGCTCGGCGACGGCCGTGGCCTTGTCGGCCCGGATCGGCTTGTCCGCCATGTCCCTCCTCTCTCGTTGCTCGGAGCTGGTACGCCGGCGACGAGGAACTCGCGACGGCGGCGGAGACACCACGACAACGAGAAAAGCCCCGGCGCAGGGCGCACGGGGCGAGGGCCGGCGGCACAGGCACAGTCGGCGGACCGTGCGTGACACCGAGTTTCGCTTGCCGCCCTGCGCGGGTCGCCCGTCGTCGCGGGACCTTCGACCGTGCCCGGGCACGGTGACCAGCGGTCTTTGGGTGGAACTACCGCACCAGGTTACGCGACGCCTCGCGCAGCGCCAAATCGCCCCGTGTGCTCCCGGTCACCCACCCGGGTCAGGCCCGGGTGCGGCGACCCCAGGAGTAGCCGGCCAGCGCCACCACCGCCCAGAGCGCCGCCCACCCCGTGAGGAGCAGGCCGGCGCCGGGCGAGACCGGACCGGTCACCGCCCGCGCGGTGGCCATCACCGGCGGGACCAGCCACGGCGCCACCGAGTCGGAGAGGCCGAACACCACCACCCCGACCGCGCCCACCGCCAGCACCGCCACCCCGTAGCCCGCGCTGCGGGTGATCGCCCGGCTGGCCAGGGCGCCGAGCGCCACCGCGGCCGGCAGGGCGAGCAGGTGCGCCCAGAGCCCGAGGACCACCCCGACGAGGACTGACCGCTCCCCCGGCCCGGCGGCCGGCGTCACCCCGCCGAGCGGCCACGGCACCGCCAGCGCGACCACCACCACGGCGAGCCCGGCCAGGAACGCCGCGAGCAGGCCGGCGAGCCGCTCCCGGACCGGCCCGACCACCACCCGGGCCAGCCGGCGCTGCACGTCGGGCTCGACGTCCAGCAGGATCTTGGTCTGCCAGGCCAGCACCGGGAACAGCACCACCGCGGACACCCCGTAGGCCTCCGCCGGCCGGGCCCGACCGCCGCCGTGCAGGATCCCCAGCACGAGCAGGCCGGCCAGCACCGGCGCCAGCGCCCGCCCGGTCCGCACGAAGCCGGCCAGCCGCAGCCGGACCAGGGCGATCACCGGCCCACCTCCGAGGCCACCCCGGAACGATCGGCGCCGGCGACCGGGACCTCCAGGTTGTCGTCGGAGCCTGCGGCCGGCACCCCCAGCTCGGCACCGGAACCAGCGACCGGCACCCCCGGCTCGGCACCGGAACCGGCGACCGGCACCCCCGGCTCGGCGTCGGAGTCGGCGGCCGGAATTTCCGGCTCGGCACCGGAACCGGCGACCGGCCCCCTCGGGTCGGCGTCGGAGCCGGCGACCGGCACCTCCGGGTCGGCGTCGGAGTCGGCGGCCGGCGGATCGGTGGGGCCCGGCTCGGGGGCGAACGCCCGTTCGCCGGAGCCGTCGGCCTCCGCGGCCGGCTCCGGTGACCCGACGGTGGGCGGGGCCGCGTGCTCGCGTACCCGCAGGACCTGGTGGCCGTCGGCACGCAGCCGGGCGACGGCGGCGGCCAGCCCCGCGACCGGCACCGCCAGCTCGACCACCGCGACGGCCGGGCCATCGGACGGCACGGCCTCCGTCAGCGTGCCGGCGGTGACCGACCACTGCCGCGCGCCCGGCAGGCGGACCGTCTCCCCGCGGTGGTCGCTGACCAGCACCGCGCCACCGTCGGCCAGCACCTCGCCGATCATCTCGGGGACCAGCTGGCGGGCCGCCGCGTCCAGCCCCTCCCAGGGCTCGTCGAGCACCAGCAGGCCGGGCGGCCGCAGCAGCGCCTGCGCCAGGCCGACCTTCTGGGCGGTGCCCTTGGACAGCTGCGGCAGGCGCACGCCGTGGAACCGGCTCAGGCCCAGCCGCTCGACCCAGTGCCGCACCGCCCGGTCGGCGGCAGGCCCCGGGAGGCCGGCGACGCGACCCATCGCGGACAGGTAGGCCCCGACGGTGAACGGCTGGTCGGCGGGGAACCGCTCCGGCACCCAGCCGACGGTCGGCGGCCGGTCGGCCACCCGGCCCCGGGTCGGCCGCAGCACCCCGGCGGCGAGCTGGAGCAGCGTGGACTTGCCCGCGCCGTTGCGGCCGAGCACGACCGCGACCTCACCCGGACCGATCGCCACCTCGACCTGCCGCAGCACCCACGGGCCGTGCCGGTGGTAGCGGAGCCAGACGTCTTCGAGCCGCATCCGCC